>DASZCR010000163.1:0-29842 GCA_035942915.1 Pyrinomonadaceae bacterium | reverse complement strand
CCCTCTCTGTGGGGTTCGTCCCCGCGCGTCGCTTTCGTTAGAACTGGAAGCGCGCGGCGAACTGAATCTGACGCTCGCGGAAGAGCGTGCCGCCCGCTTCGGTCGTCGCGCCGAAAGCGTTGTTGAAGTTCAGGCGCTGATTCGCTCCCGGCGGACTCCCGGCGGGAGCATTGCCGATGGTGTAGAACGTGCTGTTGACGTTCGTCACCTGCGTCCGGTTGAAGATGTTGAAGCCCTCTGCGAGGAGTTCAAAGTTCATCGACTCACGGATGCGGAAGCGGCGCGAGATGCGCAAGTCCATGTTGACGAGGCGGGGCTGGCTGAAGGCGTTGCGCTCAAGCAGCGGGAAACGGTTGTTGCCGTTCGAGCCGTTGACGCCGCCCGCCGTGCCGCCCGCGATGTTACCCGACACACCGGCGTTGAGCGGGCGTCCCGAATAGTAGGAGAAGATGGGCGAGATGGTGAAGCCATTGAAGATGGCTCGTCCAACCTTGCTGTCGCCCTGGTCTGCGAAGAAGTCAGGCACCCAGACGGCGCTGGCGACGAACTTATGGCGCACGTCGAAGGACGAGCGCGCAGCTTCGCCAGACGGGTCGAAGGCGTTGAAGGGCGTGTTGTTGAGCGGGAATCCGGCAGAGGTCTGACCCGTGTCGGTCGCCTTCGAGAGCGTGTAGCTGGTCTGGAATTGCAGACCGTTGGTCAGGCGACGGTTGGCCTGAAGCACGAGCGCGTGGTAGTCGGAGCGGACGAGGCTGGTAATCTCCGTCAACTGCGCGAAGGCCGGATTCGGACGCGCGCCGGTGAAGAAGGGCACCGTGACCTGCTGGCCGTCGAAGGGGCCGCCGACGACATCGAAGGTGCGTGTCGTGGTCGGGACGTTCAAGTTCCTGTCGATGAAGGTCGGCAGGAAGCGGCCGATGCTTATCAGGTACGAAACCGAGACGACGGTGTTACGCGCAATCTCGCGTTCGAGCACGAGGTCGCCCTGATGAATCTGCGGCGCGGCGAAGTCTTCGGCGAAGAACTGCACGGCCGGAGGCACGGCTGTCGCCGATGTCAGGATGTTCGGGAAGATAGGAGCGACCGGATTCTCGGCCGTGCCTGCTCTGGGGCTAATCGAGACCTGATTCTGCGCCGACGCTACGCCCGTGTTGGTGAGCGCGTTGGAAACGGTCGCGTTGATGATGCGGCCGTAGTAGATGCCGTAGCCGCCGCGCACGCTGGTTCTGCCGTCGCCCGTCACGTCGAGCGCGAAGCCGAGACGCGGGCCGAAGTTGTTTCTGTCTCTCGGCATACGACCCGTCTGCGGGAGGACGGGATTCGGAATCACCGGGTCGGGCAACATCTGGTACTCGTAGCGCAGACCGAGATTCAAGGTCAGGCGCGAAGTGGCGCGGTAGTCGTCCTGAATGTAGAAGTTCAGGTCGTTGGTCGTGAACTGCGAGCGGGTCGGGCCGAAGCCCTGATTGAAGTTGCCGGAGTAGCAACGACCGGCGCGGTTCGACGTGTTGGTGATGCAGACGCCGTTGTTGCCGCCGGTCAGGGCGCGAATCGCGCCACCCGTCGTGAAGTTGGTGTAATCAATGAGGAAGTCATTGATGTTGTTGTAGAAGAAGGAGCCGCCTTCGTTGCGCAGGTTGTCAATCAGGTCGTTGACGTGATTGATGTCGGCACCGAACTTGATGGTGTGCTGACCGCGCGAGATGGTGACGTTGTCGGCATACTGCCAGCGCTTCTCGTCGGGGAAGGCGCGGCGCTCAAGGAAGGTGGGCGTACCGAAGTTGAGGCCGTTCTGGAGACCGACATCGGGCGAGCGCGTGCCGCCGAAGGCGGTCGTCGGTTCGCCGGGAAGCGGCGGCTGACTGTTCTGGAATTCGTTATCGCGGCCGTACTGGAAGCGCGCTTCGTTAAAGATGGTCGGCGTGATGCTCGAAGCCAGACGCAAGGTCAGCGAGTCGATGTTGACGAAGTCGTCGCCGAAGCTGGCGCGTCCGAGCGTGTTGGTCGCCTGCGTCTGAATACCTGCGGGCGAAACCCAGCGGAGACGGTTGTAGGTGGCCGTGAAGGTGTTACTGCTGTTGATGTTCCAATCCACCTTCGGGAGAATCAGACGCTGGTCGCCGCGACGGGGCACTTCGCCCGTCAGGCTGGTGATGAAGGCAAGACCGGCGTCTATCTGCGCGTTGGTCAGTCCGCGACCGAGCAGGGTCGTGCGGTTGACGGTGCTCAGGTAGTTGGCCTGATTGAAGATGCCGAGGCCGGGGAAGTTGCGCTTCTGTTCGTCGTAGCTGAAGAAGAAGAATGCCCTGTTCGGAACGATGGGGCCGCCGAGCGTGCCGCCGAATTGGTGGCGCACGTCCTCCGGCTTGATGCCCTCGATGCGCGTCACGCCGTTCTCGAAGAAGGTGCGCGTCGCCAGCGGATTGCGCGCGCCGAAGCGGTTGTTGCGCTGGTAGTAGAAGAGGTCGCCGTGAAACTCGTTGGTGCCGGACTTCGTCACGGAGTTGATAACGCCGCCGGCAGCGCGGCCGTACTCGGCCGAGTAGTTCGAGGTGTTGACCTGAAACTCGCGGATGGCCGACTGGCTGATTGAGTAGCTGATGCGCGTGCGTCCACGTTCCTCGGAGAAGAACGCCTGATTGTTGTCGCCGCCGTCAATCGTTGAGTTGTTGAGCAGACCGGAGATGCCGCGAAAACTGATGAGACCGAAGCTGCCGTCGGGGACGGAGCCGGGCGTCAGAATCGCGAAGTTCGACCAGCGGCGGCCGTTGATGGGCAGCTCGTTGATGGAGGTCTGGTTGATGTTGGTGGCGAAGTCCTGACGCGTCGTCTCGATGACGGGGGCTTCGCTCGTGACTTCGACGGTTTCGGTCGAGGCCGTCACCGCGAGCGGCACTTCGAGAGAGGTGACGCGGCCGACCTCGACGACAATCCGCTGCTGCGTGAACCCGGCGAAGCCGGTCGCATTAATCGTCACGGTGTAGTTGCCGGGCTGCAACTGCACGACGCGGAACCGACCCTCCTCGTCAGAGGTGGCCGTGCTCTCTTTGTTGGTTTCTTCGTTGCGCGCGGTGACGGAAGCATTCGGGACGACCGCGCCGTTCGGGTCGCGGATGACGCCGCCGATGGCTCCGTCTGTCGTCGACTGCGCGACGGCCACCACGCTCATGCCCAGACACAGGCAGAGCGCGATGAGTGAGAGGCGGAAAAACTTGCTCATGGGCAACTCCTTCAATGGAAAGTGGAAAGTTGGGGTAGTAGAGTTTTCGGAAAAGTTAAGCCCTGCCGTCCGTTGGTGCGGCGGTAAACTTAGGATTGCGCGAATAGTTGGAGTGAAAGACACAGACGGTCGCCGTCTTCAAAATCTGCAACTGTTTCGATTGGACCTGGGTGACAAAAGGGCAGCCCTGCGTGAAATTGAAACTATAGCATAGGCGAGGTCTGTTGCGCGAGTCTGACCACCGCAAAAACGGAAAGTTAAATACTATAAATTCGGGCGGTCGGCAAGGGAAAACCGACGGCCGCGAGAGCCTGCTGAGAGGCACGCCGCAAGGGGCGCCTCCAACGGCCGAAAGGGGCGGACGAAGATGTCTGAAACCTTCGTCCGCCCCTTTCGTCTATCGCCATCAATCGTCCGTTCGGACGACCTTGAACGGTTTATTGCCCACTCACCGGGGGCGCGCTGAAGATGTCGTCGCCCGGCGCGAAGGTCTGAACGCCGTTGGCCGCCTCGATGTTGATGAAGAAGCGGAAGTTTCCGCGCTGCACGACACCGAGGAGGAACTGCACGCTGATGCTCTGACCGTTGGCGAGCGGCTGGCTGAGGTTGATGAAGCCGACGTTCAGAGAGGAATTCCAAGCGCCGCCGTTAGGTTGCGCGGGCGGCTCTTCGACGGTCGTGCCGCGCACGTCAACGGGCGAGCCACCGACGGTCACGATGATGTCGCTCGAAGAGAGCGCACGCACGTCGGCCGTCGCCGCGTCGGGCGGTGGGAAGGCCGTGATGTCGATGATGCGGAAGCGAAGGCGCGTCACGTCGCCGCCCGTGTTGTTCGTGTAGGTGCGACGAATCGACATCGTGCCGAAGGTCTTGTTCGTGCCGGTGTCGTTCGTGTCGCGGACGCGGTTCGGCGCTGCCGAAGCCGAGATGGTCGGGTCGAGCGCGCCGGCCGTGAACAGGCCGTTACGGTTAAGCGGGCTTGAAGCGTTCTCCGGCCCTGGCGCGCCGAGGCGCTGGCCTAAGCCCGTCCCCGCGCCATCCGTGCTCACGCCGAGGAAGTCCGAGGCGTTGTTGCCCGTGTCCTTCGGCAGACCGCCGCCGCGCAGGTCGCGGAAGAAGCTGAACTCGGTGACGCCCGCGCCCAACTCAGGCCCGCCCGTCGGCAGTCCTGCGCCTTCGCGGTAGAGCGACGCAGCGGTGGTGTAACCGGCGGCGTCGAGCCGTTCGGCCTCCGTGAAGTTGAGCGAGTTGGCCGTGCGGAAGAGCGCCACGCCGCCATCGTCCGGGATGTTCGCCGTGTAGGTCAGGTCGCCTGTCGCTGCGCCCGTCCCGCCGTAGTCGCTCAGGCTGTAACCCGTGACGTTGGTGACGAGCAGGTGTGCGCGTGCAGGGATGACCGTCCCGTTGTTGATGGTTGCGCGCACGACGCCGTCGGAGCCGACGAGCGCCCAACCGGCCGAGCCGTCAGTGGTCGAGACGGTGATGTCGGCGTTCGTATTGTTGTAAAGCTCGATGAACTCGTTGGTCGTGTCGTTTGTGCCGGGGCCGCGCAGGCGGAACTCCGAGATGATGAGCGAGCCGGTCGGCTGCGGCAGGCCGAGCGAGAAGTATGCGACCGGCATGTCGTGGTCGGAGATGCGTTCGGGGCGCGTCCCGTCTTCGTAGTACTCCTGCGGGAAGTCGGCGTTGTTGCGCGCGTAGGCGAAGCGGTCGAGGACGGCCAGCGCATCGTCGTTGACGAGAACGTGGTCGAGCGATTGCGCGCTGCCGTCGAAGGTGAACGAGTAACGCTCGCTCGGCGGGAGCGTGTCGATGAGGTTAGTCAGGTCGGGGTTGACGAGGTCGCTCGACGCGAGCACGACCTGGTCGGGCGGCGTGGGCTGTCCCTTGACTGTGCCCATCACGTCAACGAGACCGTCGTTGAACTGGAAGGCGTTGTAGTCGCCGACGGAGATAATCTTCTCGGTCGCGTCGGCCGTCTGGCGCGACTGAATCAGGTTGGCGAGGAACTCGGCCTGCTTGCGTCGCTTCTCACGGACGCGCGGCCCTTCGACGGGGTCATCGACGCCGTTGAGCGAGCGCAGGTGGTTGACGATAACGGTGAAGGGCATCGTGCCGCCTGCGGGGCGCGCGATGGTGGCGCGCAGGACGAGCGGCGGACGGTCGTTGAGCAAGGCTGTAGTGCCGCCCGGCTCGGTGTAGGTCGTGTCCTTGCCGAACTGCGTCACGTCTACCACAGTGACGCGCGAGGAGCGGACGAGGAAGCCCACGTCGATGCCGCCCACGTCGTTACCTTCGACGAGGAAGGCCGTGTAGTCGCCGGGCGTTCCGGCGTCCGCGTTGACCTTGTTGGCGACGGCCTGCAAGGTCGTCAGGTTCTCCATCTCGACGACGCCGATAACATCGGGCGAGCGCATCACGTTGCGGATGGCGAGCGAGGCCTTGTTGAGACGTTTGTCGAAGGCGGCCTGCGTCAGGACAACGTCGCCGCCGGGGTCGTTCACCGTGTCGTAGAAACGCTGCATGTTGAAGGAGGCGACGGTCAACTCGTTGGCCGTCGGCGTCGGCACGGGGATGGCCGTCTGAAGTGTGCCGACGGTCGGCGGCGCGGCGGCGTCGGGCAGAATCGTCCACGTGCGGAAACTGTAGTCGAGAGGCCCGACAAGATTGGTCAGAACCGTTCCGGCCGTCACGTCGAGCACGGCCGCGCCGGGCTGCGCGTCGCTATCGACGCGGATGCGTTCCGGGTTCTCGTCAAAGCGCGGGACGTTGGGCGGCGTGGGCGCGGGCACGGGGTCGGAGATGGCGATGCCCGGCTCGCGGAACGGACGCGGCACGCCGGTCACGACGCCGAAGAAGACGCCGGTCGAGTTGACGGTCGCGTTCGGCTCGTTGATGTTGCCCTGCGTCGGGGCGACGACCGTGAACGAAGGCACTAGCACGCGCATCCCTTCGTACTCTTCGAGCGTGTCGAGTGGGTTCGGAGTTTCGGACGGGTTGGTCGTCTCGGCGGGTGTCAGCGTGATGGGCGTCGGAAGCGTATTCCCCGTCGAGAGGACGTTGACGGTAATCGTCCCCGAAAGTTCTGTCAGAGGGCGCTGCGCCGGGTCGCTCGGCGGCGAGAACTCCTGCACCGTGCCGGAGACGCGGACGCTGTTGCCGATGGCCGCACCGGCCGGCGGCGCGCTCGAAGTGAAGACGAAGATGCCGTCGGAGGTTTCCAGATTGCCGTCGCAGTCGGACTTCTGGATGAAGAAACCGTTCGACCTGAGCGCGGTGACGATGCCTTCGGTCGTGACGGCCGCGCCCGCGATGGGCGAAGTCGCGCCGGAGCCTTGAATCTGACAGATGGAAGTGAGCGACACATCGTCGTTGACGATAGTGCCCTGCCCTTGCGAGTCGTTGGCGGTCGCGCCCGTGACGTTGGTCACGTTGACGAAGAACGTCTCGTTCGGTTCGGTGACGGTGTCGCCGTTCACGTCAACCGTGAATTGATAGCTCTGCTGGCCTTCGGGGATGGACTGACCCGTGAGGCTCTTGGCGACGTAGTCGTTATCTTCGGTCGTGGGGTTGTCGTCCTGCGCCGTGCCGTCGGCGGTGGCGATGTCGAAGGTGACGCCGCCCGCTCCGGCCGCCGCGCTCAGCGAGACGGTGAAGGTAAACGCGGTCGTTCCCGCGTTGCCCTCGTCCTGCGACACGTCGTTGATGGCGAGCGAGGGCTGTCCACCGCCGCCCGCGCCCTGCGGCGTGACGGAGAAATCGTCTATCGCGAGCCCGTGGTCTGAACCCGTGTGATCGGGGTCAGACCAGCGCAGCATAATAGATTGGCCGTTGGCTAGGCTCAGCCCGCTGATGGTGGCGGAACGGGCAGTCCGGTTGGCAGCCAGATTACCGTTGAGCGCACCCGCCGTGCCGCCCGTGACTGGACTCGTGAAGTCCAACGCCGTGACATTAGTGCCCGCGCTCTGAAACTCGGCGAGGCTGCCAGTGAGCGTCGTTCCGGTGATGTATGAGAAAGAGATGGTCTGCGCGGCGGCGGCGCTGTTGCGCCACTGCTCGCCGGTGTAAGAAACATCGAGCGAGGTAATGGTCGAGCCGGAGTTGTTGGTCAGGAGGATGCCCCAGAACAAGTTCCCGATGGCGGCGTTGCCGGAGCCGAGCGAGCCGAGCGCACGGTCGGTGTTCGTGCCAGTGCCGTAGCTGTAGAGGTTCCCGGCGTTACTCGAACCGTCGTTGGCGACGATGGTGGTGCCGGTGCCGGTGCGGGCGTGATACCAGCCGGGGAGTGTGCTGTCGTTAGTCCACGTGGCGCTCCCGCTGGCTGGCAAGGTGTCGAAGCTTTGCACGATGGGCGTGCCCAACGTCGTCACGCTGAGCAGCGGGCGCACCGGGTCGGCGGCGCGGGGCGCGAGCGTCGCCGTGCTACGCCTTGTTTGCGCAACAGCCCTGACAGGGAAAATGAATGTGACGGATTGAATCAGGAGAAACGAGGCCATGACGACGGCGAGCAGACGGCGGGCAGACGCCGACCGGCGCATGTAGGTGGACGATAGGGACACGGGCTAAATCCTTTCTGATTTCTTGCGGGCTGGAAGTTTCCTAAACGGGTATGTGCGCTAGAGACCGACTAACGATGCGCCGGACTTGTAATACGACTCAAGCCACTTCGTCAAGGCGACACAGGCTTACATTTGAGTTACATCGGAAAGTATAAAGGGCGACGCGTGTGATGCGCGTCGCCCTCAAGCTCGATGAAAGTCTCGTCTCTTTCTAAACTCTCTAAACCCTCTCGAAGATAATCGCGATGCCCTGACCGCCGCCGATGCAGGCCGAGGCCAGCCCGTAGCGTCCGCCACGACGGTGCAACTCGTTCAAGGCCGTCAGCACGAGACGCGTCCCCGAAGCGGCGAGCGGGTGGCCGAGCGCGATAGCTCCGCCGTTGACGTTCGTGCGCGCGCGGTCTAATCCGAGTTCCTTTTCGACGGCGAGGTATTGCGCCGCGAAAGCCTCGTTGACTTCGACGAGGTCAATGTCTTCGAGCCGCAGGTTGGCCTTCTCCAGAGCCTTGCGAATCGCTGGCACAGGGCCGATGCCCATCACTTCCGGGTCAACGCCCGCGTAAGCCCAACTGACGATGCGCCCGGCGGGCTTCAGGCCGCGCCGTGTGACGTACCCTTCGCCAGCGATGACGAGAGCCGCCGCGCCATCGACAATCCCCGACGCGTTACCGGCCGTGACGAACCCGTCTTTGCTGAAGGCGGTCGGCAGTTTGGCTAAGACTTCGAGCGTCGTGTCGGGACGCATGTGGTCGTCAGCATCGACAACCTTGACACCCTTGCGCGTCTTGACCTCGACGGGAACTATCTCTTCGGCGAAGATGCCCGCGTCGAGCGCGCGCTTGGCCTCCTGCTGCGAGCGCAGGGCGTAGCGGTCTTGGTCTTCGCGCGAGATTTCGTAGCGGCGCGCGAGGTTCTCGGCCGTCCCGGCCATCGTCGTGTTGCAGTAGGTGTCTAAGAGGGCCACCATCAACGTGTCTTCGAGTTTGCCCTGTCCGAGTCCGAAGCCGCTGCGCGCGCCGTAGATGGCGTGCGGAGCCATCGACATCGACTCCATGCCGCCGACCAGCGCCGTCTCGGCCTCGCCGAGCATAATCATCTGCGCGCCGGAGATGACGGACTGGATGCCGCTGCCGCACAGACGATTGACCGTCAGCGCCGGTCGTTCGGCCGGAACGCCCGCCTTCAACGCCACGTGGCGCGCGCCGTAGATGGCGTCGCCGGAGGTTTGCAGGGCGTTGCCGATAATGGTGTGGTCAATCTCTTCGGCCGCCACGCCCGTCGCCGCCAGCGCGCCGCGCGCGGCCGTCGCACCCAAATCAATCGCCTTCACGTCCTTGAGCGCCCCGACGTACTCGGTCATCGGCGTGCGCTTGCCGCCCAGAATAAAGATGTCGCCAGCCATAATTTTCGATAGACCTCTGAGGTTTGAAATCTCCGCGTCAAAAGAACCGGAAAGTTTAACCGACGCTTCCGATGCGCGTCAATTTAGATGCTCGCCGAGCCGCCCGCGTTCCGCTCGCCGAAGGGCAAATTGACAGTCTTGACAAGGCCGAAGCGGCGCGCGTACATTCGCCGCGCTTTACTTCACAGAGGGGCACTGCACGCAACCTGTCGCGGCGGCCTTACTCGACCGTCGCTCAACACCGTAGAGGTAGAGACGGTAAACTCTACCGCGCACGCGTCCTCCCCATCTCGCCTCGCCTCATTCGCCTGCCTCTTCGTCCCGACCGCAGAGAAGGCTGAAAACGTTTCTCACAACCCTTTCGCGCTTCCTCCACGAAAGCGGGAAACAAGGAGTCCCCATGTCTGAAACACCAGAAACTCTCAAACGCAGAACCTCCACCGAGCCTCCCGGCGACACGCGCACACGCACGGCCTCGACGGCTGCCATCACGACGACCGTCGAAGACCGCATCCCGCAGCATCCTTACATGGCGACGAACGGCCGCAGCAATGTCCACTGCGACGCCTTCATGTCGGACACATACGAGGTGGCAGGCCCCGTCAACAGCAATCTCTACCTGAAGCGCGGCGTGATGGGCGGCATCTGCGTCTCCATCACCTTCAACAAGTCCGGGCAGGTTTTGACGCTCGCCGTCACGCCGGCCGACAACGCCACGAACAAGGCGGGCGACCGAACGCTGGTTCTCGCCGACCCCATCTCGCTCGAAAAACTGGCTACCTACTCGCTGCCGCACGGCGACCCGAAAGACTGGGGCGGCGCGGCCTACTTCTATCTCAACGACAAAGACCAGCCCGTCGTCTCGACGACCGACCTGCGCGTCATCTTCTTTGCCGTCAAGGAGACGCCGGGGACGTGGCCTGACGGCACGCCCAAGACCGTCTACAGTTTCGACCCCGTCAAGCAGTATCACCTCGCCGCCACTCTCCAGAAGGCGCACGGCACGAACGCGCCGACCGACCCTTCGACGCCCATCGACAGCATTCTCTCGGTCGTCCCCGATTGGCTGAACCGCCTCTGGTTCGTCACGACGAAGGGCATCGTCGGCTACATCTCGCCCGACGCGCCCATCGACGACGAGTCCACCATTCATCTCACCTACCGCCTCCCCGGCGAGCAGATTTACAACTCCGTCGCGACGGACTTCGACGGCGGCGTCTACGTCGTCTCAGACACGGCGCTCTATCGCTTCGACGCCGTCGGCAACGGCGCACCGACCCTGACGTGGCGCGAGGAGTACGAGAACACGCACGTGAAGAAGCCCGGCCAGAAGGCCGCATCTTCGGGGACGACGCCGACGCTTCAGAACTACAAAGGCCGTCGCTACGTCTCCATCGCCGACAACGCCAACCCGATGAAGGTCGTCGTCTACAGGCGCGAGGCGCGCTACCCGAACCCGCGCAAGCGGTTCGAGTTTGCGCCCTTCCCCGTAGACGCAGGCTGCACGGAAAACTCTCTGATTGGAATCAACAATTCCATCGTCGTCGAGAACAACTACGGCTACGCCAATCCCGCCTCGATACAGGGCGCGGGCATCACAGAACCGGGCTTGCTGCGCATCAACTTCAACGAAGATGGGACGGGCGGCGCAGGCTGGAAGGAGATAAATCCCGCGCGCGCTCCCTCGGTCGTTCCCAAACTCTCGCTGCAAACCGGGCTTGTCTACACCTATCAGAAGAAGGAGGACGGCTGGTATTTCACGGCCATTAACTTCAGCGACGGCCAGACCGCCTTCGAGAAGTACGTCGGCGAGGGGCAGGCTCTCAACAGCCACTACGCAGGACTTCACCTAAGCCCTGAGGGGCGCGTCTACATCGGCACCTTCGAGGGCATCGTCAGCCTCACGCAACTGTAGCGAGAAGCGATGTCGGGGCAGAAGATAAGTCTTCTGCCCCGACATTGATGTTTGATGAGCCGCGTGCTCATGCGCCGTCTGCGAATGGCTGGCGACTGATGAGGTCGCTTTCAGTCTGTGAAGCGGTGCTCGGCGCGATAGCGGTGGAGGAGTTCTTCGAGGAAGCCTTCGTAGGTGAAAGTTTCGGGGTCGAAGTGCGGACGGAGTTTGTCGAGAATCGGCGTCGCCACGCGCCACGCCATCCACTGGCGCGGCGCATCCGGCAAATCCCAACGACGACGCAGGAAGGCTTCGACCACCTCTATCTCCGGCTCTGTGAGAGAGCCGAGCGAGGCCGTGAAGATGACTGGCTTGAACGAACGCCGCAACGCCACGTCGCTCGTCGGCGCATTGAAGAGCTGGTCAAAACTCGGAGCCTGCGCCTCGCGCTCGCGCACCACGACCGTGCCTGCAACGAGGTCGCCGACGCGCTGGTCGCGGCTGCTCGCAAAGACGCAGACGAGGCCAATCGAATAGAAGGGAAACGGCATCATGTCGAGGATGCGGACGAGGTTGCGCGCCGCCGCCTCCCAGAAAGTGACCGGGCGTCCGTCCTCGCGGATGACGCGCAGTTTGAGCCAACGCTTGCCCGGCGTCTGCCCGTTCCAAGCCCACTCGAAGACGGCGAAGTAGCTCGACCAGATGATGAAGACCGAAAGGATGATGACGGCCACGACCCACTTCGGCGCGTCCGTCAGCTTGCCGTACCAGACGCCCAACTTGTCGCTCGTCCAGACCAGCGCGATGACGACGAGGATGATGGCGAGCAACTGCAAGGCGTGGTCGAAGGCGCACGCCAGAAAGCGGTTGCCGATTGACGCCAGCGCGAAGTGCAGCGGCACGCGCTCCGGCGTCTCGATGACTAAAGTCTCCTCGGTCTGAATCGCCGCCGACATCCGTCCTCGTCCTCACATAGAAAAACAGTCCGCACGGTTCTCCCCGCGCGTCACACTCCGCGCACGCGCAGGAAGCGGCGTTTGCCGACCTGTATGAGCACGGGCTTCTCCGCGCCGACGGAGACTTCGGCGTTGGCGTCCCCGTAACGCTCGCCGTCGATGCGGACGCCGCCCTGTTCGATGAGCCGACGCGCCTCGCCCATCGAAGCCGCCAGCGTCGTCTCGACGAGCAGGCGCGCCAGTTTCCAGTTGCCCGAACTGACGGCGCGCTCCTCGACCTCTGCGGGAACTTCCTTGAGACGGAACTTGCGCGTGAAGTCCTCTTCGGCGTCCGCCGCCGCCGCCGCCGAATGGAAGTCCGTGATGATGCGTTTCGCCAACTCCACTTTGAGGTCGCGCGGGTTGCGCTCGGAGGAACGCAGGGCCTCTATCTCGGTCGTCGAGAGGTTCGTCAGAAGCTCGTAGTAGCGCCACATCAGTTCGTCGGAGATGGACATCACCTTGCCGAACATCTCGCGCGGCGGCTCGTCGATGCCGATGTAGTTGCCGAGCGACTTCGACATCTTCTGCGTGCCGTCCGTGCCTTCGAGGAGCGGCATCACCATGCAGACCTGCGGCTCCTGCCCGTACTCGCGTTGGAGGTTGCGCCCCATCAGAAGATTAAACTTCTGGTCTGTGCCGCCGAGTTCGACATCGGTCTGAAGCGCGACCGAGTCGTAAGCCTGCACGAGCGGGTAGAGCAGTTCGTGCAGCGCGATGGGTCGCTCTTCGCGCAGGCGTTTGGCGAAGTCGTCGCGTTCCAATATCTGCTTGACCGTGACGCGTGCACAGAGGCGTGTGAAGCCGTAGGCGTCGAACTTGTCCATCCAGCGCGAGTTGAAATCGATGATGGTGCGCTCCGGGTCGAGCAGTTTGAAGATTTGCGCCTTGTAGGTTTCGGCGTTGGCCGCAATCTCTTCGCGAGTCAGTTGCGGGCGCGTCGCAGACTTGCCGGAAGGGTCGCCGATAAGACCTGTGAAGTCGCCGATGAGGAAGACGACCGTGTGACCGAGTTCTTGAAAGGCGCGGAGGCGGCGAATCACGACCGTGTGGCCGAGATGGATGTCGGGCGCGGTCGGGTCGGCTCCGAGTTTCACGTTGAGCGGAGAGCCGGTGCGTGCGCTGCGCTCCAACTTCGCGCGCAAGTCCTCCTCGCGGATAATCTCGACCGCGCCCTGCCTCAGATGAGAGAGTTGCTCGTCAATCGTCATAACGCACAGAGTTTAAGATTCAAACCCGAAACTTCAAAGCTTTCTTTGCGCCTCACGAGTCTTTAAGTTCGAGTTTTGCGCAGAAAGCGACGGCCTTGTAGCTCGTAGTCGCCGGAGAGGACGAGCGCGAGGGCTTCCGGGTATGCCGTGTGCTCTTCGACGAGGATGCGTGCGGCCAGCGTCTCGGCCGTGTCGTCTGCGAGGACGGGGACGGCGCGTTGCGTGATGACGGGGCCGCCGTCGAGCGTCTCGTCAACGAAATGGACGGTGCAGCCGGAGATGCGTGCGCCGTACTCGATGGCCTGACGTTGCGCGTCCAGACCGGGGAAGGCCGGAAGCAGCGAAGGATGGATGTTGAGGATGCGCCCCTTGAAGGCTTCGACGAAGCAGGGCGAGAGCAGGCGCATGTAACCGGCGAGGCAGACTACTTCCACGTCGCGCTCTTCGAGGAGACGGATAATCTCGCGTTCGTGCTCTTCGCGCGTGCGTCCGCGACGCGTGACGGCCAGCGCCTCGATGCCGCGCGCTCGTGCGTGCAGGAGTCCTGCCGCCTCCGCGCGGTCGCTGACGACGACCGAGACGAACGCATCAGGCACGCGCCCGTCGGCGACGGCCTCCGCCAACGCCAACATGTTCGAGCCGCGCCCCGAAATCAATATTCCGATGCGTCTCATCAAGGTCTCAAGTCGGAAGTTTAGAGTCTGAAGTCTGTGAGGCAAGAGTCTTCAGACTTCAGACTTCAATTCATACGATTTTGACTTCGCGCGCGCCCGCGACGACGCGGCCGATGGTGTAGCAGGCTGTGCCTTCGGCGGAGAGATGCGAGCGGATAGCCTGCTCGTCTTCGGGCGCGCAAATGACGACCATGCCGACGCCCATGTTGAATGTGCGATGCATCTCCGGTTCCGAGACGCGGCCGATTTCCTGCATCAGTCCGAAGACGGGCGGCACAGGCCAAGAGCCGCGCGCAATCTCGACCGCCGTCGAGTCGGGCAGGATGCGCGGGATGTTTTCGAGCAGTCCGCCGCCGGTGATGTGCGCGAGTCCTTTGACGGCTCCCGTGTCGAGCAGCGCATCGAGCGGCGCGAGATAGCTGAGGTGCGGCGCCAGCAGCGCGTCCGAGACCGTCACGCCGAGACGTTCGACGTGCGTGGCGGGCGACATCCCTGCGACCTCGAAGAAGAGCTTGCGCGCGAGCGAGTAGCCGTTCGTGTGCAGACCGGCCGAGGGCAGCGCCAGCAGCACGTCGCCGGGCGTGATGCGTCGGCCGTCGATGATGCGCTCGCGGTCAACGACGCCGACGATGAAGCCCGCGATGTCGTATTCGCCGTCGGCGTAGAAGCCGGGCATCTCGGCCGTCTCGCCGCCGAGCAGGACGCACCTGTTCTCACGACAGCCGCGCGCGACGCCTTCGACGACGCTCGTTATCGTCTCCGGGTCGAGCCGACCGGCGGCCACGTAGTCGAGGAAGAAGAGCGGGCGCGCGCCCTGAACGAGGATATCGTTAGTGCAGTGGTTGACGAGGTCGCGGCCGACCGTGTCGTGGCGTCCTGTGAGAAAGGCGATTTTGAGTTTTGTGCCGACGCCGTCGGCCGAGGCGACGAGGACGGGCGCGCGCAGGGCGGGAAACGCGCCGTCGAACATCCCGCCGAAGCTGCCAATCTCGGAGAGGGTCTGCGCGTTGAAGGTCGTGCGCGCCAGTTGCTTGATGCGGTCAACGGCGCGGTTCGCGGCATCAATCGAGACGCCCGCATCGGAGTAGGTGACGGATTGATTCATTGACTCATCTGCTCATTGACTCGTTGATTCATTAAGCCGATGAATCAACGAACCAAATCCTCTACAGTTTGAAATCCTTCTTGCCGGAGTTTGCGCCGCCGAGTCGGTCGAGCCGTCGGCGCATGGCCTCCGTGCGTTCCGTCGCTTGGCGAGAGGCGTCGGCGTCGAGCGCGAAGGAGATGGTCAGGTGTTGGCCGTCGGCTGCGCCTTCAGGCAGGAGCGACAGGGGAACGTCTATCGAGTGCTCCTCATCCTCGCCGAGTAAGACGACGGCGAAGCCTCCATCCTCAACGCGGTCAATCACGCCCCGCACCTTCTTCACACGCCCCTTCTTCGCTTCCTCTTCCGTCATCTTCTCACACCTCCCAAAGAGTGATAGGTGATGGGAAAAGAGTGATAGGTGATAGGTGATGGGTGATGGGTGATGGGATAAGAACCTGCTTTCTCTTATCACCTATCACCTATCACTCATCTCTTATCACCCATCACTCCGCTCCTATCACACTAGTCTCCTATCTGCTGCTGGCGCGGCGGTTCGTGTTCGACTTGTTGGAGTTGGCGTTCGAGGTGCTCGACTCCCTGCGCGGTTTGGGGGCGGGCGGGAGGTCGCCGAAGTCTACGAAGCCGCGTCGCGCGGAGTCGTCGCGCAGGGGTTCGCGTCCCGCCCAGACATCCTCTTTGGCCTCGCGCGCGGGGGTGATTTTGTAGTCGCGTACCTGTCCGCGCGTGGTGATGACAATCTCGCCGTGCAGGTCTGTGCGATAGACCTTGATGTTGGACGTGCGGAGGCGGTCTAAGACCTCCTGACTCGGATGGCCGTAGCGGTTGTCCGCGCCGTTGGAGATGACGGCCACCTCGAAGCCGCCGCGTTTGAGAAACTCCTCAGAACTGGCGTAGCGCGAGCCGTGATGGCCGACCTTGAGGACTTTGGCCGAGACGTTCGCGCCGCGACTCATCATCCGTTGCTCGGTCTGCGCTTCGGCGTCGCCCGTCAGGAGCAGAGAGAACTCGCCGTAGTCGAGGCGCGTGACGACCGAGTTGGCGTTCGGGACGTTGCCGCCGGAGCGCAATTGGTCGGCCTCGAAGAGCGGCGGGATGGGCGCGAGGACGGTGATTAGGACGCCGCCGCCGAGGTCGAAGCGTTGGCCGGGTTCGGCGCCGATGTAGTTGATGCCTTTAGCCTCGATGGTGCTGATGAACTCGTCGTAATTCTTCGTCGTGTGCGGAACTTTGCTGTCGAGCACAGAGAGCACGTTCGTGCCGTTAATCACTTCATCGGCCGCGCCGATGTGGTCGGCGTGCGCGTGCGTGGTGACGAAGAGGTCTATGTGGTCAACGTTATGACGACGCAGGGCATCGAGGACGCGCTTGCCCATGCCCGGATTACCGGCATCGACGAGCGCCGTCTTACCCGTCGGCGAGACGATTAAAATCGAGTCGCCCTGTCCCACATCGAGGACGACAACCTTTAACTCCTCGCCCGACGGCGGCGGCGGCAACTCTGCGCGCCGCTTGTCCCACCAGGGCTTGAGGAAGTACCAACCGAGCACGAGCGCGACGAGCGCGACGACCGCCAGCGCCGCCAACGCGCACCCGCACCCACGTCTATTCTGCGCCACTGAAGATGACCTCCGAAATAAAAAGCCGAGCGAAAGACAACGATGAAGGGGAGACTCCTAACAGACGTTACGCACGCGCGCGCACGCGTCTGCGCGCATCGTTTATCCGCCTTCAGTCCGACGGCACAGGCTCGCGTTCGCGCGCCCACTGGGTTTCGGCCTCGCGCGTGATGCGCGTCGGGTAGCGGCCTGTCCAGCAGGCGACGCAGGCCGAGTCGGCGCGCACGCCCGTCGCTTCGAGCATGCCTTCGAGCGAGAGATAGCCGAGCGAGTCGGCCTCGATAAACTGGCAGATTTCGGCGACCGACATCTGCGCGGCGATGAGGTCTGACTTGTTCGGCGTATCGACGCCGTAGTAGCAGGGGCTTACCGTCGGCGGGCAACTGATACGCAGATGAACTTCCGTCGCGCCCGCTTCCCTGACGAGTCGGACAATCTTCTTCGAGGTCGTCCCGCGCACGATGGAGTCGTCAATCAAGACGACGCGGCGGCCTTTGATGAGGTCGCGGACGGGGTTGAGTTTGACTCTCACGCCGAAGCTGCGGATGGACTGCTTAGGCTCGATGAAGGTGCGCCCGACGTAGTGGTTGCGTACCAAGCCCTGCCGGAAGTTGATGCCGCTCTCGGCCGCGTAGCCGATGGCGGCGGCGACGCCCGAATCCGGGACGGGCACGACGAGGTCTGCGTCGGCCGGATGCTCGACGGCCAGTCGCTTGCCCATCTTGTGCCGCGACTCGTTGACCGAGCGGCCGTAGACGAGCGAGTCTGGGCGCGAGAAGTAGACGTGCTCGAAGATGCAGAAGGAGTGAGCGCGCGCCGGGAGCGGAAAGGAGGAGCGCAAGCCCGCGCGAGAAATCTCGACCATCTCGCCCGGCTCGATGTCGCGGACGTAGACGGCGTCAATCAGGTCGAAGGCGCAGGTTTCGGAGGCGACCACCCAAGCGTGGCCGAGTCGTCCGAGTGCGAGCGGACGAAAGCCGCGCGGGTCGCGGATGGCAATCAGGCTCTCCGGCGTCAGAAAGAGCATCGAGAAGGCTCCTTCGGTCTCGCGCAGGACTTCGGGTACGGCCTCAGCGACGGAGACGGCCTGCGAGCGCGCGATGCCGTGAAGGACGACTTCCGTGTCCGAAGTTGATGAGAAGATTGCTCCGGCGTGTTCGAGCCGTTTGCGTTCTTCGGAGGCGAAGGGGAGGTTGCCGTTGTGGCAGACGGCAATCTGTCCGTGCTGGCAGGCGACGAGGAAGGGCTGCGCCTCGCGGATGGAGACTTCACCGGCCGTCGAGTAGCGCGTGTGCCCAATCGCGGAGTCGCCGGGCAGGCGGTTGAGCGTCTCCTCTTTGAAGACATCGGAGACGAGACCCATCGCACGTTCCGAGCGCAGTTGCGTGCCGTCGGAAGAGACGATGCCGCAGGATTCCTGCCCGCGATGTTGTAGTTGATAGAGGCCGAGATAGGCGAGGCGCGCGGCCTCCGAGTGGCCGTAGATGCCGAAGACGCCGCACTCGTCGCGGAAGCCGCTTCTCTCTGGAATTGTCGGAACGTCCGCGCTCATCGGATTAGCTCTGATTCGGAAGTGACTGCACTGAAGATTGTAGCACCGCCGCCTGCTTTCTGCCGAAGGCGAACGCGAAAGGCGCGTGCTATGATACGGGGACGCAATCGCAAACATTCGAGAACCGGAGGGGAGCAAGAAGGGTTTATGGCAATTAAAGTTTATGGTGCCGATTGGTGCGGCGACACGCGGCGGGCTTTGGCCTTTCTCGACGCGCAGGGCGTCAGCTACGAGTACATCAACGTCGAGCAGGACGCGCAGGCTTCGGCGTGGGTCAAAGAGCAGAACGACGGCAAGGAACGCAAGCCGACCATCGACCTCGGCGGCCGCGTCCTCTCCGTGCCGAGCGCGGAGGAACTCTCGGCCGCGCTCAACGAAGAGGGGCTTCTTTAAAGTTTAAGTCATCCGTGAACACGCGAGAGGGATTGGCAGAGACGAGCGTCGTCTTCGTGCTGCGCGCGGCGCTGCTCGTGGCGCTCGTCTGGGCGGCGTGGAGCGTCTACCGGCGCCTGCCCGAAGACAACGCGCTCCTCGCGCAGACAGGACAGGCGCAGGCGACCTCGCTGCGCGTCCGCCTGCGGCGTGTGCCGACGCGCGAGGCGCACGGCAAGACGGCGGTCGAACTCTACCCGGTCGATGTCGAATCGGTCGAGCGCGAGTACGAGTCGGAGCGGCGACCCGGCTTGCGTCTCGAACAGTTCATCGCGCGTCGCATGGGCAACGTCAAACCGATAACGGGCGAGTTGGACGAGCGCGGCGAAGCCGTCCTCGCCGTTCCGCCCGGCCGCTGGTGGCTGCGCGCCAGCGTCGGCGGCGTCGAGGAACTCTCCTGGCATCTGCCCGTCAACGTCTCCGGCCGTGAAAAGACCGTCGAACTCAACCCCGACAACGTCTACACAAGGGCTAGGAGCTACTGACTGAGAGAGTGATAGGTGATAGGTGATAGGTGATGGGTGATGAGATGAAAGACAGCCTCACTCACATCATTCTCCTCTGATAACCGACGACAGGATTTCTCCTATCACCTATCACCTATCACTTATCACTTATCACTGTTCTTATGCTGGCGCTGCGTTACGAAAAGGGTGCGGTCTGGGTCGCGGAGGTGGCGCGTCCGGCGGTGCGGGAGGGCGAGGCGTTGGTGCGCGTCGTGCGCGCGGGCGTGTGCAATACGGACGTGGAGATTGTGCGCGGGTACGCGGGCTTCGAGGGGACGTTGGGGCACGAGTTCGTGGGCATCGTCGAGAGCGCGCCGGAGGCGGCGGAAGGGCTTGTGGGGCGGCGCGTCGTCGGAGAGATTAACGCGGGGTGCGGCCGTTGCGAGTTGTGCCGCGCGGGCGATGCGCGCCACTGTCCGGGGCGCACGGTGCTCGGCATCGTCGGGCGCGACGGCGCGTTTGCCGAATACCTCTCGCTTCCGGCCGTCAATCTGCTGCCCGTGCCGGACGAAGTGTCGGACGAGCGCGCAGTCTTCACCGAACCGCTGGCGGCGGCGTGCGGGATTATGGAACGCGTCGCGATTGACGAGACGATGCGCGTCGGCGTGATAGGAGACGGCAAACTCGGACTGCTGTGCGCGCAGGCCGTCCGCGCTCTGACGAAGGCGAGCGTCCTGCTCGTCGGCCGGCACGAGTCGAAGATGCGCGTCGCGTCGCGTCGCGGCATCGAGACGACGAAGGTCGAGCAGCTTTCCCCTTCAACGCGTCGCTCCTTCGACGTGACGATTGAAGCGTCGGGGTCGCCGACCGGCTTTCGGACTGCGCTCGAACTGCTGCGTCCGCGCGGCACGCTCGTCCTCAAGTCAACCTTTCACGGCGCGACCGAAATTAACGCCGCGCCCGTCGTCGTTGACGAGATACAGATAGTCGGCTCGCGCTGCGGCCGCTTTGCCCCTGCGCTCGAACTCCTCAGACGCAACGCCGTCGATGTTGACAGCCTTATCTCTGAAGACTACGCCCTCTCGGACGGCGTCCGCGCGCTCACACACGCACAAGCCCCCGGCATCCTCAAGGTTCTCCTCAGAATGTCAGAGCACGGGTGATAGGTGATAGGTGATAGGTGATAGGTGATAGGACAAATCCTGTCTTCTCTTATCACCTATCACCTATCACCTATCACCCATCACTTATCATTTTTATGCGTTTGAAAGGTCATCTTGGGGCGGATGCGGCGTTGGTGTTGGTGACGCTCGTGTGGGGCTTGACGTTTGTGACGGCGAAGGACGTTCTCGAACATTGGCCGCCGCTGGCGTATCTGGCGCTACGGCTCGGATTCGCGGCGCTCGTGCTCGTGGCGCTCTTTCCCCGTCAGTTGGTCGAGGCGGGGCGCGCAGAGTGGCGCGCGGGTGCGACGCTCGGTCTGCTCTTCGGGCTGAGTTTCTCCGGGCAGGCCTTCGGGCTGGTGTTGACGACGCCTTCAAGGTCGGCTTTCGTGACGGGGTTGACGACGCCGCTCGTGCCGCTCGTCGCCTTCGTTCTGTTAAAGGCGCGGCCGAGCCGTGAGAACTTGCTGGGAGTCGTGCTCGCATCCACCGGCGGCGTGCTCTTTCTCGTGCCGCGCGAGGGCGGGACGGTCAATGCAGGCGACCTCATCACGCTCTGTTGCACGACGCTCTTCGCCGCGCACCTTACTTACATGAGCGTCTATGCGCAACGCTTCGACGTGCGACAGTTGACGGTCTTGCAGATTATGGTCGCCGCCGCGCTCGCCGTCCTCGTCTGGCTCGGCGTCAACGCCTACGTCGCCATGCGCGGGACGGAGGCGTTGCCGTCGATGCTCGCGCGCGAGGCCGGGCCGCTCGTGTGGAGCGGGCGCGTGCTGTGGCAACTGGGCTTTCTCGCGCTCGTGGCGACGGTCGCCAACTTCCTGATGTGGACGTGGGCACAGTCGCGCATGTCTGCGACGCACGCCGCCATCATCTTCAGCCTCGAACCTGTGTTCGCCACACTGTTCGCCGTCCTTGTGCGCGGCGCGGGCGAATGGACGGGAGGCGTGCGCGCCACGCTCGGAGCCATGCTCATTCTCTGCGGCGTCGTCGTCTCGGAACTGCGGCTCGGAAGGCGTGAAGCAGTAGTCGTCAATCAGTAAGAGACAAACTCTTCAAAGCGCCTCCCGCGTCGAGGAACGCAGGAGGCGCTTTGAGCACAAGGGAGGATTCTCTAAAGTCAGTCGCCCGCCGTCTGCTCTCTTTCGGATGATTGAGACATGGCTTCGAGCGTCGGCGCGGCGCGTCTTCTCTTGCGCGCGGCGCGATACTTGCCGACGCCTTCGCGTGTGAGCTTGAGAATCGTCCGGCGATTCTGCGCGATGAGTTTGAGCCATGCGCTCGTGCCCATCTGCGGGAAGTAGATGCCGCGAAAGAAGAGGCGCGCGACGAGATGGCTGATGCGATGCTCGATGGGCGCGTCGGCGATTTGCGCGAGCGCGGCGGCGTTGCGCTCCGGGCTGTAGGAAGAAGCCCACGCATGGTCAACCTCGGCGCGCGCCTCGGCAATCGACATCTTGAGCGGCGCGTGCGCCATCGTGAAGGGCGCGAAGTCGAGCCAGTGTTTGCGGCGCTCAAGGCGTCCGGCCTTTTCCAGCCGGTCATAAAGCGGCGTGGCCGGAAAGGGCGTCAGTTGTCCGAAGACGGGCAGCCCCGGCGGCCAAGAGTGAATCGCGTTCAAGGTGCGGTCGGCGACGCCGGGCGTGTCGTTGTCCATGCCGAAGATGAAGGACGTGATGGCGTAGACGTGGCGACGCGCGAGCCGCTCAAGCACCGCGCCGTAGTCCGCAGGCTTGCTGAAGTTCTTGTTCACGTCGGCCATGTTCGCCGGGTCGATGGACTCCATGCCGATGAAGACCCACTTGCCGCCTGACTCTGCGATGAGGTCGCAGAGTTCTTCGTCGCGCAGGAGATTCGCACTGATTTGCGCGACCCAAGGCACTTGCGCCCCGGCCGCGATGATGTCTCGCAGCAGAGACTTCGTGCGCTTGATGTTGATGGCGAGGTTGTCGTCGATGAAGAAGACGGCGACCTGCCCGCGTTCGCGCCGCGCGCGGCTTTTGAGACGCAGCAGTTCGTCAACCACAGACTCGTTCGTGCGAAAGCGAATCGAGTCGCCGAAAAAGCCCGTCACCGTGCAGAACTCGCAGCCGTAAGGGCAACCGCGCCCGGTCTCCAGAGGGACGACGTGGAACTTACCCCACCCGCTGCCCATGCGCGAAAGCCAGGGCTGAAAGAGCTTCGGGACGAGGCTGAACTGGTCGAGGTCGAGCGTCTCCCAGGGAATGACCGGATAGTTTTGCAGGCTCGGCTTGCGGTCTAAACCTTTGGCGTCGCGTTCGGGCTGGTAGACTTCCTTGAGACGCCCGTGCGCCGCATCTTCGACGATGAGCGGCCACGTCTCATCGGCTTCGCCTAAGGCGACGGCGTCCGCATGGCGCGGCCCGCCGTCGCGGCCGAGCGCCTCGTCTGGAACTTCCGTCACGTGCGGGCCGCCCATCACGACGGGAACGCCTGCGGCGCGCAAGGCGTCTGCGAAGCGATAAGCGCGCGCCACCATCCGCGTCATCGCGCCGATGCCGACCAAGCCGACGCCCTGCTCGCGCACGAAGCTGACAAGTTCCTGTTCCGTCATCGCGCGTGCGTTGCCGTCGATAAGTAAGACTTCGTGGCCGGGCGGTGTGAGCGCCTGCAAGAGAAACATCCAGAGGTGTGGCATGAAGTTGCGCGTCACGCCGTTATCAGGGTTATAGAGCAGAATTTTCATGTTGGCTGCGCGACCTTAGAAGGAACAGGACTTCGTCTGAAAAGCTTTCTGCGTCCATCGCAGGATGGAGCTGACGGAGCGGTTGACAATTTACACATGGAGGGAGCAGGGGAACTCGATTCCGGCGTCGGAGAAGAGCGCGGCCTAATGTATCACATTCTGTACTCTTTCGTGCATTTACGTTGCCTTAGTTGATGGGCGCGGGTGCGCCGCGACGGCAATCCTTTGCGGCGGGCTGCGGGTTTCGTTATACTTCGCATGACAATTCGCCCCTGTGCCTTCGTCAGCTTCCCGCAACCGACGCACAGATTTCAGGCGGCGCTCTCGCTTCTGGCAAGGTCGAGCGCCGCGCGGCTTCTTGGAAGGCTGGTTTTCCTGACAGGTGGTAAAAGCATTATGTTAGAAATTCCGAAGGGTCAGACGACTGACGCCGACCGCGCCATCTTGCGCAGGCTTCGAGTGTGGATTGCAGCTCTCGCCGTAGCATGTCTTGCCGTCGGTATCGGCCTCGGCGCGCTGCTGACAGGTCAGAGCGTCGTGGCGCTCTCTGAAGTTCCGGCCGCGCAGGTGGCGCGTGCGCCCGAAGCGCTCTCGGCCTCGTTTGCCGAAATCGCCAGACGCGTCGAACCGGCTGTGGTCAACATCGACACCGTCGCCGCTCCCGCCCCGACCGCCGATAAGGACAACGAGTCGGACGAAGACGAGAAGGATACTCCTTCAGATAATCCGCTGCTCGACATGCTGCGTCGTCGCGCGCAACGCGCCGCACGCGGCGTCGGCAGCGGTTTCATCGTCGACCCGAAGGGCTTGATTCTGACGAACCAGCACGTCGTCGAAGGCGCGACGCGCATCACCGTCAAACTTCAGACGGGCGAGACGCTGCGCGGCGAAGTGGTCGGCGTCGATGAGGAGACGGACGTGGCGGTCGTGCGCGTCAAGCCGACGCGCGACCTGCCGAGCGTGCGCCTCGGCAACTCCGACGAGGTGCAGGTCGGCGACTGGGTTCTCGCCATCGGCTCGCCCTTCGGCCTCGACCAGACGGTGACGGCCGGTATCATCTCGACGCGCGAACGCTCGAACGAGAAGACCGGCGCGACGAGCTTTCAGCGTTTCCTGCAAACGGACGCGGCCATCAATCGCGGCAACTCCGGCGGCCCGCTCGTCAACA
Organism: Pyrinomonadaceae bacterium; assembly: GCA_035942915.1. Classification (GTDB taxonomy): domain Bacteria; phylum Acidobacteriota; class Blastocatellia; order Pyrinomonadales; family Pyrinomonadaceae; genus DASZCR01. Next base: position 5,692 of record DASZCR010000163.1, on the reverse strand, counting down.
TGCGCGGCGAAGTCATCGGCATCAATTCGCAGATTGCGACGACCACCGGCGACTACAACGGCATCGGTTTCGCCCTGCCCTCGAACGAGGTCAGCTTCGTCTACCAGCAGATAGTCTCGGCCGGGAAGGTGCGGCGCGGCTACCTCGGCATCTTCCTCGACTCTGTGCGCGCAGAGTACGCGCGCGTCTATGGCCTGCCGGAAGCGAAGGGCGCTATCGTGCGCGACGTGGCCGACGAGAACGGCCCTGCCGTCAAGGCCGGTCTTCAGACCAACGACATCATCCTTGAGATTGACGGCCGACAGGTTTCCGACGCGCAGGATTTGATTAACAAGGTCGCGGCGACAACCGTCGGCCAGACCATCAAGGTCACTTACATGCGCGAAGTCGGCGGACAACTTGAACGACGCACGGCCAGCGTCGTCGTCGCCGAACGACCGTCGCGCGCACAGTTAATCGAGCGCGACAGCTCCGTCGCCGACGATGAGGCTGACGGCGCACGCCCTGACGCGGCGGGTGCGCCGAAGAGTCAGCCTGCACCGCCTGCCGCCACTCGCCCCGTGCTCGGCATGAAGGTCAGCGAGTTGACGACGCAGGTGGCTAACGAGCGGCGTCTGACGGGCGTGCGCGGCCTTCTGGTGACGCGCGTTGACCCGGCCGGAATCGCGGCCGACGCCAATCTCGAAGCAGGCATGGTCATCCAGCGCGTCAACCGCCGCGCCGTCACTTCGCTGGCCGACTTCGACAAGGTCATCGAGTCGCTCAATCCGGGCGACGCCGTCGTGATGCACGTCGTCGTCCGCGTCGGCGGGCGCGTCGAACCGCGCATCGTGCAGTTCACGTTCCAATAAACACGGTGATGGGTGATAGGTAATGGGTGATAGGAGCAATCCTATCTCTTATCCCATCACCCATCACCCATCACCCATCACTATCATAATGGCACAAGCGAAAAAGGCTCTCGGTAAAACCACGCGGAAGAAGAACGTGCGCGCCTCCGGCAACGGCTCGGCGCGCACGTCCATTCAGACCTATCACAACTACATCGGCGGCGAGTGGGTCGCGTCCGTCAGCGGCGAGACGTTTGAGAACATCAACCCGGCCGACACGCGCGACATCGTCGGCCGCTTTCCGCTCTCGACCGCAGAGGACATGAATCGCGCCGTCGAGGCTGCGCGCACGGCCGCAGAGCGTTGGCGACGCACGCCCGCCCCGCGCCGCGCCGAAATCCTCTTCCGCCTCGGCGAGATTCTCATCCGCGACAAGCAGCGCCTCGCCTCCGAGATGACGCGCGAGATGGGCAAGGTCTTGAAGGAGACCGGCGGCGACGTGCAGGAGGCCATCGACTGCACCTACTACACGGCCGGTGAAGGCCGACGCCTTCATGGCTACACGACGCCCGCCGAGATGCCCGACAAGTTCGCCATGTGCGTGCGCCAGCCCGTCGGCATCTGCGGTCTGATTACGCCCTGGAACTTCCCGATGGCGATTCCTTCATGGAAGCTCATCCCCGCACTCGTCTGCGGCAACACCGTCGTCATCAAACCGGCCGAAGACACGCCGCTTTCAACCTACAACCTGATACGCGCCTGCGAGGAAGCGGGCATCCCGAAGGGCGTCGTCAACATGGTGACGGGCTACGGCGAGACGGTCGGCGCGGCGCTCACAGATAACCGCGCCGTGCGTCTCATCTCCTTTACCGGCTCGACCGAGACGGGACGACTCGTCGCCTCTGCCTGCGCCGACCGCAACGCCATCTGCTCGCTCGAACTCGGCGGCAAAAACGTCATCATCGTGATGGAAGATGCCGACATCGACCTCGCCATCGAGGGCGCGGTGTGGGGTGCGTTCGGCACTTCCGGCCAGCGTTGCACGGCCTCCTCGCGCCTCGTCGTGCATAAGAAGGTCTACAAAAAATTTACGCAGAAATTGGTCGAGCGTGCGCAGAGTTTGCGCGTCGGAGACGGCCGCGACGAGAGCACAGACATGGGTCCCGTCATCAACTCCGACGCCCTGCATAAGATTCTCGGCTACATCGAAGTCGGGCAGCGCGAGGACGGCGCGCGACTCGCGTGCGGCGGCAACCGTCTGGAAAGCGGCGAGCACGCGCACGGCTACTTCATCGAGCCGACCGTCTTTACCGATGTCGCGCCCGACATGCGAATCGCGCAGGAGGAGATTTTCGGCCCCGTCACGGCCGTTATCCCGGCCTCCTCGCTCGAAGAAGCGGTCGAGATTGCCAACGGCGTCCGCTACGGCCTCTCGGCTTCGATTTACACGCAGGACGTCAACCGTGCCTTCCATGCCATGAACGACATGTACACGGGCATCTTCTACGTCAACTCCTCGACCATCGGCGCGGAAGTCCACCTGCCCTTCGGCGGGACGAAAGCCACCGGCAACGGCCACCGCGAGGCTGGCACGCAGGTGCTCGACATCTTCACCGAATGGAAGTCAATCTATGTCGATTACAGCGGCAAACTCCAACGCGCGCAGATTGACGAAGTGAATTTCGAGTAGATTTAAGCCCCGAAGCTCGACAAACTTAACGAACGGAGAATGAGGACTGTGATCGTCGGACTGCCGAAGGAGATAAAGGACAACGAGTACCGCGTCGGGCTGACGCCCGCAGGCGTGCGTGCGCTCACCGACGCCGGGCATACGGTCATCGTCGAACGCGGCGCGGGCGAAGGCTCCGGCTTCGACGACGCTCTCTACGAGCGCGCGGGCGGTCGCTTGATAGACATGGCCGATGATGTCTGGGGCGATGCCGAGATGATTGTCAAAGTCAAAGAGCCTATCGCGCCCGAATACCCGCGCATGAAGGAAGGGCTGCTGCTCTTCACCTACCTGCATCTCGCGCCCGACCCGCGCCAGACCGAAGCGCTTTTGCAGAACAAGGTGACGGGCGTCGCCTACGAGACCATCAAGGACAAGCGCGGCACCCTCCCGCTCCTCACTCCGATGTCGGAAGTGGCTGGAAGAATGGCCGTGCAGGTCGGCGCGCAGTACCTTGAGAAGATGAACGGCGGGCGAGGCGTGCTCTTAGGCGGCGTTCCCGGAGTGCCTGCCGCGCGCGTCGTCATCATCGGCGGGGGCGTCGTCGGCACGAACGCCGCGAAGATTGCCGTCGGCATGGGCGCGCACGTCACCATCATCGACCGCGACCTCGACCGCCTGCGCGAACTCGACGACATCTTCCTCTCGAAGATTTCCACGCTCGCCTCTTCGGCCTACGCCATTCACGGCGAGATTGCCGAAGCCGACCTCATCATCGGCGCAGTGCTCGTCGCTGGCGCGGCCGCGCCGAAACTCGTAACGCGCGAGATGCTCAAGGACGTGCTGAACGGCGCAGTCATCGTTGACGTGGCCGTAGACCAGGGCGGCTGCATCGAGACGACGCGACCGACGACGCACTCGAATCCGACCTACTACGAAGAGGGCGTCCTGCACTACTGCGTCGCCAACATGCCGGGAGCCGTCCCGCGCACCTCGACCTTTGCGTTGACCAATGCCACGCTGCCCTACGTTCTAAAGCTCGCTAATCGCGGCTTCCTCGACGCCATCAACAGCGACCCCGGCCTCAGAGAAGGCGTCAACACATATGCCGGGAAACTGACCTACGAGGCCGTCGCAACGGCACAAGGACTCGATTACACGCCGCTCGAAGAGATGCTCGGCGGCACACCGGCCAACTCTTCGACGGCCGGGCGGGCGCGCTGAAGCCGACGCGCGAGCGAGACTAAAAGTGATGAGGGGCGGACTCCAAATGAGCCTGCCCCTCATCACTTTTTCCGTCTCTGTTGCTGGCGCGACCAGCGACTAATGTGTCATCAACCCGATGATGCCGACTATCACGATGGCCGCTCCCATGCCGAGGAAGGTGATGCTGTCGAGCATCTCTGTCAGGCGCAGCAGGCTGATGTGGAGTTTGGTCTTGGGCGTAAAGAGCGGGTCGTCTCGAAATTCTCCGTCGGGCTTCGCCAGCGTCACGCGCACCTTGCGCCAGCCGATGCAGGCGAAGACGATGCCCAACAGGATGAGGGTCGGCGAGATGAGTGCGTCGGGCACTTGGGGCACGGCTCCGAACAGTGAAGTGGGGAGAGTTTTTTCAGGCCGCCTGTCGGACGAGCAGGCGCGCGATGCAGCCGGTCAACTCCTCCGGGCGCACGGGCTTCGACAGGTAAACGTCGGCCTGTTCCGAACCGTTGGGCGATTGCTGCTGCGCGGGCTGGTCAACGCCGCTCAGAAGAATCAACGGAATCTGTCCGAGTTTCGGATGACGGCGCAGGAAGCGGCACAACTCGTAGCCGTTCAGGTGCGGCATGATGGCGTCTGTGACGACGGCATCGACGCTCGAAGAGAGCGCCGCTTTCATCGCTTCCAGACCGTCTGCGGCGACGATGACCGAGTAGCCCGCGCGCTGCAAGATGACTTCCAGATAACGGCGGATGGAGCGGTCGTCTTCGACGAGCAGGATGGTGGCGCGCGCGGCGGATGCTTCGACGGTCGGGAGTGGGGCGGCCGGAATCAGAGTGGGTTCGTGAGTGCTCATGACCTGTGGATTCGAGATTTCTCCGAAAGCCTTTCCGCGCAAGTCCGCCTCCGTCAGAAGAAGGGGTCTCGCGCCTGCTTGTTTGGCAAACGTCATGCCTCGTGCTCCCGGCACGCGCTCGCGAGGTGAGGTTGGCTCGCCGGGCTGCTGACTCTATTTCAAGGAAAATATAGAACTTAGGGCGTCTGAAGGGGCTGATACAGAGGAGAGACCGGGGAACTTTCCGGCTCACTTCGAGATTAGACTCTGCCAACATCTTTGTCAATAACCATTCAGGCTGACCGTCGCCGTCGGTCAGGATGCACGTCGCGCGAAGTTTAAGACAGCTGTTACGGCTTTTCTGAAAATTGCGCACGATTACGGATTTTATTGAGATGCACAAACATCAGAACGACACCGCAGGAGCAAAGGGAGTTTCTGGAAAACCATGAAGAAAAGCTTCTCCAATATCGCACTCTTCGTCGGGGCGCTCGTCTTTCTCGGATTCGCGACGAGCCAGGCGCACGCCGAGACCATCACGCTGACTTCCATCAATGGAACGGGCGTCACGGCCTCCGTCTCCAACTTTTCGCTGACTGGAAATCAGTTCACGTTCACGATTACAAACACTTCCAGCACCGGCTCAATCACCGGCATCGGATTCAATCTGCCGGGAACTAATCGCGGCACGTTCACGCTGACTTCGAGTTCCGACTCCGATTTCGAGATGCAAGGCGCGGTCGCCGCGCAGGCAGGCGCGCAAAACTTCACGTCCACTTTCGATTTCGCTCTTTTGACGGGCAAAAATTTTGGTGGCGGGAAGGTCTCGGAAGGAATCGGCGCAGGCCAGAGCGGCACGTTTGTCGTGACCGGCAACTTCTCCGGCCTGACGGCGCAGCAGATTGCGCAATCCATCTTCGGACGCTTTCAGGGCATCGGCCGCAACGACCTGAGCGACGTGGTGCGCAACACCGAACCTCCTCCGGCCGTGCCTGAACCGGCGACGATGCTGCTGCTCGGCACGGGTTTGGCAGGCACGATGGCGAGCATTCGCAAGCGGCGCAGGAATCAGTCGAAACGGACAGACGCGGAATAAGTCTCTAAGTTTCTCGATGTCTCGGCTGTAGACCGGGGAAGCAAAAGTAGTGAGAGGCCAAA
>DASZCR010000162.1:0-8156 GCA_035942915.1 Pyrinomonadaceae bacterium | reverse complement strand
GTGCCGAGAGCCTCGCGCGCCAGACGCGCCGTGCGGACGGCATCTTCGGCCGTGTAACAACCGGCCGTGTTCGGCAGGATGACGAGTGAAGGGTCGAGATGGTCGAGGAAAGATTCTGAACTGCGGTCGAGCGGGACGCGCCTGACCGCGACCGTCACCATCTCGGCGCCGGACGCGCGGTGCGCCGCCTTCATCTCGTCGAAGCTGCGATACTTTCCCGTGCCGACAATCAGGCGCGACGTGAAGACGCGTCCCGCAATCTCGAAACTCTCCATCTGTTCTTTCACACTTGCGCTCATTGACGATTCCCCGCCCTGATAAATTTCGTCCGTCTCTCGTCTAAATCTACACCCGTCGGCGCGGAAACAGAAAACCCTCCTGCTCTCTTTCGGCTAAGGCGCAGGCAGGGCTGAGAGTTTTCGGATGGAGACTCTTAAACTTGAGCGATGCTTCCACCGCCGACGAAATGGACAATCTCGATGCGGTCGCCTTCGTTGAGCGTGGTCTGCGCCCAGTCTGTGCGGCGCACCACTTCGCGGTTGAGTTCGACGGCGAGCCGTTCCGGCGCAAGCGAGAGTTGCTCGACGAGCGCGGCAAGCGTCGCCCCTTGCGCCACTTCGACCGCTTCATCATTGACCCTGACCTGCAAGCCTCTGAATCCTTTCGCGCTTACGCCTGATGAATGATGCGGCGCAGTTCTGCGGCCTCGTCCGCGACGACGGCGCGAATCACGATGGCCGCGCGCCCGGAGTTAAAGCGCGGCAACTGCGCACGCACTACCGCAAATCCGTTCTCGTCCGTGCGCGTGGTGATAATCATCGGGCGGAACGTCGTGCCGAGAATCTTCACCGTCACATCTGCGCCCGCGATGCAATGTCTTCCATAGAGGCCGCGCCCGACGTAGACCTTGATGGTCGCAAACTGTCCAGCGCGAAACTCGCCCTCGTCGTCCATCAAGGTCAGATAGAGTTCGTTAGACGCCTCTTCTTCCGCTTCGCCGGGTGTCGGCGCAGGCGCAGGTGCAGGCTCTTCGACGGGCGGCGGCTCAAAGGAGGGTGGCGGCTGAACTATCTGCGGCGCGTAACTCTCTTCCGTGAAGGAGAGGTCGTAGCCGGGGATGATTTCAAGCTCCGGCACCTGACTTTCGACGGCGGGCGGCGCAGCCGTCGCTTCGACGACGGAGACGGACGAGGCGGAGGCTTTTTGTGTGGCGACCTGCGGCGCAGCGGGCGGTGCCGTTTGCTGCGTAGTCGTCGCCGCCGTCGTCGTCTCCTTCTCGCTCATCCGCTTGAGGTCTTCGATGCGTCCGGCGCGGATGGCAGCACAGATGAGCTTGTGCTGGCGCTGCAAACGCTCGGTCAACACTTTGACGTCGAAGCCCTGTTCGATGAGGTCGCGATAGGGCGCGCGCTTACTAGCGAGAATCGCGCCGCCGACGTAGACGAGCGACAGGATGAGCGGTGTTTCCAGCCCCTTGTCCTCTGTCTGGACGTGATAGACGACCCCTTCGTGCTCGATGTCGGTATTGAATCCGGTAATCACAGACTTTCTCTGTAAGGCTCTCTGGTGCCGGGGTTGCAGCGGACTAACGGAAGCGGAGCAGGCGGCTCCCTGACGGGGGCAAATTCACAGTAGCACAGCCCTTCGGAGACGGTCAATCTCCTTATAAAACATGCTTTTGCGCCTCCGGCGACGCGCCTTGACACGCCCTCTCTCATCGAATACGATAGCTTGTGCCATCATTCTCAATCTCTTAATTTCGTCGCCCTCTGCCGGAGGGTGACCGCTTCAGCGTAGGCTGAGGGGAGGTCAGTGTGTTCGAGCTGAGTGCTTATTTGCCGATTCTGCTCATGTTCCTCGTGGCCTTCGGCTTCGCCGTCGGCAACGTCCTGCTCTCGCAGTTCGTCGGACAGCGCAAGCAGACGCGCACGAAGTTGATGCCGTATGAATGCGGCAAAGACCCGGTCGGCTCCGCGCGCGAGCGTTTCTCGGTCAAGTTCTACTTGATTGCGATGATTTTCATCCTCTTCGACATCGAGTTGATTTTCCTGATGCCCTGGGCGGTCGTCTTCAAGAAGCTGACGATTTCCGACGGGTTGGGAACGCTCGCCTACGTCGAGATGATGTTGTTCGTCTTGCTGCTGCTGGTCGGCTACGTGTACGTGCTCAAGAAGGGGCTCTTCGAGTGGGGTAACCAGGCGCGGCGCGAGGCCGAAGCTGAAGCGCGCGCGCTGGCCTTGAAGGAGGCGCGACAGAAGGGGGCGTGGCAAGGCGCGAAGCCCGCCACTACTACTGCGCCTGCCGTGCGTACCGCCTGAGACTGAGGCGGTGGGGAGTTAAAAATCATGGGTTTGGAAAATGTCATTGCCGAGGCGCTGCCGGAAGTCATCACGACGCGTCTTGATGCGCTCGTCAACTGGGCGCGCAAGTCGAGCCTCTGGCCTGCGACCTTCGGCCTCGCCTGCTGTGCTATCGAGATGATGGCCGTCACGGATTCGCGCCACGACCTCGCGCGCTTCGGCGCGGAGGTCTTTCGCGCCAGCCCACGTCAGGCCGATGTGATGATTGTCTCCGGCCGCGTCTCGCGCAAGATGGCTCCCGTCCTGCGACGCATCTACGACCAGATGCCTGAGCCGAAATGGGTCATCTCGATGGGCGCGTGCGCCACTTCGGGCGGCGTCTTCGACAACTACGCTATCGTGCAGGGCGTCGATAAAATCGTGCCCGTCGATGTCTACATCCCGCGCTGCCCCCCACGCCCGGAGATGCTCATCCATGCGGTGATGATGCTTCAGGAAAAGGTGATGAAGGAGTCTCTGCGCGACCGCAAGGACGTGCCTCTGGAGGACGCGCGCGAGGCCGTCCCGCCCGGCACGCTCCCGGCCTCCGGCATCTCCGCGACCAACGAAGCAGCGGCACAAGAAAATCCCTCGCGCCCCTACACCATCGCCTCGCGCCACGAACGGCGCAGGTCATCCTAAGAAGGGGGTGATAGGTGATAGGTGATAGGTGATAGGAAAATCGGTTCTTTCTTATCACCTATCACCTATCACCCATCACTACATACTATGTCCAGCGATATCGAGAGAGAGAAGCAGGTAGCGGACGCGGCGGCAGAGGGCGTGGCGGCTGAGAATCAGGCTCCGCAGGCGGTCGCGGCTTTGCGCGGGCAAAATGCGGCGTGGGTCTCGGAGTTCATCACGGCGTTCGGAGAGGTGACGGTCATCGTGCCGCGCGAGCACATCGTCGAGGCGTGCGCGTTTTTGAAGAGCGCGCCCGGTCTTGAGTTCAACATGCTGGCAGACCTCTGCGGCGTTGACCGGGGGCAGGAAGAGGAGCCGCGCTTCGAGGTCAATTATCATCTCTTCTCGACCACCAAGTATCACCGCTTGCGGCTCAAGGTGCTCTTGAACGAGGAGGACGTGCATGTGCCGACCGTGACGGGCGTGTGGCGCACGGCCAACTGGCACGAGCGCGAAACGTTCGACATGTTCGGCGTCATCTTCGACGGCCACCCGGACTTACGTCGCATCCTGCTGCCCGACGACTGGCGCGGTCACGCCCTGCGCAAAGACTTCCCGCTGCGCGGCTACGAGCCGTACAGCCTGACTTAGCAGTGATAAGTGATAGATGATAGGTGATAAGTGATAAGTGATAGGTGATAAGAGAAGACAGGTTTTTTCCTATCACCTATCACCTATCACCAGACGAGATGAGATGAGCAGTTCAACTCAAAACCTGCCGCCGCAGTTCGAGGTTGTCGACCAGCCGCTCGACACGCAGATGACCATCTCTTTCGGGCCGCAGCACCCTTCGACGCACGGCGTCCTGCGCCTCGAAATGGTCTTGGACGGCGAGATGGTCATCAGGTGTACGCCCGACATCGGCTACCTTCACACAGGGATGGAGAAGCTCTTCGAGTACAAGAAGTACCAGCAGGGCATCGTCATCACAGACCGGATGGATTATCTCAACCCGCTCGGCAACAATCTCGCCTACTGCATGGCGGTCGAGAAGTTGTTGGGGTTGGAAATCCCTGAGCGTGCGCAGACGATTCGCGTCTTGATGTGCGAGTTGCAGCGCATCGGGTCGCACATGGTCTGGTTGGGAACGCACGCGCTCGACATCGGCGCGATGACCGTCTTCTTCTACTGCTTCCGCCAGCGCGAGAAGATTCTCAATCTCATCGAGGCCGCTTCGGGCGAACGCATGACGCCTTCCTACTTCCGCATCGGCGGCCTGATGATGGACTTACCGGCAGGCTTCGAGCGGCGCGCGCGTCAGTTTGCAGAAGAGTTCCCTTCGGCCGTTGACGAGTTCCACACGCTGCTCTCCGGCAACAAAATCTTTCAGCGGCGCACGCAAGGCGTCGGACGCATTTCGGCTGAGGACGCGATTGATTGGGGCATGACGGGGCCTAGCTTGCGCGGCTCAGGCGTCGGCTTAGACATTCGCCGCGCGAATCCTTACAGCGGCTACGAAACTTACGATTTCGACGTGCCGGTCGAGCACGAAGGCGATGTCTGGTCGCGCTACATGGTGCGGATGCGCGAGATGAAGGAGTCGCAGAAGATTATCTTGCAGGCGCTCGACCGCTTGAAGCCGGGGCCGGTGAAGGCCGACGCGCCGAAAGTGGTGCTGCCCGAACGCGAAGCGATGAAGACGCACATGGATGCGCTCATCCACCATTTTCTGATTATCGCCGAGGGCTTCAACGTTCCGGCCGGGGAGGTCTATCACCCCATCGAAGGCTCGAAGGGCGAGTTGGGCGTCTACATCAAGTCCGACGGCGGGCCGAAGCCTGCGCGCGTCCACGTCCGAGGCCCCAGTTTCGTTAATCTCTCGGCGCTCCCGCTGATGGTGCAAGGCGAGATGATTGCCGACGTGGTCGCCGTCATCGGCTCGATAGACATCGTGCTCGGCGAAATTGACAGGTAAAGAGGTGATGAGTGATAGGTGATAGGTGATAAGAGCGCAGTGATAGGTGATGGGTGATAGGTGATAGGAGAAATCCTGTTTTCGTCTTATCACCTATCACCTATCACCCATCACTTCCTTCCTATCAGCTATCACCTATCGTGTAACTTATGAGCCAGCAGTTTACGCCCAATAATCCGCTGCCGCAGGAGGCGAAAGTTCCGGCGGAGATGGCCGTCTTTTCGCCGGAGGTGGAGGCCGAGATTGACCGGCATCTGGCGAAGTATCCCGTCAAGCGTTCGGCCATTCTGCCTCTGATGTTCATCGTCCAGCGCGAGCGCGGCGGCTATCTCGACCCGCCGGGAGTGGCCTATCTGGCAGACCGGCTCGGCGTGCGTATCACGGACATCTGGGAGGTCGCCACCTTCTACTCGATGATTAACACGGAGCCGGTCGGCAAGTATCACATACAGGTCTGCCGCACGCTCTCGTGCAAGATTATGGGCGCGGCGCAAATCACCGAGCAGTGCTCACGCCGGCTCGGCATCAAGCCGGGTGAGACGACTGCCGACGGGCGTTTCTCGCTCTCCGAGGTCGAATGTCTCGGCTCGTGCGGGACAGCGCCGATGCTACAGGTCGGCTTCGACTTTCACGAAAACCTGACGGCCGAGAAGGTCGATGCACTGCTCGACGCCTGCGAGCGCGACGAATACACGTTCAAGTCGCGCTAGAGGAAGACTGTGATAAGTGATAGGTGATGAGTGATAAGAGAAGAACTGTTTTTCCTATCACCCATCACCTCTCACCCATCACCTCTTTATTGACGATTAACCATTAGCCATTCACCACTTATGTTCATCGGTGCTATCGGTTGCGAACCTCTACAGCTTCGACGCGTCGAGCTTGAAGGCTCGCACACGCTCGACGTTTACCGCAAAAACGGCGGCTACGAGGCGCTGCGTCTCGTGCTCGAACGCATGTCGCCCGACGACGTGATTGCAGAGGTCAAGAAGTCTGCGCTGCGCGGTCGCGGCGGCGCGGGCTTCCCGACGGGCATGAAGTGGAGTTTCGTGCCGAAGGATTCGCCGAAGCCGAAGTACGTCGTCTGCAACGCGGACGAGTCCGAGCCGGGCACCTTCAAAGACCGCTATCTGATGGAGCGCGACCCGCACATGCTCATCGAGGGCATGTTGATTGCCGCCTACGCGCTCGGCGCGCGCACCAACTATATCTACACGCGCGGCGAATATCGCTACCTGATAGAGATTATGGACGCGGCGCTCGAAGAAGCGCGCGCCGCCGGACTGCTCGGCGAGAAGATTCTCGGCACAGACTTCGCCTGCGAAATCTACACGCACACGGGCGCAGGCGCATACATCTGCGGCGAGGAGACGGCGCTCCTGAATTCGCTCGAAGGCTTGCGCGGACACCCGCGCATGAAGCCGCCCTTCCCGGCCGTCGCCGGTCTCTACGGCTGCCCGACGGTCGTCAACAACGTCGAGACGCTGACGGCCGTGCCCGACATCATCAAGATGGGCGGCGAGGCGTGGCAGAAACTCGGCACGGAGAAGAGCGGCGGAACGAAGGTCTGGTCTGTCTCCGGTCACGTCAATCGCCCCGGCGTCTACGAACTGCCGATGGGCTACGACGACATGGAGCGTTTCATCATGGAGGACTGTCAGGGCATCCTCGGCGGCCGGAAACTGAAGGCCGTCATCCCCGGCGGTTCGAGCGTCTACATCATGCCCGCCTCGGACATCATCGGCAAAGATGTGCGGATGGATTACGAAGGACTCGTCGCCGCAGGCTCGATGGTCGGCTCCGGCGGCTTCATCGTGATGGACGAGACGGTTGACGTGTTCGAGTCGACGAAGAACCTCATCGAGTTCTACAAGCACGAATCGTGCGGGTGGTGTACGCCCTGCCGCGAAGGCACGGACTGGCTCGTCAAGGTCTTCAAGCGGATTGCCTCCGGCGAGGGTCGCCCCGAAGACGCGCAACTGCTCCTCGACCTCTGCGACAACATCGAGGGCAAGTCCTTCTGCCCGCTCGGCGACGCCGCCGCGTGGCCGATTCAATCGGCCGTCAAAAAGTTCCCCGAAGATTTTCGTCGCCACCTCTTGCGCGGCGCGAACGGCGACGGCGGGCGCACCGAGCGACTGCCAACCGCGTGAAGTGTTTATCTAAAGGAAATCATGGCAAACGAGTTAGTTAAAGTCACGATTAACGGGCAGGAGTTTCAGGTCGAGAAGGGCGCGCGGCTGATTGACGTGTGCCGCGAGAAGGGTTTTGCGATTCCTTCGTTCTGCTATTACGCAGACCTCGCGCTTCAGGCTTCGTGTCGCATGTGTCTCGTGCGCATCGAGAAGATGCCGAAGCTTCAGACCTCCTGCACCATCACCTGCACGGACGGCATGGTCGTCACGACCGAGAGCGAGGAGATTGAGAAGGCGCAGCGCGGGATGGTCGAATTCCTGCTCGCCAATCACCCGCTCGATTGTCCCGTCTGCGACCGGGGGGGCGAGTGCGAGTTGCAGGAGATGGTCTTCGATTGGGGGCAACTCGAAGAGCGCTTCACGGAGCGCAAGAATTACTACCCGGAGAAGTTCCTCTCGCCTATCGTCGCCAACGACCCGCAACGCTGCATCCTCTGCAAGCGTTGCACGCGCGTCTGCGACGAGTGGATGGGCGAGGACGCCATCGAGGCCGGCGGGCGCGGCGCGCACACAGTCATCGGCACTTACGGCGGCTGGCTCAACTGCTCGCAGTGCGGCAACTGCATCGAGGTCTGCCCGACCGGAACTCTGCTCGACGCGACCTATCGTCACCAGACGCGCCCCTGGGAGTTGTCGCGCACGACGACGACCTGCACCTTCTGCTCCGATGGCTGTCAACTCTCGCTCGGCTCGCGCGGCGGCGAAGTGATGCGCTCGGTCGCGCGCGACCGCTACGTCAATGGTCACAACGGCGAATTCCTCTGCATCAAGGGACGTTTCGCGCACCCGTTCGTCAACCACGAGGAACGCCTGCGCACCCCGCTCGTCCGCTACAAGAAGGGCGGGCGCTTGATTCCGGCGACGTGGGACGAAGCCATCCGCTTCGCCGCTGCGAGGCTACAGGAAATCAAGGGAGCGCACGGCGCGGATGCAATCGGCATCGTCGGCAGCCCGCGTCTGACGAACGAGTCGAACTACGCGCTTCTGAAGTTTGCGCGCGAAGTCGTCGGCACGAGCAGCTAC
>DASZCR010000161.1:0-18847 GCA_035942915.1 Pyrinomonadaceae bacterium | reverse complement strand
CGTCTTAATCAATTGAGACGCGCGGCGGCTGTCAAGCTTTTCGACCTGCTACTGCCGACGCTGCACACGACCATCGAAAAGATGAAACTCGCCCCCGGCCTTCGCATCGGCGCCTCGCCCATCAACGGGCGCGGCTGCTTCGCCACAGCCTTCTTCCCCAAGGGACGCAAAATCGCCGAGTACACGGGCGAGCGCATCTCGCGTCGTGAAGTCGCGCGCCGCCTACGCACGCGACGCAAGCTGAGAATCTGCGCCATCAATCAATACTGGAGTCTCGACGGCAGTCGTGGCGGCAACGGGACGCACTACATCAACCACTCGTGCGAACCCAACAGCTACATGAAAATCCTCTACGGCCATATCCTCTTCATCGCCCTGCGCGACATCCGCCCCGGCGAGGAGATTACCCTCGACTACGTCTCCACCTACCACTCAGATTCCAAACGCTGCCACTGCAAAGCCCCCTCCTGTCGTGGCACCATAAATAAAGTCACGGGAAAATAGTGATGGGTGATAGGTGATAGGTGATAAGAGAAAGCCTCCTTCTTATCACCTATCACCTATCACCCATCACTTCTTTACAGTCTCGGCAGCGTGAAGCTGAACTTCGAGCCTCGGCCGACTTCGGATTCGAGTGCGACTTCGCCGCCGTGCTGCTCGACCACCTCGCGGACGAATGAGAGGCCGAGTCCAGTCGATTCTTCTTCCTTATCGTGTCCATCTCTGGCGACCCGATAGAACTTCTCCCAGACGCGGTCAACCGCCTCCGGCGGGATGCCGTAGCCTCTGTCTTCGACCGTCACACGCACGGCGTCGGCTTCAAGCGCCGTCGAGAGCGTGACGGCCGTGCGTTCAGGGCTGTACTTGATGGCGTTCTCGACGAGGTTGGTGACGACCTGCGTGATGAGGCTGCGGTCGGCCGCCACCGGCGGCAGCTTTCCGCCCTCGCGCTCGACCAGACGAATGCGCTTGCGCTTGGCGACCGGCTGCATCGAGTTGATGGTCTCGCGCACCACGTCGTCGAGCATGAGCGGAATCTTCAAGACCTCCTGCCTGTCCTTCTGTTCAAGCTGTGTGACAGCTAGGAAGGTGTTAATCATCCGCGTCAGGCGTTGCGACTCGCTGCTGATAATCGTTAGAAACTCGCGCGTCGATTCCGGCAGCGTGTCGTCCATCGCAAGCAACTCGGCGAAGCCGTTAATCGAAGTAATCGGCGTGCGCAACTCGTGCGACATCAGCGAAATCATGTCGCTCTTGAGCTTCTCGTATTCCTTGATGCGCGTGACATCGCGGACGGTGACGGCCAGACACAGCGGCTCGACGACGAGCGCGCCCTGACCGTTGTGCTCGCGGCGCGACTCCGTGATAAGCGCGATGCGCAACTCCAAAGTCTGATTGCGGTCGGGGAACGGCAACTCGCGCTCGTAGGCGTCGCCCGTTTGCAGCACGCGGCGGACGGCAATCGAAGGCTCGTCGAAGACGCCCGCGCGGAAGCGGTCGAGCAGACCGAAGAGGTCGAGGCGCGCTCCGTCCTTCTCCGTCAGGCGCGCGGCCGCAAGCATCGGCTGGTTGACGTAGGCGATAGTTCCATCGAGGTAAGCGACGGCGTGGCCGTCCGAAGCCTCCGAGAGCGCGTGCGCGGCGAAGCCCTGCTCGATGAGAAGCCCGGCAATCATGTGGAAAGATTCAAGGCGATGCTCGGCGGCGCGCGCCGAGTAGAGCGTGGCCGAATCGGCGGGCGCAGCCTGCGCGCGCGCCTCGTCGCGTTGGAGGTCGCGCGCCAACTGCGCGCTGACGTTCTTGAGCAGCGGTCTATCCGTCTCGTCAAACTCTTCGCGCAGACGCACGAGCAGCGCGCCGACGGCGCGACCGGCATGCCTGAGCGGCACGACGACAATTGAAGGGCAGCCGCCCTCAGCCTGCGAAGCGGTCAGGTCGGGCTGAATGACAATCTCACCCGTGCGTACGGCGCGCTCGCACAACTTGACGCCCTCGCGCCACGCCGAATTACGGTTCGTTTCCGCCGCCGCAGAGCCTTGCGCGTCCGAGCGCAGACGCGCGGCCGGAGCAGGCACACCCGCCGAGTCGAGAGAGAAGACGACGGCCTCCTTGAGCGGCAGCACCGTGTCGAGCAACTTCAACCCGCCCGACAGACGGACGTTGGCCGCGCACGCCTCCGTCGCCGACGCACGACGCGCGACGCGCTGCAAGTTCCTCGTCAACTCCGTATCGACTATCCACAGCCGCCGCACCTGTACAACGAGAGCCGAAGCCAGCGCCGCCAGTAACATCGGCGCAAACAGGATGTCGATACGCAAGAGCGCGGAGACGGCGAAACTCGCCGCGCACAGCACCGCGAGCGCCGCCCCGACAAAGAGCAGCCCGCGCCGTCCGCCCGCACGCTCCACCGCGAACCCCGCTCCCATCCCGGCCGCCGCGATGAGCAGCGCCGCCACCCACCATTGCGGCTGCGTGCTCGCCTCTCCTCTGCCGACGACGAAGACCGACCCTAAAGACGCCAGCGCCCCCCACGACCACAGCCCGAAGACGACGGCCGACGGCGCGAAAGAGAGTGCCAGCGAGACAAAACGAGACTTTATCGAAGGTGTGATTAGATGTTTCAAGGCGTTTGGGGCTTCGTCAGAACTGAAGGTAGGTGACAACCGCAGGCGACGACGACGACCCGGAAAGCCGTCGTTGAACCCATCATACAATGAAAAGCATTGTTAAAACAAGGGTGTTTTTCAGCCTTTTGGGCGTGAATTTGCGGGGCAGAGGCGGCGGAGACGTTCCGGGAGGAGCTTTCGCGTCATTCTGCGGTGCGTTCGATGGCGGCGTTCAGGGCGTCGAGCAGGTCATCCTCCTCGTCGGGCGCGACCGTGCGCAGGTCGAGCACGACGCGCTCTTCGACGATGCGTGCGACGACGACGGTGCGCGAGCGCCTGAGTAAGGCTTCGAGCGTGGCGGCTGAGAGCGTTTCGTGTTCGATGGCGACGAGCGAGGTCGGCGGGTGCGTGGTCGGCGCGGAGCCGCCGCCGATGGCCGAGACGCCTTCGATTATCTCGCAGCGGAGCGGCGTCTGTCCGAGACGCGTGCGCAGGCGACGCGTGAAGGCGCGTGCGCGCGCGCGTATCTCGCCGGGCGTCGCCGCAAGCATACGCAGTGCGGGCACGTCTTCGAGAGAAGAACCCCTGCGATGCGCTTCGAGTGTCGCTTCGAGCGCAGCAAGCGCCATCTTATCTGCACGGAGCGCACGATAGAGCGGCGCTTTGCGCAGGCGTTCGACCAACTCGCGGCGACCGACGACGAGACCGGCCTGCGCGGCGCCGAGCAGTTTGTCGCCGCTGAAGGTGACGATGTCCGCACCTGCGGCAATCGACTCGCCAATGACGGGCTCGCCCGTCAGGCCGTAAGGCGCGAGGTCGAAGAGTGCGCCGGAGCCTGCGTCTTCGTAGAGCAAGACGCCCGCGTCGTGTGCGAGCGCGGCCAGTTCGGAGAGCGTGGGCGAAGAGGTGAAACCGACGATGCGGTAGTTCGAGGGATGGACGCGCATGAGAAGACGCGTCTCTGAAGTCAGCGCACGACTGTAGTCGGAGAGACGCGTGCGGTTGGTCGTGCCGACTTCGACCATGCGCGTCCCCGACTGTGCCATCACGTCGGGCACGCGGAAGTCGCCGCCGATTTCGACCAATTCGCCGCGCGAGACGATGGTCTCGCCGTCGCGCGCCAGCGCATTGAGAACGAGCAGCGCAGCGGCCGCGCAGTTGTTGACGACGAGCGCATCTTCCGCGCCTGTCAACTCTTTCAACAAGTCTTCGACGCGTGCTCCGCGCCGCCCGCGCGCGCCCGTCTGCGCGTCGTATTCGAGCGTACAGTAGCGCGCGGCCTCTGCGGCGACCGCGCGGCGAGCCGCTTCCGAGAGCGGCGCGCGTCCTAGATTGGTGTGAAGGACGACGCCCGTCGCGTTGACGACGCGGCGCAAACCATTCTCACTCTGTCGCTCGAACGCGCGAACAAGTCTGCGCGCGCCCTCTGCCAGCAACTCCTCGCGCGTCAGGACGTGGGCTGAGCCGTTCTCTTGAGAAGCACGCGCCAGCAACTCCGCGCGCAACTCGTCGGCAACGGCACGCGCCAGAGCCGTCAGCCGCGACGCCCCTGCGCGCTCGCGCAAAGCGTGCGCCTCCGGCGTGTGCAGCAGCGCATCGACCGAAGGTAGAGCACGTAAAATTTGAGGCGCAGTCTGGTCTGACATCTCCGACATGGCCGAACATTCTACGCCGCGTGCGCACGCGCTGGCTACCGCGCACGCGAGCGCCCGTCTCGCAGTCTCCGAAATGGATGATTGACACCTGCGACTCCGAACGCCTATTCTCGATACAGAAGCGGCGCACGCGAACCCGCGCGCCGACAGCCCACCTGAGAGAGACGAGAAAATCCGTGCCCATCCGAGAGAACAAGTTCGCTCGCCGCGTCAATCAGCGGGAGCAGCAGAACCAGAAGCGACTCGTCATACGCGACGAGCAGCCGACGATTGATGAGCAACTAGGCCGGCTCGAAGAGGACATCCGCCGTCTCAAGGTGGAATTTGACATCTACTTCAACGGCGCGGCCAAGCGTCCGCCCTACGACACGAAGGGGCGCGTCGAAACTCTCATCAAGCGGCTCGCAGACGACCGCACGCTCAACTTCGCGCAGCGTTATCGCTACAACGCTCTGACGGCGCGCTACACCTCCTTCCTGCAACTCTGGCGGCGCACCATGCAGGGGCGCGAGGAAGGCCGCGACGCCGCTTCGGCCGCGCGCTTGGCCGCACAGGTCGAGGCCAATTCGGCCGAGTCCGTACATGAGCCGCGCGCCTTCGTCTGCGCCGACGTGCATAACGACGTGAAGACCGTCAAGCAGTTGTTCGAGACGCTCGTCGAAGCCAAACGGCGCTGCGGCGAGCCCACAGACGACCTCTCCTTCCCGCGCTTTCATCGCATGATTGCCTCCAAGACGGATGCCCTCAAAGAACGGCTCAACTGTGAACGCGTACACTTCAGCGTTGACGTGCAGGACGGCCGCGTGAGCTTCAAGGCCAAAGCCGACAAGTAAAAAAGAGTAGAGTTCCGAGAGCGATAAAAAACTCCGGGCGCGGTTCGTCAGAAACGAATCGCGCCCGGAGTTTTTACTGCTCTTGTCTACGCTTTCTTCGAGTGCCTTGCTTCTTGAAGTGCGCTTACCGGCTCTTTGGCAAGTCCGGCGAGCGGTCAGTGGCCTTCTAACGAAAGCTTTGCTTGGGGAGATTTACACCTTGGTCACTTTTTCGGCCTGCGGACCCTTAGGCCCCTGCGTAACTTCAAATTCGACCGTCTGGCCTTCTTCCAAAGTCTTGAAGCCGTCGCCCTGAATGGCGCTGTAGTGAACGAAGATGTCCGAAGAGCCGGGCTGCTCGATGAAGCCGTAGCCCTTCGCGTTGTTGAACCACTTGACCTTACCGGTAATTCTAGGCATAGCAGACGAATCCTCCTAACGATTCGGTGAAAAGGGCGCGGGGAGACCATCTTGAGTGATCTTCTGTGAACGCCCGGAAGTGTTGCTTGATAGAGCCGGTGCGCGCGACCGAAGTCGTGCGCCCCTGTCGGCGGACAAACAAAAAAGCCCGTGCTTGGTGACGTTCGCCTTGCGGCGGCTTGCTCACCAGACACGGACTAGGACGGGGACAACTTACAACTCATTACTGTAGAACTAGCTAAACCTAACGTGTGGACGAGTTTAAAAGCTGCTCCCGCCCGTCTAAACGCGGCGCATACTAAGCTAAGCCTTGCGGGGCTGTCAAGCACAAAATGCGCCGTCCGTTGAACTTATTCGATTTCGGGCAGGTATCGGCGCGGGCTCACGGCCGTCTCGTTGATTCTCACTTCGTAGTGGAGGTGCGGCCCCGTCGAGCGTCCCGTCGAGCCCACGCGCCCCACCGCCTCGCCCCTCTTAAGTTCTTGACCTTCAGAGACTTCAATCTTCGAGAGATGGCCGTAGCGGGTCGTCAGTCCGTTGCCATGGTCGAGGTAGACGACGTTGCCGTAACCGCTCTGCGACCCGGCGAATGTGACGCGTCCGTTGCCGGTTGCGACGACGGGCGTGCCCCATGCGGTCGCAATGTCCAGACCGGAGTGAAATTCCGAGGAGCCGCCGCCGAAGGGGTTGCGGCGCGCGCCGAAGTTGTCTGTCAACTCGCCTTCAACCGGCCAGATGGAAGGCATGTGCGCGCGCTCGCGCAGGGCGTCGGCAAACTGGCGCATCTTCTCTTCGAGGTGCGCCGCGCGCCGTGCGAGTGCCGCGACGGCCGCCTCGTCCAACTCGACGAAGGGGCCGCCTGCGCCGTGCGCATCCGTGCCGGTGGACGCTTCGTCGCGCCCCTCGCCGGAGATTTCCGAGAGCCGACGGGAAGCGTCTTCGATGCGGTCGACGCGGTTTTCAAGCTGTTCGAGTTGCTGGCGTTGCCGCTGATTCTCCTCGCGCAGACGGTTGTTTTCGCGCTCCACGCGCAGATGCGCAACCTGCTGTGCGAGGCCGTAGAAGCCATAGACGGCCGCGCCGCAGAGGATGAGGGCGCAGAAACCTGAGAGTTTGAGCCAGCGTCGATGAATCGAGAAGCGGCGGATGCGGGAACGCGAGCGCGAGGTATGAGCGACGATAAAAGCGTAAAGACGCTCGTCTTTTTTCATCGGAGTGTGCTCCTTGGGCGCTCCGTCCGTGTCGGCCTGATGGGGGCATTCCTCGCACGGATGAACGCGAAAGGCACTGTCTGCCGAAAGAGGGCTTGACGAGTGCAAAAAGTTCGAGTTGTCGGTTCTTACTTAATGTGTGAACCTGCCAGAAAGGTGCGCCCGGACACGAGGCCCGTCACTATGAGCGTAGTACCGCAGACGGGAAAAAGTCACTCAAGCCGCACTCAAGGGGCAAAACCCTAACACACGGGGTCGGAGATTGCAAACGCGCAGCAGACGTGTCAGTAGTCTCCGCGAGGCGATATGGGAGGTGGCGCGGAGACGACGAAGGGCGCGCTCGACGGGCGCTCTCTAGGTCGCGCGTCGGGCAAGCCCCCGTTCGGCTCTGCGATGTAGGTTGGATTGCCGGCTCCGGTCGGTTTAGAGCTCTTCGGCTTCGCGTCGGCGCTCCCTGCGCCCGCGCATCATCATCGTCACGACGACGAGCAGCAGGGCGATGAAGACCAGCACGATGATGACTTTCAGGGCAATCATCAGGAAGCCGACGAACGCGATTAGTTGTTTGAGGAGCGCGATGACGAGCAGGATGATGGCCGCGATTCCGCCGAAACGTCCGGCCGCTGCGATGAATGCTGACATGATTTATGAATCTCCTTGTACTTCTCTTGTTCGTCGAAGCGCGCGGCCTCGTCCCCAACCATCATAACAAACTGCGAGGCTTTCAAAAACCGCTTACGTTCGTGGCTCAACCGGCCAGACATGCTGCGCGCGCTCGGAGACATGCGTCATCAACTCGCCCGTGCCGAAGCGGGTCACAGCGGCGTCGCCGGGAAGCGCGCCTGTCGAACCGACAACAGAGGGCGGCTGGCGCACGAAGTCGAAACTGCCGAGGTCGCGGCGGCGGCGCGTGCGCAGGTAGTCGAACAGCATGTAAGCGCCGAGGAGCACGAGCACGACGGGGAGAAACTGTCGGACGGGGAGACGGACGTTAAAGAGCGTGTGCAGCAGGAAGACTGTGCCGAGCGTGATGAGCAGAATCGCCCACGCCAGAGGGTTTCCGTAGAGACGGCGTGCGATGGCATCGGATTCGGCGTCGGGCGCGAGGCCGGAGCGAATCAGTTGCGCTGTGCGCGCCGCATCGACGGCCGCGAAGAGCCACGCGCCGACGACGCCGAGAACGAAGAAGGCCGTTCCATCGGTGACGGTTGCCATCTGGAAGAGGCTGGCGAAAATCGTGAAGTGAACAAGCGCCTTCGAGGTTTGGCCGTTGTAGGCCGCGCCGAGTCCCGGCACGATGAAGGACAAAAGGACGGCGACGAAGGGCGAAGTCTTGCGCCGCAGGACGGGCGTCGCGCCCGGCCGCGCGTGCTGTTGCTGTTGCAGTAATTCGACTCCGGCGACGATGCAATCCTGACAGTAAGGGAAGCCGCGTATGCGATGGTCGCAGGCCGGGCACAGAGCGCGCGCGCAGCGGCTGCACTGCACGACGGCGCGATTCATCATGTGATATGCACAATTCATCAACTTAATTCTAAAACCCCTCTGACCTTGTCAGTTCACGGCCGAAAATCGGTTGCGAAAACGCGGCCACGCTGCTGTTAACGGTCTTTCTGTTCGCCCTCTTGCGGCGGCTGTCCGCCTTCTGCCGGTTTCGTCTGCTCGTTCGACTCGGCGGGCTTCTGGTCTGTGCCGACGGCAGTCGTCGCGGCCTGCGGCGTCGGCTGCCCGACGAGATTCTCAAGGCTCTCGGCGACGCGCTTGAGGTCGTCGGACTGCGCGGCCTTCGTCGCCGTCGAAGCGCCGTGCTGATAGGTTTGGGCGGCGAGTCGGAGCGAGGCGCGATACATGCCGCCGATGGAGCCGTCGTCGGAGAGCGTGCTCGTGCCGACGAGGACGGCGATTAAGACCATCGTCGCGACGGTAGCGAACTGCGGGGCGACGACCGCGTCGAGCCAGCCCCGCATCCACTCGGCGAGGCGCGCGGCAAAGGGAGCACGGACGCGCTCAGCCTCAGTCGTACCGAGTGTGGCTTGCAAAATCCGTGCGTGGAGTCCTGCGGGAACGGGACGTTCTTCGCTGATGTAGGAGTAGCAAGCGCCGATGGAGCGGACGACCTGACCGGGCAGTTCGGTGCAACGCTCGCAGAGCGCTGCGTGGCGCTCCCAACGGTGGAAGAGCGTGGCCGGAAGAAATCCGTCGAGGTAGTCCGTCAGGTGCTCCTCGAACTCTTCGCAACTCATCGCCGTCTCCGGCGCGGTCTTGAGCATGATGCGCGCTTCGAGGCCGACCGAGGGTGCGGGGGGCACGTCGGCGCGGCACTCGACGATGGTGTTTTTCACCTCGCTCAAAAGCTCGTGGCAGACGGGGCAACGCAGGGCATGCTCGGCGAAAGCGCGTTGCGCCTCGCTCGCCAGTGCCCCGTCGAGATAATCCGTCAGCCGGTCTTCAAACTCTGAACACAGCATAACTATTCTCGCTTCACCCTTCGACTCCTTACAATCTCAGACGTCGCTCATGGCAACGACTCTCATGCGGCGCAGTATCTTCGCCAACTCGATACGCCCGCGATTGATGCGCGACTTGACCGTTCCTTCGGGAATCTTCAGGAGGTCAACTATCTCCTGATAACTCAACTCCTCGATGTCGCGCAGGATGACGCATGTCCGCAGGTCGGGCGGCAGTTTGTCGATGCCTGCCTGCACCTGCGCGCCCAGCTCGCGCCGCTCCAACTCCCTCTGCGGCGACCCACCGGCGGCACGCAAATGGTAGGTATGCCCTTCGAGGTCTTCGGCGTGCGAATCCTGCGGGGCACGCTGGCGGCGTCGGTAGTCGTCAATAATCAAATTACGGGCGAGGCGCATCAGCCAGTTCTGCAAGTCGCCCTGTTTCGGGTCGTACTGTTCGAGCGAGCGGTAGACGCGGACGAAAACCTCCTGCGTCAAATCCTCCGCCGCGTCGGCGCGCGAGGTGAAGCGATAGGCCAGATTGTAGATGCGGCGCGAGAAGGTTGAGACAATCTCCTCCCACGCCGCGCCGTCTCCGGCGCGACACCTTCTGACAAGCTCCGAGCCTTCGCCGACACTCACCGCTTTCGCTGCTCCCACCGCAAGCGCCCTTCCCGTTTCTCCGCCACGCGTTATTCTACGGGCGGCAAGGTCGAAACCCCCTTGTCCAACGCCGATTACGATGCCTGGGGCGCTAAAGTTCCCTCTGTAAATAATTTGGCGTTTACGCGCCGATTACCGCGCGCTGCGTCCGTGACCGCTAACAATTATAAGTTGACTTTGCTACACTATATCTTGTGGTCACAAAGCGGATAAGTCAAATTTAGAGTCTTCGGCGGGAAGGGACGGCAGCCGAAATCGCGGCCGACCCGTCGAGGGAGACGCCCCGCCCACGTGGTTTCGCGTCCGGATTTTTATCGCTTGCGCAAATATTTAAAATTCATCGCCCTCACACTGTTCGCCGCGCTCGTCGTCGTGTGGTTCGGACGCGACCTCGAATGGGCAAAGGTCTGGACGGCGCTGAAGAGCTCGGACTGGCGTCTGATAGGCGTCGCCGTCGCCATCATTTGCGTAACCTACATGCTGCGCGCTTATCGTTGGCGGGCGTTGCTGGCGCCGCTGGCACGCGGAGCCAGTCTGCGCGAGTTGTTCGCGGCGACGGTCATCGGCTACGGCGCGATTTTCCTGCTCGGCCGCGCCGGAGAGGTGGCGCGCCCGGCCTTTCTGCCGCTGCGCGAGCGGCGTGTGCGTCCGGCCGCCGCCTTCGTCACCATCGCCGTCGAACGCCTCTACGACATGGTGGCCGTCGTCCTGATGTTCGCCGCAAACCTGCTCATCCTGCGCATGCCTGCGGGCGGCGATGCCGTGCTCTACAGTCGCGTGCGCGAGGCGGGCGTGTTGATGCTGGGAGCCTCCGTCCTCGGCATTGCCGCACTGGTGCTCTTTAGGCTCTATGCCGGACGCGTGACGGGTTGGCTCGGACGCGCGTTCGAGCGAGCGCCCTCTCTGGTCAGGCGCGCGGGGAAACTCTTGACGCACCTGCTGGAACAGTTGGCCGGGGCGCTCGGCGTGCTCGTCGATGCGCGCGAATTGTTGGTGACGGTCGGGTGGACGGCCGTGCTGTGGGCGGCCGTGACGCTGGCAAACCTGCTCGTGCTGCGTGCCTTCAGGCTGCCGTACGGCGCGAGTGAGACGATTTTCGTGATGGGCTGGTCGCTCGTCGGCTCGCTCGTGCCGACGCCGGGCGGCGCGGCCGGAACCTATCACGTGGCGACGGCCAAAGGGCTTGAGTTCCTCGGCACGGCGCGGCACGACGCGCTGGCCGTCTCAATTGTCCTGCATCTGGTCGTCTTCGGCCCGGCGCTCTTCATCGGCCTCTACTACTTCCTGCGTAGCGACGTTTCACTGGCGCGCCTGCGCGCTCCGGCCGACGCCGGGTCGGAAGCGTCGGCGAGCGAGGCGCGGCCGGTGGCGCACCTGACGAGTTAAGGAATCGAAGTTTGCGCCTCTTACAGGGGCGAGGAGCTGGTGAGAGTCCAGCAGGAGTGAGAAGCTCTTCTATCTTCGTCTGCGTTGGAGTTCGAGACTATGAGATGTCCTTTCTGCGGCTACCTTGAGGACAAAGTGGTGGACTCGCGCGAGGCGCGCGAGGGCGACGCCATCCGCCGTCGGCGCGAGTGCCTGAAGTGCGAGCGGCGGTTCACGTCCTACGAGCGCATCGACGAAATCCCCTACATGGTGATTAAGAAGGACGGCCGCCGCGAGCCTTTCGACCGGACGAAGGTGATGGCCGGGCTGCTGCGCGCCTGCGAGAAACGACCCGTGCCGTCGGCCAAACTCGACGCCATCGTCAATTCGGTCGAGAAGTACGTGCAGGAGTCGCCGGAGCGCGAGCGGCCGACGACGAAGATTGGCGAGATGATTATGCGTCGGCTCAAGGAACTCGATAAGGTGGCTTACGTCCGTTTCGCTTCGGTCTATCTGGAATTCGAGGACGTGTCGGAGTTCATGCACGAGTTAAAGACGCTCGTGCGCGCGCGTCAGGGCGCGGGCACGGCCCGCAAGTAGCGGCGTCTCGCGCGTCTCTTTACTTGTTTGTCGGCTTGAACGGGCAGGCGCACCGCCGGGAGGCCGCGCGCATCTATCTTTAATCGCGGTCGAAGCGACGGCCGCCGGACGCGCATCGTTCATTGAGGCGCGTTTAATTTTGAAACTTTTTCAATCGTCTGTTGAGTAATATCAGTATGCCTGCCATCACAAACATCACGGAGGGGTTGGACGCGGCCGTCACCGACGGCGGCAGCGAGCATTTGCAGATACCGGACACGCTGCCCGTCCTTCCGCTCAGGGACATCGTTATCTACCCCTACATGATTGTGCCGCTCTTTGTCTCGCGCGAAAAGTCTATTCGCGCCGTTGACGAGGCGCTCGGAGAGAACCGCACCATCCTGCTCGTTTCGCAGAAAGACCTCGACAAAGAGGAGCCTGCGGGCGAAGACCTCTACGCGGTCGGGACGGTGGCCGTCATCATGCGAATGCTCAAGTTGCCGGACGGGCGCATCCGTATCCTCGTGCAGGGACTGGCGCGCGCGCACGTCGAGGCTATCGAGGACGGCGACTACCTGAAGGCGCGTCTGAGCGTGATGGTTGAGCCGCCAATCATCGAACGTTCGCTCGAAGTCGAGGCGCTTGTCCGCAACGTCCGCGCGTCGATGGAGAAGGCTGCCAACCTCGGCAAGAACATCTCGCCCGAAGTGATGGCGATAGTCGCAAACCTCGACGAGCCTGGTCGTCTCGCAGACCTCGCCGCGTCGAACCTCGAACTCAAGGTTGAAGACGCACAGTCTGTGCTCGACATCGCAGACCCGACGGCACGACTGCGCCGCGTCAACGAACTGCTCAACAAAGAGATTGAAGTCCTGACAGTCCAGCAGGAAATCAACACACAGGCGCGCGCCGACATCGACCGCTCGCAGCGCGAGTTCTTCCTGCGTCAACAGTTGAAAGCCATTCAGGCCGAGTTGGGCGAGGGGAACGAGTTGGCCGAAGAGGTCGCCATGTTCCGCGAGAAGATTGAAGCGGCCGGGATGCCGAAGCACGCCGAGGAGGAGGCGCTGCGGCAGTTGAAGAAACTCGAACGCATGCACCCGGACGCGGCCGAGACGGCCACTCTGCGCAACTGGATGGAGATTATGACCGACCTCCCCTGGTCGAAGGCTTCGGCCGACAATCTCGACCTCGTCAAAGCGCAGCAGATTCTCGATGAAGACCATTACGGGTTGGAGAAGGTCAAGGAGCGCATTGTCGAGGCGCTGGCCGTGCGCAAACTGAAGGAGAAGCCGAAAGGCTCGATACTGTGTCTGGTCGGCCCGCCCGGAGTCGGCAAGACCTCTCTCGGCCGCTCCATCGCGCGCGCCCTCGACCGACGCTTCGTGCGTCTTTCTCTGGGCGGTCTCCACGACGAGGCGGAGATTCGCGGCCATCGCCGGACATACGTCGGCGCGATGCCGGGGCGCATCATCCAGGCTTTGCAGCAGGCGGGGACGAACAACCCGCTCATCATGCTCGACGAGATTGACAAGGTCGGCGCGGACTTTCGCGGCGACCCCTCGTCGGCGCTCCTCGAAGTTTTAGACCCGGAGCAGAACAACAGTTTCCGCGACAACTACCTCGGCGTCACCTTCGACCTCTCGAACGTGATGTTCATGACGACGGCCAACGTCCTCGAAACCATTCAGCCGGCGCTACGCGACCGCATGGAGGTCATTCGTCTGGCCGGTTACACAGAAGAGGAGAAGGTCGAGATTGCACGTCGCCATCTCGTCCCGAAGCAGATTGAGGAGAACGGCATCGCGCCGAAGAACCTCCACCTCTCGAAACGCGCGCTGGCCGTCATCATCCAGCAGTACACGCAGGAGGCGGGATTGCGCCAGTTGGAACGCGAAATCGGCACCATCTGCCGGAAGGTCGCGCGCCGTATCGCCGAAGGCCGGGGCGAGACCCTGCGCGTGACGCCGAAGAACGTCCACGAGTTTCTCGGTGCGCCGAAGATTCTGCCTGAGGAGATTCTCAAGAAAGACCAGATAGGCGTCGCCACAGGTCTCGCCTGGACGGCCGTCGGCGGCGACGTACTCTTCATCGAGGCGCTCAGGATGAAGGGGAAGGGAACGCTCGTGCTGACGGGTCAACTCGGCGACGTGATGAAGGAGTCGGCGCAGGCCGCCTACTCCTACGCCAAGTCGCGCGCGCGCGACCTCGGCATCCCCGAAGATGATTTCAACACATACGACCTCCACATACACATCCCCGAAGGGGCGATTCCGAAGGACGGCCCTTCGGCCGGAATCACGCTGGCGACGGCGATGGTCTCAGCCTTAGCACAACGCCCCGTCCGCAAAGACGTGGCGATGACGGGTGAAATCACCCTGCGCGGCAACGTCCTGCCCGTCGGCGGCGTCAAGGAGAAGGTTTTGGCTGCGCGGCGTGCGCGCGTGACGAAGATTATCCTGCCCGCGCAGAACCGGCGCGACATGGACGAGATACCGAAGGAACTGCTCGGCGAGATTCAGTTCATCTTCGCCGAAAACGTCACGGAAGTCTTCCGCGAGGCGCTCAAGGAGAAGGCTCAGACGCCTGCGGGCACGTCGCTTCAGCGCCCCTCGCGGCTGCCGCAAACAGCCCCCGCGCCGCGTCTCTGAGGGGTGGCTAAACCCCCTGAAAACAGCCGTTTAGAGAGGGCGCGGGAGGCGTTAAAATTCATCGCCGCAGAGCAACCCTAGAGCGTCGGCGAGCATCTTTATATTGTTGCAGGCGAAGGGGTTAAGACTTGGAAAAGTGAACCGCTTCGCCTTTTATTTGCAAGTAGATAAGTTTGACACCCCGGAAAAGCGTGTGCTAACCTCCGTGAGTGTTTTCGGCTTCGGCCGTCGCGTCCTGTAGGGAGGCGTTGACACCGGCAGCCCACCTCGCTCGGAAGCCGTTTTTCTCAGTAGGGTTTCATAAATCCTCTTTCATAGTGGATGCCGCTCGTGCGCATGTCACGCGTCCCCAACGCCAAGCGTGACGGTCGCCATCGTGGATTCGCTTCCAGAACTCATAAGGAGATCGAAGATTGAAGAACACGAGCCTCCCCCGTTTCGTCGCCAACGCCGCGCTGCTCGCGGCCATCGTCATCACACCTCTCGCAAACGTCCGGGCACAGGTCACTTCGCAATCATATCTCCGTAACACGCCCAACGAGGTCGAGCGTGACGACCCGCGCGTCCAGCAAGTCATCGCACGCGCCGAGAGCCACTTCAAACAGGGGCAGCTTAATCTTCAGGACAACAAGCGCGAGCAGGCGCGCGACGAGTTCGACAAGGCGGTCGATGCCGTTCTCGAATCGGGTCTCGACGTGCGCGCATATCCGCGTCTGAACAGCTACTATCTGCAACTCGTCGAGCGCGTCTATCGCGAGGAAGTCCCCCTTCAGAACATGCCGCAGCAGCGCGTGACCAACGCGCAGGTGGCGCAGACGGCCAACGACGGCGGCAACGCTCCGGCGCAGATTGCGCAGGTCGGCTTCCGTGAGCAGAAGTTCGAGCCGTCGCCGCTCGACGACTTGAGCAAACTCGTGCTGACGGAGAAGGAGAAGGAAGTCTCGCCGACCGAGGTCGCCAAGCTCGAAGAAGAGATTGCCTCGACGGTTGATTTCAAGTTCAAGTCGAACGCGCTCATCCAGCAATACATCAACTACTATCAGGGACGCGGCCGCTCGACGATGGAGACGGGCTTGCGCCGCTCCGGCATGTTCATGTCGATGGCGCGCCGCATCTTCCGCGAGGAGGGCGTGCCCGAAGATATCGCCTGGCTCGGACAGGTTGAGAGCGCATGGCGTCCGAATGCTCGCTCGTGGGCGGCGGCTTCCGGTCTATGGCAGTTCATTCCCGGCACTGGCGCGCGCTTCGGCCTGCGTCAGACCGCTTGGGTTGACGAGCGCAACAGCTTCGAGAAGGCGACGCGCGCCTCAGCCAAGTATCTCAAGTGGCTGCACAACCGCTACAACAACTGGGAACTCGCCATCGGCGCTTACAACACGGGTGAGGGCAACATTGACCGCGCCATCAACCGCGCCGGAGTCCGCGACTTCTGGTCGATTTATCCCTACATCGCACAGGAGACGCGCAACTACGTGCCGAACATTCTGGCCGTTATCCTGATTGCGAAGAATCCGGACAAGTACGGCTTCAGCCACGTTCAGCGGATGACGCCGATTGACCGCACCTACGACATCGTCAGCGTCCCTTCGGCGACGAGCCTGCACCTGATTGCGAGCCTCACGGATTCGAGCGTCGATTACCTGCGTAGCATCAACCCTGAACTGCGCCGCGACGTGACGCCGCGCGGAGAGTCTTACAACGTGCGTGTACCGGGCGGGCGCGGCAAGCAGTTCGTCGCCTTGCTCAAGCGCATCCCCGTCGACCGCCGCGACACGCTGGCGCGCGTCATCTCTGTGGCTCCGGGTGAAGACTTACAGGCCGTAGCGGCGCGCACGGGAACGAGCCTCGCCGCGCTTCAGCAGTGGAACAACGGCGTCGACCTGAGCGCGGGCGGTAAGATTGTCGTGCCGAACGGCGGCAGCGTCCGCGCGACGGCGAGAACCTACGAGCGACCGCGCGCGAACGCCTCGACGAGCGGCGGCCTGCGGACGGTGACGGCCAAAGCCGGCGACACCGTCGCCAAGATTGCCGCGCAGAACGGCGTCTCGGCCGAAGAGGTGGCGCGCCTGAACGGTGTGGCCGCCAACGCGCCGCTCACGCAGGGACGCCAGATTAAGATTCCCGCGTCCGGCGCGGCCACGAGCACGCCTTCGGCAGCTTCGCGCCGTCGTCGCTAACGGCCAGCCAGTCAGAGTCAGAAGAGGACGAGCGCGCTTTCAAACCTCTGTTGAAAGCGCGCTCTCTCGTTTTCCCAGTTCGTCTCACGCGAGTCCCCAAAGAACCCACCCGCACGGCTCGCCGCGTCGTCCACAACGCGCTCGCGCCACCCCGCGCGCCTCCTTCTCCTTCACCTTTTGAAGAGGGGCACACGTGTCATGCTCTTTCGCACACAGTCGGCCGCCATCTACGGCGTCGACGCCGAACTCGTCGATATCGAAGTTGACCTCACGCCTGCGCGCGGCGAGGCCGAGAGCGTTTCGTCCGTGACCATCGTCGGCCTGCCGGATTTAGCCGTGCGGGAATCGCGCGAGCGCATCCGCGCCGCCGTCAACAACAGCGGCTTCTTCTTCCCATTTCACAAGACGACCGTCAACCTCGCCCCGGCCGACGTGCGCAAGGAGGGCGCGAGTTTCGACCTGCCCATCGCGCTCGGCATCCTCGGCGCAAACGGCGACTTGGGCGAAGTGTGCGGTCGTGCGCCGGACACGCTCTCGGTCGGTGAATTGTCGCTCGACGGACGCGTCCGCCCGATACGCGGCGCGCTCTCGGTCGCTCTCTGCGCGCGTGCGGCATCCATCAGGAATCTGCTGCTGCCGGAGGAGAACGCGCAGGAGGGAGCGGTCGTCTCAGGTATTGATGTGTATCCGGTGGCGACACTGCGCGCGGCGGTCGAACTGCTCG
Source organism: Pyrinomonadaceae bacterium (assembly GCA_035942915.1). Taxonomy (GTDB): domain Bacteria; phylum Acidobacteriota; class Blastocatellia; order Pyrinomonadales; family Pyrinomonadaceae; genus DASZCR01. Next base: position 1,537 of record DASZCR010000161.1, on the reverse strand, counting down.
CCGCATTGAGAGCGGCAGACGACGATGCGCGGCCCCGACCGTTGCGCGTCGAGCCTGCGGCGCTGCTTGCCTGCGGCGCGGGCGCGGGCGTCGATTTTGGAGAGGTGCGCGGGCAGCGTTCGGCCAAACGCGCACTCGAAGTCGCGACGGCCGGAGCGCACAACATCCTGCTGATAGGCCCTCCCGGCTCCGGTAAGACGATGCTCGCCAAGCGTCTGCCGACCATCCTGCCGCCGCTCGAATTCGAGGCCGCGCTGGAACTGACGAAGATTCATTCGGTCGCAGGGCTGACCGGCAAGGCCGGACTCGTCACGGAGCGCCCTTTCCGGGCACCTCACCACACCATCAGTGATGCGGGACTCGTCGGCGGCGGCTCGACGCCCCGTCCCGGTGAAGTCTCGCTCGCACATCACGGCGTCCTCTTCCTCGACGAGTTGCCGGAATTCGACCGCTCCGTGCTCGAAGTGCTGCGCCAGCCGCTCGAAGACCAGCGCGTGACCATCAGCCGCGCCGCCATGTCTCTGACCTTTCCCGCCTCCTTCATGCTGGCCGCCGCAATGAACAGTTGCCCCTGCGGATTCTTCAACGACCCGACGCGCGAATGTCGCTGCACGCCCTTACAGATTCAACGCTACGTCGGACGCATCAGCGGGCCGCTGCTCGACCGCATCGACATCCATATCGATGTGCCTGCCGTGCGCTTCAAGGAGTTGTCTGACAGTCTTGCTCCTGAGAGCGAGACTTCGGCGGCCATCCGCGAGCGCGTCGTGCGGGCGCGCGCAAGGCAACGCGCGCGACTCGACGGCGAAGGCGTCTTCGCCAACGCGCAGATGTCTGCGCGCCTGATTCGTCGCCACTGTCGTCTCGATGCCGAGTGCGAGCGGATGCTTGAACAGTCTGTGACGCGTCTTGGGCTGTCGGCGCGCGCCTACGGCCGCATCCTGAAGGTGAGCCGCACCATCGCCGACCTCGACGACGCGGACGAAATTCGCCCGGCACATCTGGCCGAGGCCGTCGGCTATCGCTCGCTCGACCGCACCTACTGGACGTGACGCGCGCCACACGGACTTGTCAGCACGCGGGTCTTGAACGTATCCTGAAGACCGGCCGCAGGCCGTCGGCGAAGACAAAATTGGGCAGGGAAGGGCAACGACGCGCCAAAGGCGTGGCATCACAGACGCGTGGGTGAAACTCGGTGATAGGCCGCGAGTTATCGGTTCTCACGGGGTCGCCGGGTCGGTTTCGTCGCAGAACGGTAGACCGGTGCGGACGCGTCCAGCAATTACAGGCCATGCGGGGCGGTCGAGAGGGGTGTCCGCAAGACAACCTCTCCCGCACGCTTGCCCGGACGTTCGGACACGTGGCGACCACCGAAACCGAGAAACCGAAAGCTTCGGACTACGAGCTGGCGCAAGCGGCGGCCGGAGGCGACATGGCGGCCTTCGAAACGCTCTACGAGCGGCATAACCGGCGCGTCTATTCCTTGTGTTTACGGATGACGACCAACACGGCCGAAGCCGAAGATTTAGCGCAGGAA
>DASZCR010000160.1:0-3138 GCA_035942915.1 Pyrinomonadaceae bacterium | reverse complement strand
AGTCGAAAGACCGGGGCCGCGCAGCCACTCGCCCTGTCGCCCGACAGCACTCCCCTTCCCTCTTCACCGACGGCCCCGCCGCTCTCCGTCCGGCCGTTCGGTTTGACACCCTCGTCGGGCCTCAACTAATATCGAATCGCCTTTTACCGACAACATTTAACCGACGTTTGCGAGACACGCGAGGGGTTTGTTCATGCCGGAAACGAAAGAACTGGCGACGCCTGAGCAGGCGGCCGTGGAGAGGTGGGAGCGCGAGACTTTGGAGCCGGTGCTGAGGCAGCGGCCCGAGCGGAAAGAGCGTTTCGAGACCGTCTCGCTCGAAGAGGTCGGACGCCTCTACACGCCCGCCGACACGGCCGACGTTGACTTCGAGCGCGACACCTCCTACCCCGGCGAGTTCCCCTACACGCGCGGCATACACCCGACCGGCTACCGCGGCAAGCTCTGGACGATGGGCCGGTTCGCCGGCTTCGGCACGCCCGAGGAGACCAACGCGCGCTTCAAGTATTTGATGGAGCAGGGGCAGACCGGACTTTCGGTCGCCTACGACCTGCCGACGCTGATGGGCTACGACGCCGACTCGCCGCTCTCCGAAGGCGAGGTCGGCAAGTGCGGCGTCGCCGTCTCAAGCTTGGCCGACATGGAGGTTCTGTTCGACGGCATCCCGCTCGAACAGGTGACGGTCTCGCAGACCATCAACGCGCCCGCGTCTGTGCTTCTGGCGATGTACCTCGTCGTCGCCGAAAAACAGGGGGCCGACTGGCGCAGGATTTCCGGCACGCTGCAAAACGACATCCTCAAAGAGTACATCGCGCAGAAGGAGTGGATTTACCCGATTCGGCCCGCGATGAAGCTCGTGATTGACACCTTCGAGTTCTGCACGCGCCACGTCCCGAAGTACAACCCGATATCGGTGAGCGGCTACCACATCCGTGAGGCCGGCGCGACCGCGCTTCAGGAGTTGGCCTTCACCCTGCGCGACGGCGTCGAGTACGTGCAGTGGGGCGTGGACGCGGGGCTCGACGTGGACGAGTTCGTCCCGCGCATCTCTTTCTTCTTCAACGCGCACAACGACTTCTTCGAAGAGGTGGCGAAGTACCGCGCGGCGCGGCGCATCTGGTCGCGCGTGATGCGCGAACGCTTCGGCGCGCGCAACCCGCGCACGCTCCAACTGCGCTTCCACACGCAGACGGCCGGCGTGTCGCTCACCGTGCAGCAGCCCTTGAACAACATCGTCCGCGTCGCCATCCAGGCGCTCGCCGGCGTGCTCGGAGGCACGCAGAGTCTACACACGGACGCCTACGACGAGGCGCTCGCGCTCCCGACCGACCACGCCGCGCTCATCGCCCTGCGCACGCAGCAAATCATCGCCGAGGAGACCGGCGTCGCGCACACCGTAGACCCGCTCGGCGGCTCTTACTACGTCGAGGCTTTGACGAAGAAGATGGAGGACGGCGCGCTCGACTACTTCGAGAAGATTGACTCGATGGGCGGCATGGTCGAGGCGGTCGAGAAGGGCTTCCCGCAGCGCGAGATTCAGGAGTCGGCCTACCAGTATCAGAAGGCCGTCGAGCGCGGCGACCAGACCATCGTCGGCGTCAACAAGTACCAGATGGCCGAGGAGATGTCGGAAGTCCCCATCCTCGTCATCAACGAGGCCGTCCGCGACAAGCAGCTCCAACGCCTGGAAGAGTCGAAGGCGCGGCGCGACAAAGGCGCGGTCGCCAAGACGCTCGACCGACTCAAACAGGACGCCGCCGCGGGCACCAACACCATGCCCGCCACCATCGAAGCCGTCCGCGCCTACGCCACCCTCGGCGAAATCTGCGACGCCCTGCGCGACGTGTACGGCCTCTACGAAGAACCGGCGTTCTAAGAACGTGATAAGTGATGAGTGATAAGTGATAAGAAAATCATTTGTCTTGTCTCATCACTTATCACTCATCACTTATCACCTCTTTTATGTCTGAAAGAAAAATCAGAGTCCTCGTCGCCAAGCCGGGCCTCGACGGTCACGACCGCGGGGCGAAGGTGATTGCGCGCGCGTTGCGCGACGCGGGGATGGAAGTGATTTACACGGGCCTGCGGCAGACGCCCGAGATGATTGCGGCGGCGGCGCTTCAGGAGGACGTGGACGCCGTCGGCGTCTCTATCCTGTCTGGCGCGCACAACACCCTGTGCCCGCGCATCGTCCAACTGCTGCGCGAGCGGGGGATGGACGACTGCCTCGTGCTCGTGGGCGGCATCGTGCCGCAGGAGGACATTGCGCGGCTCAAGGAGCAGGGCGTGGCTGAGGTCTTCCTGCCAGGCACCTCGACCGAAGACATCGTGAAGTTCCTGCGCGCCAACGTGCGCCCGCGCGACTAATTAGCCGTTAGCTGTTGGCTGTTAGCCGTCAGCGAAGCGCGGTAAGGTGCGCCCGCGCGACCGCTCACCCAACCCACACATGCCGGACGAACCGCACGAAGGCCGCGACGCCGCGCTCATCGTCGAGAGGCGCGGGGGCGCGGCGGTCGTCCGCTTCAACCGGCCCGCCGAACGTAACCCGCTCTCGGTCGCCGTCCTCGAAGAACTGGAAGAGACTTTCCGCGCCCTGGTCGAACGCGAAGGCGTGAGGGCGGTCGTCTTCGCGGGCTCGGGCGGGGTGTTCGCGTCGGGCGCTGACATACGCGAGGTCGGCGCGCTCGCGCCCGAGGAGGCGCGGGAGTTTTCGCGGCGCGGGCAGCGTTTGATGCGTCTGGTTGACGACGCGCCGCGGCTCACCATCGCCGCCGTCGAGGGCTTCTGCATGGGCGGCGCGCTCGACCTCGCGCTCGTGTGCGACCTGCGCGTCGCCTCGCCGGGCGCGATCTTCGCGCACCCCGGCGCGCGGCTCGGCATCATCACCGGTTGGGGCGGCACGCAGCGCCTGACGCGGCTCGTCGGCCCGGCGCGCGCTCTCGAAATGTTTCTGACCGCGCTCCGCGTCTCCGCGGAGGAGGCTCTGCGGATTGGACTGGTCAACAGGCTCGGCGAGCCCGCGCTCGAATGCGCTTTGGAGTTGGCCGAGGGGGCAAAGTAGGGCGCTCGTCAGTTCGTGTCGGCGTAGAGGAAGGCGGCGATAGAAAAAGCGCCGGAGCTTGAGACTCCGGCGCTTTT
>DASZCR010000159.1:0-36581 GCA_035942915.1 Pyrinomonadaceae bacterium | reverse complement strand
CCGCGCGGCGGCTGTGATTTTATAGCAGAACTCGATTCGACGGCGCGGCTATTTGAGTTGAAAGCTGCGCGCGATGGCGTCGGTTTGGTTGCGTATCGGCATCAGTTTGTCGCGCCGTCCGGTGAAGTGGAGCGTGTAGATGGTGCGCGGGTCGGCTTGTAGATAGTAGACGACGGCTGCCATCGGTTTGCCTGCGCTCGTGTACTCGTAAGAGGTGATTGCGCCGCTCAGGCGACCGGCGAAGCGGTTGGTCTTCCCGGCGACGTAGCCGTTCTGATAGCGAAACTTCATGTCCTGGTCGCGGCTCGCAAGGTCTTCGGCCTCCTGCCCGGCGTCGACGACCTCCTTGCGGATGCGCAGGTAGCCGTCCATGCGGTCGCCGTAGACGAACTCGGCGTGCTCGTGTGCGGCGTCGGGGCGCGTTGTCACCTTCCACGTCGCGTTCGGCAGTTCGAGCGTGTAGTTGACGTGCGGGCTGGTGAAGACTTCCTGTGCCAGCAGGGTGGCGGGCGTGATGACGAGCGTCAGCGCGCAGGCGAGAAAAAAGCTGGTTCGTCGCATGTTCTGTGACTGACTCCTTCGGTGTGTGTGCGCGTCTGGTCGAGCGCGTTTTGAGATTCCGGCGTCGAGCCTTAATGTTGCCCGTTTCGCGCGCGGGAGGCAAGGCCGGAAGAAGAATTTCGCGCACGGATGGACAGATGCGAAGAAGCAGAACGGAGGGCTACGGATAGCTCGTCGAAGGTCTTCGCGCTCTTTCTTTGCTTCTTGACGCGAGAGCTGTTTTTTATCCGGCGGCCTGTTCGATGGCGGCGCGTTGGACGGCGAAGAGTGTGTCGAGTCCGGTTTGCGCGAGCGCGAGCAGGGCGTCCATCTCTGCGCGCGAGAAAGGTTCGCCTTCGGCCGTCCCTTGCAGTTCGATGAAGCGACCGTCGCCCGTGCAGACGATGTTCATGTCAACGGAGGCGCGCGAGTCTTCGTCATACTTGAGGTCGAGCAGCGGCGTCTCGCCGACGACGCCGACGCTGACGGCGGCCACCTCGCCGAGCACGGGCGAGCGCGTAATCTTGCCTGCGCGCACGAGGCGACGGCAGGCGAGGGCGAAGGCGACGTAAGCGCCCGTGATGGAGGCCGTGCGCGTGCCCCCGTCGGCCTGTAGCACGTCGCAGTCGAGCGTGATGGTGCGTTCGCCGAGCAGTGAGAGGTCTGTGACGGCGCGCAAAGAGCGACCGATGAGACGTTGGATTTCGTGTGTCCGCCCGGAGGGGCCGCCGCGTCCCGTCTCGCGCTGCGTGCGTTGCGTGGTCGAGCGCGGGAGCATCGAGTATTCGGCCGTCAGCCAGCCCGTCCCCGTATGGCGACGGAAGGGCGGCACGCGTTCTTCAAGTGTGGCCGTGCAGATAACGCGCGTCTCGCCCATCTCGATGAGCGCGGAGCCTTCTGCGTAAGGCATGAAGTCGGGCGTGATGCGCACCTGTCGCAGTTCATCTGCGCGCCGCCCGTCCGTGCGCTTGAAAGCGCCGCCGACTGACGACGACGCGCCCTTCTGTCTGCTCGTTTCCCTACCGGATTTGGAGTTCATCCTGCCCCCAGACTTCGACCGCTTCGAGCACGCGCGGCGCGCTGCCCAGAAATCTCTCGGCGACGCGCGCAAAACGCTCAGCGGCGTCCGTCACGTAGAAGTGGTCCATGTCGTCGCACAGTGCGCGCTCTCGCGTGCTGTGCTCGACGGCGGACGATGTCCGGCGCAAGTCTTCGCGTTCGAGCAACTCGGCGACGCTCCCGGCCGTCGCTTCACCTGAATCAATCAGCCGGACGCCCGCCCCGACCGCCTCCTGTATGACGCCGCGCAGAATAGGATAATGTGTGCAACCGAGAACGAGCGCGTCCAAGTCGTCGCCTTCGCGCAGGTCGCGCAGATACTCGTCGGCGACCGCGCGCGCTACGTCCGTCTCAGCCCATCCTTCTTCCGCGAGCGCGACGAAGAGCGGGCAGGCTCGCTCGACCACCTCCGCTTCAGGTGCAAGCCGCCTGATGGCCTCGCGGTATGCGCCGCTCTGCACGGTTGATTCTGTTGCGATGACGCCTATCCTCCGCCCGCGCGACGCACGCACGACGGCATGCGCGCCCGGCTCGATGACGCCAACGACGGGAATGCCGACGCTGCGCCCGATGACGGGGAGCGCCAGCGCAGAGGCCGTGTTGCAGGCGACGACCAACAGCTTGATGCCGCGCGAGGCGAGAAAGCGCGCGTTCTCGACGGCGTATCGCTCGACCGTCGCCAGAGACTTCGTCCCGTAGGGCACGCGCGCCGTGTCGCCCAGATAGACGAAACGCTCCTCCGGCAGACGCTCGTGCAGCGCGCGGTAGACGGTCAGGCCGCCGACCCCGCTATCGAAGATTCCGATTGGAAGGTTACGATTCAACATCAGTCCACGCGGATGGTAGCACAACCTTCTGCGTCGTCGCTCGGTCGCACTCCGAAACCGCGCCGGGAGAACTCGGCATTGCATCTAGCTTCCGCCGCCTGTCATACTGCGCCGCGAAAGCATCAGCATCCGGCGACCGACGGCGAGCGGCCTCAAACACTCACAGAACTCTTCGGCGTCGGCGGAGGTCTTAAACGATTAATGTCAATCCTCAAAACCATGGCCAGGGTTTTGCTCTCTCTGGTGGCAGCGGATTTCAGCCGTAGGCTCTTGAGTTCGCGCGCCGTTGGGGAGAGCGCGCTGCCCAAAGACCTCAACGAGATACGACGGCTGTTCTTAACCATCGGACAGGACGAGCAGCGCAACATCTATCCGGGGCGTCTGCGCGTCGAGAAGGCGCGCGGCCTCTCCGACGAGGAGCGACGCGTCGAAGCGAGTTTCGCAGCCCTGCTGACATGGGGCTTGATGGCCTACGTCAAGGAGTATTGCCGGCGTTGGAACAACGTCTTGAACACCGACAACGCGCGCGAGTTTTCCGAAGACTATAACCACGATAAGGAGAGCCGCGCACGCTACGCACGCGCCGTCCACGAACCGGCCGGGGCGCTCATCAAAACAATCTGGAACGAGATGGTCAGGATGCCCAACCGAAGCGAACACAACTTCGTCATGTTCTTGGCCGGAGGGGCGGGGTCTGGGAAGACGACGGCCGTCGAAGACCTGCCGGATTTGAGCCAGTTCCGCTCGGCCGCGCAGATAATTTACGATACAACGATGTCCGGCCTCAGTTCATCAACTAGGAAGGTGGAGGAGGCTCGCGCTCATGGTAAAAGCGTCCTTCTCCTCTACGTCCACAGACCCTATGAGAAGGCGACGCGCGGCATGATTGAGCGGGCGTTAAGAGAGGGCAGAACCGTCCCGGCGCGGGTCTTGGCGGAAGACCATTTTAACGCCCAGCGCACATTTCTCTCTCTCCACGAGAAGTACGCAGACGATGACGATTTCGTCTTTCTGGTTGTGGACAACAGCGGCGAGAGAGGTCAGGCGGCCATTGAGGAGGTGGATTTCCTCTCTTCGGTGCTATATAATAATCTCGGTGAGGTGATTAGAAATGTCGAAAACATTGTCAAGAGCGAATATCGTGAACGCGCCGGCACAGGCCGGGAAATCCCCCTGTACGTCTACCGCGCCATCCTCGGCGAAGACGTTTAAGCAGGCCGCGCGCGAGATGGCCGAACTGGTGACGCTGAACCTCAACCGCAACGCCGTGAAGACGGGACAGGAGTTGGAAGAGCGCGGGCTTGCGCGAGGCGGCACCTCGCGGCGTTGAAGCGAGATTCCGAAGCTTACAAGAGACAGAAAATAAGGGCGGGATATCGAAATATCCCGCCCTTACTCTTTTGCTCATCGAGCGACCGCTTTTTCCAATGGAGGCGCCGAGAATCGAACTCGGGTCCAAAGGCCGATACCGTCGGAATCTACATGCTTAGACGCTTCTCTGCTGCCGGTCTTGCTCCGGCGCGTTCGCCTCCGGCGGGTCAGTGAAGCGACGAAGACCCCGTCGGAGACTAGCCTGGTTTTATCTCGCCCGCTCCCCCCAAGCACAGGGAGCAGGCCAGCTCAACTGCGTGACATCTCACTCCGCGCGCTTGAGCGACTTGCGGCGAGACGCTTGCTATGACCTAAACTTAATTAGGCAGCAAGGGCCAATTCTTGATTATTGGCAATTGTGTTTCTCACTGCTTTTTAACGAGCTGCATAGAGTAAGCCCGGCATGCATCCGCGCGGCGATCAATGCCCCTGTCGAGACCTATCGCCCCCTTAAAAACCGACCGTGCGCCGCGATTATAGGCGCATCTCTTTAGATGTCAAACAGTTGACCAAAGATGCACGCGCGGGCGCGGCGTCCTTGCGCTACTGCGTGATGCTCGCTGTGGTCAAAAGAGCTTTTGCGGCGGGGGAGTTCTATTACCGCGACCGCGCGTGTGTCAATCTTCTTGCTCTCGCGCGCGGGCGTGCGCTTGCTGTATAATTTCATCCCGGTGACAGTCTCCTCCCGCGCATCAAACTAGCCAGAGAGGTTTAAAGTCTTAAAGATGTCCGCCAAAGATTCGCGCACACGTGATAACTATTCCGCGCGCAAGGCCGCACAGGCGACGGCGCGCCCGCCGAGGCGACGCAACCTGCTGCGACGCTTCTGGTTTCCGGCCGTCCTCCTGCTTGCGCTCGCCGCCGGAGGTTTGACAGGCATCGTTCTCGCCTATCAACTCAACTACTCGAAGGCGGCCGAGGAGGTGAAATCGCTCGCCACCTACCGGCCGAGCGTCATCACGCGCATCTACGCAGACGACGGCGAGACGGTCATCGGCGAGTTCGCCATCGAACGGCGCATCCCTCTCAAGTACGAGGAGATTCCGACCAACGTGAAGAACGCCATCCTCGCCGTCGAGGATGCGCGCTTCTTCGACCACGTCGGCATCGACCCCATCCGCATTCTCGGCGCGGCGTGGAAGAACTTCACCTCCGACCGCCGCGAAGGCGGTTCGACCCTCACGCAGCAGCTTGCCAAGAACCTCTTCCTGACGCGCGAGCAGACCTACACGCGCAAGTTCAACGAGTGGGTCGTCGCACTCCAAATCGAACGCTACTACACGAAGCAGCAGATTATGGAGATGTACGTCAACCACATCTTCCTCGGCGCGACGGCTTACGGCTTCGAGGCCGCAGCCGAAACCTACTTCGGCAAGCCCGCTAAAGACCTCACGGTTGACGAGGCGGCGTTGCTTGCGGGCATCCCTCGCTCCACGTCGAAGTATGCGCCGACGGTCAACATGGAAGCGGCCAAAGAGCGACGCAACCTCGTCATCGACCTCATGGCGCGTAACGACTTCATCACACCCTCTGAGGCCGAAGCGGCGAAGGCGCGTCCCATCAAGCTTGTCGATACGGCCTATTACCCCGGCGTTCAGCCCTCGTCCGTCTTCCAGTACCCGGTCGAGGAGATTCGCAAGCAACTCGAAGACAAGTACACGACTCGTGTCGCGCAGAGCGGTCTGTCCGTCTACTCGACCATCAACGTCGCCGCGCAAAAGAAGGCTTACGAGGAGTTGCGCGCAGGTCTGCGCCGCTACGACCGGACACACAGCGGTTGGCGCTCCGAGTATCGCAACATCGCCGACGAAGGTCATCCGACGGGCGGCGCGGCGACGACGAACGCATCGACTGCGCCCGCCGTCACGCCGCAGCAACTCGCCAACTACAAGCATCCGGATTGGTACGCCAACAACTACGAGCCAGAAAACTACGTGACCGGGCTGGTCACGACCATCAACCACGCCAAGAACGAGGTCGAAGTGCGCTTCGGCGCTTACACCGCCACCGTCACGGCCAAAGACATGGGATGGTCTGGACGCCAACCGAAGAGCGAGTTCCGACCCGGCGACCTCGCCGAGTTCAAGATTAGAGAAGTCGATGACCAGAACCGTCGTCTCAAGGTTGACCTCTCGCAAGTGCCTGCCATTCAGGGCGCGCTGATGACCATCAACGCCAAAAACGGCGAGATTGTCGCGATGGTCGGCGGCTACGACTTCAACACCAACAAGTTCAACAACGCCACGCAGGCCTACCGCCAGACCGGCTCCGCCTTCAAGCCCTTCATCTACGCGGCGGCCGTCGAATGGGGCTTGACCCCTGAGTCGAAGGTGAGCGGCGCTCCCATCAAGCGCGGCCCCTGGCAGCCGCACAACTACGACGGCTCGCTCGGCGGCGGCGACGTGCCTCTGAAGACGGCGCTCGCCAAGTCGCTCAACATTCAGGCCGTCCACCTGCTCGACATGGTCGGCATCCAGACCGGCGCGCAGATGGTGCGCCGCTTCGGCATCACAGAGCCGATGGCTCCCTATCTTCCCTCCGCGCTCGGCGCGACCGAAGTCCCGCTCGACCAGATGGTTTCGGCCTACTCGGCCTTTCCCAACAAGGGCGTGCGCCACGAAAAGCACCTCATCCGCCGCGTCACAGACCGCGACGGGACGGTCTTGGAAGAGTGGGAGCGCACGACCTTCAAGGTCATGAGCGAGTACGTCGCGCTGACAATGGTCGACTTGATGCGCGGCGTCGTCGAGGGCGGAACGGCGACCGCCGCCAAGAGTCTCGGCGTGCAGGTAGCGGGCAAGACCGGCACGGTCAACGACCACACGGATGTCTGGTTCATCGGCTACACGCCGACCTACGTGACCGGCGTCTGGATGGGATATCCCGGCCGCAAGAAGTCGCTCGGCAACGACATGACGGGCGGGCAGGGCGCGCTGCCCATCTTCGTTGCCTACATGAAAGATTTTCTCAAGGACAAGGAGAAGGAGAAGTTCGAGGAAGCGCCGCCGATGCCTGAAGACATCAAGGAGCTTTACAACCAGCGTATGCGCGAGATGGCTGAGGAGCGCGAGATGCAGCGCGCGGCCTTCGCCGCCAGCGCACGCTCCGGCGCGCCCGAACTGCCGACGGCGCTGACCGAGCCGAACCTCGAACAGATAACGCTGCCGCCTGCGGCCGGTGCGTCCGACGCTTCCAACACTCCCGCGTCGGGCAGCGGCGCGGAGGCCGGTGCGTCTGACGCGGCCAAGAAACCGGTCGTCGTCCCGCGCGAAGACGACGCCCCACCCGCTGCGCCCGCAACGCGACCGCGCGAGGTCGCACCCGAACAGAAGAAGAAAGGCAAGAAAGGCTCCGACGAGCCGCCCGACAAACCGTAACCAGCAACGGATAATGAATGAGGGCGGAGGGATGAAGTTAAAGACGAGATGCGTCTTTCTTCTTCATCCCTCCGCCCTTATCCTTTCTCTCATCCCTTCTTCACAGCAGCCGGTCGAGCCAGTAAGGGAGCATCTTGCGCCACCAAGGCCAATCGTGGTTAACGTCGTGTCCCCAGATGTCGAGCGTGTGCGGGATGCCCTTGGCGTGGAGGATGGCTGAGAGTTGTCGGCTGCGCTCAGGCGCTTCATACGCACCTTGGCCGGAGAGGATGACGATGGCATCGGCCTGTCTGAGACGCGGCAGGAAATAGTCGTCGTCGAGGTTCGAGAGATACTGCACGGGGTTGTTGAAGTAGACGTTATCGTCGGAGTAGCCGTCGAACCATGAGCGCACGTCGTAGCTGCCGCTCATGGCGATGACGCCGCGCAACAGGTCTGGGTGGCGAAAGTACGTGTTGGCCGAAAGATATGCGCCGAGGCTGGCGCCCGTCACCATCGGCCGTTGGTCGCCCGCGTCCTGACGTATCAGCGGCAGCACTTCGTCCGTCACGTAGCGGTCATAGCGCGAGAGCAACTCGGCCTTGAGCGGCGGCGGCGCTTGCTCGTTCAAGAGGCTGTAGCGGTTGACGCTGTTAATCGAGTAGACGCGCACGCGCCCCGACTCGATGTGCGGGCGGATGGCGTCAACCAGATGGAAACGCTCATATTCGAGGTAGTCGGCGGCGGCGGTCGGGAACATCAACAGCGGATAACCGGCGTGCCCGTAGGCGACCAGAGGCATCTCCATCCCCAGATTCGGGCTGAACCACCCGGTAGTACGACGCTCCATAAACAAAGACCTCCTCGGCGAGACTCGCGCCGCCCGTTGCCGAGTTGGCCGGAGACATGACGCGCGTCGCTGCGATATTTAGGGATTACGGCGACAGATAATCTCGCAACTCGCCGCCGCACGCAAGCGCGCCGCGTCGGCCGACCGCCGCCCTCCTCGCTTGACGCTCGCGCGCCCGCTCTGCTATAAAAATCACCTCGCGTCGCGCCGCCATCAACCGCCGCCACGGCCGAGTCAAAACATCTTCCGCAGTAGCTCAATGGCAGAGCATTCGGCTGTTAACCGAAGGGTTGTAGGTTCGAGTCCTACCTGCGGAGCCAACATCTTCAACGACTTAAGGCGACTGGAAACGGTCGCCTTATTCGTTTTCTCCCTTTTCTTCTCCCTTACGCATCATTTACTCAATTTAGCGGCATAGCACAATTGCCGCTCCCAGTTCATCTTTCATCTATTAGCATTGAGTGGCAGTGGTTAAGTAATTTTTCAAAAGTTTGTAAGCGGCGCGGTGGCGGCAGGGCGTCTGCGCCTTGAAAGCTGCACACTGGCAAGTTCCGTTTGCCTCATAAATCTCGCCAGACTCCGAAAGCATCAACAGAGCCTTGCCCGTGAAATGCATGTATGGATTCGTCTGCAACTCGTCCGCAGCTCTACGAATCGCATTCCCCCAGCGACGGTTTCCCTGTACGCTGGACATTGCTAACTCGACTACCTGAGTTAGCTTGGTTTCGTCCAAAAACATTACCTAATCTCCTTTCCGTTTCGACAGGCTACCAACATGCAGATTTTACCATTCTGGTAACTAAGCGCCAAGCTGTAAATTACCATTGTGGTAACTTCCTGCGCGTGGTATTTTCTGAGATGGAAGTGAGAGAGACAGACATAACAGATGAAAATAAAGATGCAGATACGCGAGCGATGCGCCGCGCAGGGTATCGCTAACGCGCACCAACTAGCAGAGAAAGCAGGCCTGACAGCTCCGACCGCTTACAGAGCCTTTAATAACGATATTAAGCAGCTTACGATTGCGACGTTAGAGAAGCTATGCACGGCACTTGATTGTGAGCCGGGTGATTTGCTTGTGAGAACAGATAAGAAGAAAAAGCATAGAGAAGCGTAAAGACTTCCCGCGCCGCTCTTTTTGTCAGCTTTCCGAGCGCAAAAATTCTCCACCAACCCTTACGCCTGCCATTTCGTCAAGTAATTGTTGCAATAATTAGACTTAAAGCAACTTCTTCTGAACCCCGCTCATCCTTCTTCGTATGAATATGGGAGATAACGGGGGGTGTTTTTGTGTGATGGAGTCAACAACAGCAACAGCCGATGTGGATAGAACGAGTGAGCCGAAGTACAGCAGAGATGAGGCTGCAAAACTTATTGGGATTTCGCCTGTCACCGTTTGGCGTGAAATCCAGCGCGGCAGACTTCAATGCTATCGCGTGTGCGGCGGCCGAGTTCTGTTGATAGGTAAGAGTCATATTGAAAAGTATCTGGCCGATAGTGAGCAACGTGGTTTGTTAGGCGTGAGCGAATAGAGCAAGGCGTTAAGGGAAGTCTTTCGATGTTTGATACTGTGTCATTCCGCCGAAGTGAACCGTTGCCGCCCTCGTATGAGTTGCGCGAACGTGGATTCTCCAAACCGCATGACGGTTCGGGCCGTCACTGGTTTCTAAATATCCAGTTCAACCCTTCAACGCTTATCCGGTTGGACTGGCATCGCACTTTCTCAGGTGATTGGCTTTTCGCTCATCTCTCGTCGCTGCCGAAATTCCTTTACGGCAACAACGTCCAGATGGTCGAGACAGAGGCGGAAGTGCGGCGCGGCTCAGAAGACCTGTCAACGGTCGTATCCGACTACGCGGGCGTTAACTATGACGTACCATCATCGGACGTGGTCGTGCTTCACGCCTGCCACAGCTGGAAGCTGACTGAGCCGGAAGTTTATGCGCGACTTCACGCCCTGCGGAGCGGACACATTGACCGCATGAATCGCTGCCTAAAGGACGGCAAAGAAGGGGTTGGAGGCGTCTATTTTGAAAACGCATCGGAGCAGTTCACAGCTTACGCCAAGTGTGCCGAGACGCTTTTGCGCCTGCGCGAAGGCACAGCGACAGCCGAGCATCTGAGCATGGCTGCGGGCGTGTTCCGCATCGAGCATCGCTATCTCAACAGTGATTCAGTCAAGCGATTCAGGAAGCGTTCACAGCTTCCTGACCAGAAAGCCGAAACTTTGCTGCGACCTGACATAGCGGAAAGAATTTTGAATGAGAAAATGCAACAGCTAGGTATTGATAAAGAGATTGAGGCAGGCGACGTTCGGCTAAAACGAATCCGTGATTTCTACGGTATCGGGTCGAATGAATATAAACACCTGACTCAGTTTATCGCGCTGGCAGATGAGCACGGCGGAATGGACAACTTAGTTCCGCTGGGGCTTTACTCCGATTCGGTCTTCTACAAATATCGTAAGGAACTCAACAGAGCAGGGGCATTGCTCGTCGCTCCGGCGAAGACTTATCTTCCGGCCCTCGCTCCGGTCAAGTTCCATGAAGACTCGTTGGCAATGAGTAATACTATCCAACGTAGTCCCGTATTTGAGACTTCCACCGAATGGCTCAACTGATTTGATTGACAGGGCCAGCGTCCGCAAGCGAAGCCGAAGGCGGAGTCGAGGCGGCGCGACTAGGGGAGTGCGAGGGGAGCGTCAGCGTCCCGCTCGCATAGGTGTTTGAACATTCCACCCTGACGTGGAATAGACCAGACCGGGAGAGCATTGGCAAGGTGCTCGTTTCTCCTACTTGCCCCCAGTCTGGTCGTGATTTCGAGAAATTCGGATAGTGTAAGTTATTGCGCTGTTCCGAACGGGGCGCACAACGGCTGCAAACAATGCGACGGGTTTAGTCATGTAACCACCCGCCGCGCTCCTCGCTGGCCTCGTGCGCCTTTTTAACATTTGAGGTACTGATATGAATGAGGCTTTTATCGAAACACTGGATGAAACGACCAGACGATACGTCCGCGAAGCTCTAGCAGACTCTGACACTGACAACGAACTGCGCGAACTACTGGCAGACGTGCGAAAACAGGCGACTGAGGTTGTGCGAGAGGTTGAGGCTATTGCACGACCTCAGGATGCGCTCGCCTTCACGCGCGAATTTGAGAACTTCCTGAGCGTGTCGAAAGCGAAAGCTTTGGAGGCCAAACGCATTGAGGATGAGATTGAGACGAAAGGTGCCGAGGTGGCAGAGACGCAGGCGGAAATCCGACATCGTTCCGCTTCTCTGCCTGCGCTGGCTGCGGCCGTCAATCGGACTCTCGACAATTACGAAGACGCACGTTATGACCACGCGGCGCAGGAGTTCCAGATTGCGACTCTTGCGACAAGGCTTTCGATGCGGCGTGCTGAACTAGCAGAGCTGCGCCAACGACTGGCGCAACTCAAGGCGAAGGAGGTATAGAGATGAAATCAACACCCGATACTATCCGCGAGGCGCAACGTGCCCTCGCCCAATTCTTGTCATCCGAAAGACAACGCTCCCAGAGCGCAACGGTTGGCTCTGGGGCGTCTTTCACCATCGAAGACGCCGCGCAGCATGGCCCCGACTCTCCGGCGCAACGTGCGGCAGATTACGCAAAAGCTCGCAATCAGAATCTTCGACCGCCGCGCCAGATAGACGAGACGGACGAGAACGCCCGTAATGGCAGAGACTCGGCCCTCGCATTTCTGGAGAAGCGAAGGCGCAGCGTCATACGAAAGTAGCGGCTTCGACACCATGAGTTTATGCATACCGAAAGAAGTTCGGGTTCCTGATACAGGCGAGCAAAAGGGCATTCTGGGCAGGCATAGCTTTATAGCAAGAAAAGAATACCGAGGGATGTGCCTAGCAAAATGCTAAGGGAGTTAATCGTTAGAACTGCCGAAACTGAGGTTTATCTCTCGCGCTCTAGCGAACTCGCGCATCAGCACAGTCAGTAGTTAGTAGACCATGTATCTCCGGCTTAGAGAGGATGAATTGAAGGACAAGCATCGCACTCGGATGCTTCGCGTTGAGGTCTTGGAGTCCTATCGCAGCAACAGGCTGGGAGGCGCACCACGCAACAGGCTCGTCTTCTACGCTGGCAGTATCCCCGAATACGGGATGTCGAAACCTGAACATCAATTCCGCTTCTGGATAGGTGTTGACCGGCGGCTTGACCGCATGCGCTTTTCACCAGAGATAGAGCAACAAATCAGAGATACCATACTGGAAAAGATTGCTAGACCTGCAACCCCACTTGAAGCAATTTCCTCGATACTCACGCGCTGGCAAAAGCGCCAACTCTCACTTAAAGCTGATACCAGATAAGCTATCGACCGTCACCAGAGTCCGCCCCGAATCCTTGTGAACGACCTTCATTTCCAGTTCGTCGGGGTCTTCCTTCAATCCACGCACCGCTCCTAACCCCGCCCAGTTATAGCCTACGTTCTCAATGAAGGCTCTCTTTATATCGTCAGAAGCTCGACGCCAGTTGTCTGTAACGTAGATGGTCAACTCATCCCCCATATGCTCCGCACCAGCGTATAGATGTCTGTATTTGACATGCTGGCTCATCGTCTCATTGAAAACCTTCATTCTCTCGCGGCGTATGGCTTCCAAGTCTTTGTCAGAAATGGAAGAAGCTAAGTATTCGGCGGGAACCCAGCCCACATCATTCAAATCTTCGACTTTGTACCACCCCGGCTTTCTCTCTAAGACTCTCACTTCATCGTGCCTGTCAATAGTTCTCGGAGCCTTCGCGTTGGGGCGTATAACTCGCCTACTTTTAGCGTCTGGCTCTGTGAACATCGGGGCATTGTCTTTAATGATGACAAGCGTTTCGGGCTTGGCCGTGTTTGGGTTCTGACGTTCGGCCTGTGTCGTCTCAGTTCGCTTACTGCTGTCTCTGCCTTGGCCGGTGAAAAGCTGGATGAGTGTACCAAGCACAATAAGGATAAGAAATATGCCCAAACATCCGACAAGGCAGTAATTCCTTCTCTTGCGCGGCGGCTTCTGATGGTGCTGCTGAAAAGTCATTGAGTTGTGCTGACCGCACCTTGGGCAGGCTGGAGCTTGATTCGACACTGCCATTCCGCACACTAGGCAGTTAATCAGAACCGGATTGTGCATATGAGACTCCTATAGGTGGGAATCTGGTGACGCACCGCACGACATTTGCTATCTTCTGGGCCTGCGTCTTTGACAAGCTAATCATCCCAAGGCTATGCATCAGGCGGCTTCTCATCACAGGTGATAATGGCTGCTAGGGAGCAATTTAAGAAAAAGCTCTTAGCAGCAGAATTCCACGTCAACAAAGTGGATACGATTGTATCCAACGAAACCATCTGCTTCAAGCTGGCCCATTCTTCAGGAGGTTTTGCCTGATGAAGAACGCGCCAGTGACTAGACCGAGACGACTAGCTGAAAAGCTGCGTCAGATTCGTGTTTCACTTGGGTTGTCACAAAGTGAGATGCTTGAGAGATTGGGTTTTGATGAGATTCTGTTCCGCGGCAACATCTCTCAGTATGAGCTCGGTCGGCGGGAGCCGCCGCTAATGGTTCTACTGGCATATGCGCGGACAGTGAATATATCAACTGACACTCTCATTGATGACAGTATGGATGTGCCTACCAAGTCACTCCGCAAGCAAGCCATCAAAGTAGCTAGTAGTGATTCAGTCTGAAATTGAGCCGGAAAGAAAAGCAAAAGCACAACAAGGGGTGGCTCGCCGTGCTCTCGCGGGTGGGCGACACGGATTATACGCCCGCACTATTTATTTTTAAAGCCCCTTCGGTGACGGGTAGTGTTCTAAATCTGTGTTGCTGACGAATAACTAAGTTGTGACGCCTACACACGGTTTCAGTTGGTTGTCCTGAAATCTCATCGCTTGTGCAGATGTGTAAGTTCTGCCGCTGCCCATGTATTCAAGCTTAAAAACAAGAACATCACCGCGAGTAAAATGCCTATAAGATTCTGAGCCTCCCAACTTGCAAGTTAGCGCGGCTGTTTCTTGAGGCATTATAGGTTGTCCGCCCCAGACTAAATCGGCTTCTGTTGTTTCTACCAAGCAAAGTAGTTTGAGGTGGGCAGCAGGCAAGCTACCGTAGTTTTTTAGCGTAACGTTGAGCTTAACCTTTTCACCGTGAGGGTCAAGGCTTGTCTGGACTCCAACGATGCCAACTCGCGGCCTGTAAGTAGCTTCAAAAATATCTCTAGCTGTTCTTGCACTGTTGGCAGTAGCCTTCCACATTAAAAAGGACGCAAGCAAGTTAAGGACGGCTGCCACCGCAACAACAACCGTAGCGAGCGTCATTGGGTCTTGGTACCATTTCATGCTCTTAACAACTCCTTCAGTGTCCACACGCTCTTAGTAATCCCCACTTGTATAGCTTTGGACAAAAAATCCGCTAGGAGTGCTTTGGTTTGACGGGCAGCTTCGCGGGCAGGTCTAACTTATCGTCTATCAGCACGTCCGTAGAGATTCCAACTAATCTTGCGTAGCTAAGCAGAGTCGGCAACGGTGGCTCTATCGTGCCTAATTCATAACCTGAGACGGCAGCACGCAAGAGTGACCCTTTAAGCCCCAACTGCACAAGCATCTCATTCTGTGACAGCCCAAGTGCCAACCGAATCTGTAGCAGCTTACTCGGTAGACGCTTGGGTTTCGGACGAGCGGAACGCCCCATCAGGAATGGCCTCCTGATAGGGTGCGGAAATACTTCGTCTAGTTGTATTTTCAACTAGGATGCGGTCGCGTAACTGATTCGCCGTGAGTCGAAACCTTCCATCTCGCACGGCGATGCTCATCACTCTTCTGAGGTTGAGGTTGAGCTACGCATGACCGTTGCCGATTTTCAAAGACTAAAACGGGCGCAAGGATACCACAGGCGATGCCTCACACCGTCCTTTATGCGGAAGACCATCAAGTTGTAGCCGATGCGGTCAAACAGACCCTCGAAGCGGAAGGCTTAAGGGTGGTCATGTGTGCGGACGGGGCGGTAGCTTTGCGGAAAATATCCAGCTCAACTCACTACGATTTATTCATAGTTGATAATCATCTACCGAACGTCAACGGGCTTGAGTTAGTCGGCTATATCAGACATCTCCCGCACCGCAAGACCATCCCCATAATCATGCTCTCCGCGAGCGACGCTCAAAAAGAGGCGTATCAGGCGGGAGTTGATGTCTACTTAAAGAAGCCGGAAGACGTAGGCGTTCTTGTCCGCTTTGTGAATCAGTTAATCAGATAGCTAGCACGCCTATATCGTGAGGGTAGGCTGTGCCGCTAGGCCGCGTGCTCGTCTGGCGGGTGGGTGCGCGGCCTCTGTGTTCGGCCTAATCTGTCTAACATTGCAAGTGCCCTCTAACAATTAAAGAGATGTTTTGACTATTAACGCACTTGCATCTACTCTCTGAGATGTATGAGGCAAGCGGACGCATTATTTAACATCCTCTGAAAGGAGAGAGAAAATGTTAGATAATCGTTTACAACTAACTGTATTTTACTTATTTAATGACATAAACCATTATCTCGAAACCAAAGCAGGGATTCGTCCTGCTCAATTCTTAGAGCAGCGACGGAACGATATAGGTAACAGGGTCGCTGAGTTAATAGACCTGCGTATTGAAGCCAAATTGGATGAGCCTGATTGGGATAATGAGGAATGGTCAGCAATGAGTGAGCACAGGCCACTGTGGTTTAACCTTAGTTATTGGCTCATTCAACTCATTGATGCTCAAATTAAAGAGACACCAAGAATAGGTATCTCTGAATAGACAATTATAATGCGTCCGCTTATTTGGGCGCGGCTGGTTAACAGAAACCTAGCCGCGCCTCTCTTTTTAGCTAGCCATCTCTGAAGCTGCACTCCGCGCCTGTACTATCTCAACGTGTAAGGCGTTGAGCGATGATAGAGCACTTGGGCGGCCTCATCGTAAATCTACTGAGACATAATAGACATAAGGTGCAGAGTCTATGGTAGACGCACGCTCAATCCAGAAGTCCGTCCGGGAGGCAGACCGAGAGCTGAATCAATTCCTGTGGCAGTTTTGACTTTATCAAACAGGGCATCAACGCTTACTGTTGTTCCAACTAATCTCTCTGCTTCAGGCCTAACATTGCTTACATCTTTAGCCAAATAAATTATCAACTCTGAGATGTTATCTTCCCTAGCCCTGCGACATAGCGCACGAATATAAAAGCGATTGAACTCTCCCTCGGCAAGCGTTTCGGGAGCGGAGATTGGTACTTTAGCTACTGTATAGCCACCTTTAGGCTTCCGTCTTTGTTCAGACACATTCAGGCGATTATCTGCGCGAAGCATGTCAGCGAGCCAAGCGGCATCATACTTTGCTACTGCTTCCTTCAGGAGGCGCGGGTAATCTTGTTGCCCGTGTTTACTGAGCCTTGAACTAATATACAACTCTCCACGTTCCACATCTGATTCAACTTCTATCAGCATGAGGCTTCGTGTTCTCTCGTCAAGGTTGATGAGAGTTAGGGACATAAAGTAACCTTGTCTAATTGAAGCGATGGTTTCTTATCTAGCTCCTCGCACTAGAAGCTCTTGAGCAGTCATTTCACGTAAACTACTAAGATTATCGCCTATACCTAAAACTTTCATAATAGCGTCGTCAATTCTCGCCCTAACACCATCTGCGTTGATGTCGGGGACACTTTGCAGGGTTTCTCCTGATAACTCCTCATAGGCTTTAACTAACGCTCGTCGTTGCTTTTTATTGAGAGCGATAGGATTGATTACCTCAATATCCTCAAGCATAGGCTTCTTGAAGGCAATCCACGGCCCTCTAGTGTCAACCCGCGCTGCCACAAAGGATAAGATGCCAAGTGTTGAGTTTATCCAAAGTGCTAAAATTCGCTCGATGTCTTCAACCGGCACTGACAAATCATCATACGGAGCAAATGTCCACCACGTATTTGATAGAGATGTTGCTGTCAGACGGACGCTGAGCAGTCTGGTCGTCTCAAGCCATAAGCGTTCTGCAATCAATAGCCGCCCTGCACGTGACCACAATACGGTCGCATCTCGAAGATTGCGGCCTCTTGCAGCCGTTGCACGCGCGGAGAGATATTTATTAGGTGCTTGCGACAATGACTGAACCGACTCAGTATCGTGACCCCACAGCGCAGAGTACGCTGTGAAAGCCTCACTGGTAGTAAAGCCATCGTGAATATCACGCCTATCCGGGCCAAGCGTTCCAAGCTCCCTTAGCTTAGTGATAGGAAATCCGCCGACCACACTTCGACCCGGCACATATACTTGACCCTGTGATAGGTAAAGAGCAGTACGGCACAGGTCAGTCTGTGCATAGGCTGCTTCAAATCGCCATATGCCAGCTTTTGCTCTTTCAGGCGGGCACAAAATAACTTCACCAATTTTGTGCCCGCCAATCTCAATTGAATCAGTCCCCGTCTGTCCGTCCAGCATGACACCAGGGGCGTTCATAATCGTCCTGGCAAACGCTAGAGCCTCAATGCTGGAAGCAGGCTTACGCCACAGGTTGACTACTTTCGTAGGAACTAGAGTGTCACCATTCGAGCGGCGGCGAGCAACAGTCATGCACTCACTCAACTCGGTATTCTCAGAGAAGTTCCAAGCATTAGGTTGATGGCTGGTAACTATGTAATTCAACTGATAGTGAGCACTGATGAGTTCGCGTGTGTCTTTCCAAGCCACACCAGAAAGTAAAGCACGCGGCAGCACTAGCGATAAGTGGCCTTTAGGCTTTACATACTTATTGCCGATTGCGACAAAGACCGAACCGAGACCGGAGGTGATGTTAGCTTTAACTTTATTCTTCTGAACCAGCTTCCTTAATGCTGCCTGCATAGTTGCACGCTGCTTCGGTGGTAGATTCCCGAACAGAAGGTTGCCTCCGACACTACGAGTGAATGGAGGGTTCATTACACACAAGTCCAAAGGCGGCACGATTGCTTTCTCTTGCACGTCTCCCGCACCTGTAACTCTCTCAGAACTGCTCGCGCCGCCGAACAAATCGGCTTGAATGACTGTTTCTTTATTCGCTAAGAACTCTAAGCTCCCTAAGTGCAACTTGGGCGACCCTCCTAGGGGCAGGGTATATAAGTGCATCTCTCCGAACTGGACTTCAGGTTCATGGATGGCTAGTGCAGACGCGGCCAAGTGAATAGCAAAAGGGATAACATCAAATCCGACCAAAACATTTTCCACTAAAATTTTATGGAGAAGCTGTAAGTCGGGCTTTTCACCCTTCGCCGCGCAGGCGCGTACATGATTATCAACAATCGTTTGAAGTGTTGCCTTCAGAAGAGTTCCTGTCCCGCAGGATAAATCCGAAGCGCGGAACTCTTTTATTGTATTAAGGTCGCTCCAATCCACATCGGTATTCTGCGGGTCAAGAGTTAGCTTAAGAAGCAGTGCCGCTGCCGGGACTGTGGTGTAATAAGCGCCGAAGTATTTTGCATCGGCCAACAGCCGATGATAAATCCGCCCCATCAAATCGTGTCTTAGCGCGGCCCGCCTGCTTGTAATCCCTTGCGCCGTTTCCGCAAGTGTACGCAACGCCTTGTCAACATCAGGGATACCTTGCAAGTCTATTGCGATTTCACGTGCAACACTAAAGATAGGGATGTAATCAATATTAGTCGTTATATCTTCCCAGACCGCAGCAAAATTCGTCGCCAGATTTTTCCCTGCTATTGTGCGTGCAAGCGGCCTCACTCTAGGATTGTTAGAGGCGAGGATTTCTTGGAAAACCATCGCGTTTATCAACGTGAGTGAGGCAATACGAGAGACGCGCAAATCATCCGCTGTAGCTGGCATTATTCTTCCTCCTCATCCACGCCTTTCTTGGATTTTTTACTACCCAGCGTTTCCTCTGGAATACCCAGATGTATCCGAAGGCGTGAAGGGGTCGCTTTAGAAGAGGTTAAGATGGCGCTGGCGGCATCTATCGCGTTCTCGATTTCAACCACCGAGCCAGAGACTACATCTTCGCTGACCAGTAATTCATAACTCCGACGTAGAACATCGGTCATTCCGTCAACTGTAGTTTCAAACCAATCTCCATCACTGCCTTCCGAAATAACACGTACTGTCAGGCGTGCTCTGGTAAGCGCTTGGTTAAGTTTGGCGAGACTACCAACCTGTCTTAGCTCTGGTGGATATAAGACAGCTAAACAGATAGGCGCTAGTCCCTCTGTCACTCGCTTTTTTGCATCCCGAAAGACCGTAGTGCGAACTCCGGTGTTCTCCTCGACCCTTCCTTCAATCACAATCCGCACTCCCCATAGGTCGCCTATGGTTACATCCGGCAGCTTACGCCCGCGCTGTCGAGTTGCTTGAACAATTGTCTCTGGTATTGAAACAAGTTCCCTCTCAGAAAGGACATCGGCAAGAGCTACATTCAAGACTTCTTCACGAACGGTAGCCTCCTGCATAGTCTTGCGCCTTGCAGCCATCACCTTAATTCCTCTAGTGGTAAATTGACCTTGAGCCTTAGAAAGCAGGCATGAGAAAACTAATGGAAATTTACTTTTATGTTAATTAAGAGGCGCTGTCAACGATTCATTTTTCGGCATGTAAATAGGTAAAGCCCGCCGCTCCTCACTCCCGAAGGCGGCGGGTTTCACTCGCATAGGCGGCACAAACTCAGGCCGCAGCAGCCGCACTTAACTCTTAGTTGACCATCTCTGTTTCGACCGACAGCTTTTCTGTATTTGCTTCCGCAGTTAATGAACCGAGCGCTTCAGCAATATTAGTAATTGCTTCCATGCCGGGATTAACGTATCGAGCGAAAGTCACTTGTTGAGTATGTCCTGATACCTTCTGGATGAAAGAAGAGGGTTGATGGGTCTGAACCATCCTCGTAACTGCGCTGTGGCGCAGGTCGTGCCACTTCAATCCTACAATCCCTGCGTCTTTACACGCTGATTGCCAAGCTGTTTTGAACGTGCTGTATGTGTTTCCATAGCAGAATACGAACGCGTCCAGTTCTTGCGGTGAATCGTTCCACAATGCGGTGAGTGAATCGAACAAGCGTGGAGTCATGCCGACGATACGAGTTCTGGCGGTTTTGGTATTCTCGGCAATGATGGTAATAGTCCGAGAAGCAAAATCAACGTGTTTCCAGCGTAGTTTGAACAGTTCACCTCGCCTTGCCGCTGTATCAACTGCAGCATAGTACAGAGGCAGGAGGTGGATGCGTCGTTGCCTTCCTTGAACACCGGGTTTCTTGAAGGCTTCGATTAGCCTGCGCTCCTCATCAAATGTAATTACGCGCTCCCTGCGTGTTTCATCTGCTTTCGAGATTAGTGCGTCGCCCATCGCAAACGGGGAATTAACAAGCCAGACCTGCCGCACACAAAAGCGGAGCATGGCGCGTAGCATCTCCAGCTCACGGTTTACACTGCTTATTTGCCGTTGGCCCCCATGCCTTGTTGGGGTGTCAAGGCGGTGCATTTTGTAAGTTTCAATATCCGAATGTCGGATAGATTTGATGCGCTTCTTGCCGAAATACTCAGTTAGGGCGTTAAGCGCAGCGAGAGCAGGCGCGACAGATTTCAATCCGCCTACTTTCCGACCGTTGATTATCTTTGCCGGAAACAGCTTCTTTTCCTTATATACTTTCGCCGCCTGCGCGAAAGTTACGCGGTCTGTATTGATGTCACTACCGCCCGTTGCTTGCAGTTCCCTCAATTTATCCTGAATGAGTTTATGGGCGTGTGTCCTGTCTTTCGCAGGCATCCAGATATCCATACGCTTTCCATCAGGCAGCGCATAGCGCACACGTCCGTACAATTTTCCGTTCTTCTCGGTGACTGTTCCTTTTCTAATTCTTGGCATTTTCCTTATCTCCCATTTCTTCTCCCTTACGAGTTATATTTCACTCGTAATCACAAGACCTCAGCTATCGCCTCGCCCCTAGGGGATACCCCTAAAGGCTTGTCCTTTCCGCGTTTAGCTGTAATGAGAAGAAATGAGAGATAATGGCTGTCAGCAGAATTTCTTCGCTGTTAACCGAAGGGTTGTAGGTTCGAGTCCTACCTGCGGAGCCAATATCTTCAACGAGAGACGGGAAGCCTCCGGGCTTCCCGTTTTCGTTTTTCCCGTTATTTTTTCCGTTTTCCGTTGGTCTAGGTCTTCGGCGGTGGGATGTCGTAAGCGGTGTGGGCGGGGGAGGGGTGACGGACTTTTGAGCGTCGGCCGTCGGCGAGCATGCGGCGGTGAGCCTCTTGCCAGTCCGGTAGGTCGTGCGTCTCCTGCGTCCAGTGGACGAGTGCTGCCTCGTCGCACCAATCGAGCAGTTTGGGCATCGCGCGGCGGTGCGCGCCCGACATCATGAAGGCGCGCATGGCGGCCTCGTCGCGCCATGCTGTGGCCGTCCAGAAGGCGCGGTTCGCATCGCGCAAGAGCATCAGGCCGAGGTTGCCCGGCGCGCGTTTGCTTTGCCGCGCGGACAACAGCGAGTAGACGAGAAACGCGGGCAGAAAACGCCACGCCCTGATACGTAGACGCGTGATTGAAATCAGTGCCATCACATCTCCTGTCATTCGTTTGTTGACTGCTGCCTGACCTGCGAGGTTGTCGCCGTCAGTCGCTTAAGGAACGTGTGAAAGTCTCTTCACCAAGCGGTGCGCCGGATAGCCGAGCGCGATGAGCAGGACAGCGTAGAGGCTGTTGGCCGTGTCGCTGAGGATTGCGCCGACGAGAAAGGCGAGCGAGCCGACGAGGACGACGAGCGTCGTCCAAGGGTATCCCCACGCGCGAAAAGGGCGCGCCAGTTCCGGCTCGCGCTTTCGCAAGGCGAAGAGGGAGGCAAAGCCCGTCGTATAGATGGCGACGTAGATGAAGGCCATCATCCCCAGAAGTCTCTCGAACGTGCCGGTCGCAACGAGCAGAATCGCGGCCAGCGTCGTCAGCAGCAGAGCGACGGTCGGCGTGCCCTTGCGACTGACCAGAGCGCCTTTCGTCGTGAACAGTCCATCGCGGCTCAACCCGTAGAGGATGCGCGGCCCGCCCATCGTCACTGCGTTTATCAACCCCAGCAGCGAGAGCAGAGCCAGCGCCTTAATCAAACGCCCGCTGTCTGCGCCGAAGACGACTTCGGCCGCGTCTGCCACAGGCAATTCGGAAGCGGCCAGACGCGTGAGCGGCAGCGTGTAGAGCAACGCGAGATTGACGAGCAGATAGATGAAGATGATTGAGAAGACGCTTCCGAACAGCGAGCGCGGCACGTCGCGCGCAGGGTTCGAGAACTCTTCTGCGAAATAGATTGCCCCGTGCCAGCCGTCATACGTCGCGATGATGGCCTGCAAAGCGAGGATGACCGCGCCCAACATCGCCCACACATTCGACGGCAGCTTCAAGGCTGCGCCTGCCGCGTCCGCGTCCGCACCGCGCCCGCCGAAAATAAAGCAGGCGGCGACGAGCGCGACGAAAGCTACGGCCTTCGCCAGACTCAAGATTTTTTGACTGCCGCTGCCCGCACGCGCACCCAACAGGTGCAGCAGCATGAAGAGCAGCACCGTAGCGACAGCGACGACTTTAATCCGGCCGGAGAGCGCGGGTGCAAGCGACGCCGCATATTCGCCTATCGTAATCGCCACCCACGCCAGCGACGCGCAGTTTCCCAACCAATCCATCCAGCCCACAGTGAACCCTGCGTACTCGCCGAAGGCGCGCCTCGCGTAGACGTACCAACCGCCCGCGCGCGGCAGACTCGCGCCCAACTCCGCCACAGAGAGCGCGCCGAGCAGTGCGTAGACGCCGCCGAGAAGCCACGCGGCGATAATCAGCGCGGCATCGCCGAGTTGTCCGGCGACAAGGCCGGGCGTGCGCAGGATGCCCGCTCCGATGGTTGCGCCGATAGCTCCCGCAATGCCGAAGCCTACGTCGAAGACGCGCAGCAACTTGCCCTTGCGGCTCGCCCGTGCGTCATCCGTCGCAAGGGCAGATTTCACGAGTCGCCTCCGCGCGGCGGCAGAAGGGCGCGCGTGAAGTCGCCGATGCGCGTCACGAAGTCTGGCGCGCCCGCCTGTCTCTCCATCTCGGCGACGATGGCCGAGCCGACCACCGCGCCGTCTGCATAGCGCCAGACCTCTGCCACCTGTCCGGCGTCCGAGATGCCGAAGCCGACAGCGACGGGCAGCGTCGTCACTCCGCGCAGACGCGCGACGAGCCTTTCGGCATCCGCTCTCACGTCCGTCCGTGCGCCTGTGACGCCCGCACGCGAGACGGCGTAGACAAACCCTGTAGCGAGGCGCGCAATCATCCGCAGGCGCTCATCCGTCGTCGTCGGGGCGGCCAGATAGATGCAGTCGAGTTCGTTCTCCGTCATCGCGGCTGCGAACTCCGACGCCTCTTCCGGGATGAGGTCTGTGACGAGCACGCCGTCGAGACCTGCCGCGCGCGACTCTGCGCCGAGACGCGCCGCGCCGAGTTGCAGTAGAGGGTTGAAGTAGCTGAAGAGGATGATGGGCACGTCCGTCTCGGTGCGCGCGTCGGCCACGACTTCGAGGACTTGCGCGACGCCGACACGATTTCTCAAAGCGCGCATCGCGGCGCGTTGGATGATGGGGCCGTCGGCGATGGGGTCGCTGAAGGGGACGCCCAACTCAATCAGGTCTGCCCCCGCGCGCGCCAGTTCGACGATGAGGCGACGCGTCGTGTCGAGGTCTGGGTCGCCCGCCATGATGAAGGGGATGAGAGCGCGGCGGTCTCGGCGTCCGTGTCGCGTGAAGCTGTCCGTGATACGACTCACGCCCGGTCGCCTCCGGCGCCCATCTCTGCGACGGCGTTAACGTCCTTGTCGCCGCGCCCCGAAAGATTGACGAGCAGGAGCTGCTCGCGTCTCATCTCGCGCGCCAACTTGAGCGCGTGCGCGACGGCGTGCGCCGATTCGAGCGCGGGGATGATGCCTTCGAGTCTGGACAAAGTCTCGAAGGCTGAGAGCGCCTCGGCGTCGCCGATAGAGATGTACTCGATGCGCCCCGCATCGCGCAGGTAAGCGTGCTCAGGGCCGACCGAAGGATAGTCAAGCCCGGCCGAGACCGAATGGGTCGCGGCTATCTGACCGTCTTCGTCCTGTAAGACGTAGCTCATCGTGCCGTGCAGGACACCGCGACGGCCGCCGCCGCGCGGGTTGAAGCGTGCGGCGTGTTGTCCGAGTTCGTCGCCGCTGCCTCCGGCCTCGACGCCAATCATCCGCACCGATTCATCCGCGATGAACGGATAAAAGAGGCCGATGGAGTTTGAACCGCCGCCGACGCAGGCCACCAGCGCGTCCGGCAGACGCCCTTCGGCGGCGAGCATCTGAGTGCGCGCCTCGCGCCCGATGACGCTCTGGAAGTCGCGCACCATGACGGGGTAGGGATGCGGCCCCAACGCGCTGCCGAGCAGATAATAGGTGTCTGCGAGGTTCGTCACCCAATCGCGGAGCGCCTCGTTGATGGCGTCCTTGAGCGTGCGCGAGCCTGCGTCCACCTCGCGCACCTCGGCTCCGAGCAGACGCATGCGAAAGACGTTCAAAGCCTGTCGGCGCACGTCCTCCGCGCCCATGTAAACAACACAGTCAAGCCCGAAGAGCGCGCAGGCCGTCGCCGTCGCCACGCCATGTTGCCCCGCGCCTGTCTCTGCGATGATGCGCCGCTTGCCCATGCGCCGCGCCAGCAACGCCTGACCGAGCGCGTTGTTGATTTTGTGCGAGCCTGTGTGCGAGAGGTCTTCGCGCTTGAGATAGATGCGCGCGCCGCCTGCGCTCTCCGTCAGACGCGCGGCGTGGAAGAGCGGAGTGGGACGGCCGGAGTAGTCGCCGAGCAGCGCGTTGAGTTCGAGGCGGAAACGCTCGTCGGCGCGCGCGGCCTCATAGGCCGCCGTCAACTCTTCGAGCGGAGCCATCAAAGTCTCCGGTACGTAGCGTCCGCCGTAAGCGCCCCAGTGTCCGCGCTCGTCAGGTTGATTAAGGCTCACTTCCCTTCTGCTCCTTCCCCGTAGCACGCCCCGCGCACGGCCGCGATGAACGCGCGCACGCGTCGCTCGTCCTTCACCCCCGGCGCGCTCTCCAACAGGCTGCACGCATCGACCGCATAAGGTCTGACGAATCTGACGGCTGCCGCCACGTTCTCTTGGTCGAGTCCGCCCGCGAGAAAAAGGTGCGGGACGACGGCGCGCGTCGCGCGTGCCAGAGACCAATCGAACGTCTTGCCCGTGCCGCCGTAAGCTGTCCGGCTGAAGCCGTCGAGCAGGACGGCCTCCGCGCCGCAACACGTCGCACGCTCCGGCGCGAAGTCGTCGGCAACGCGCAGGGCTTTTATCACAAAGCGGCCTGAGAGCGCGCGACAATAATCTTCAGCCTCGTCTCCATGTAACTGCACGGCCGCGACACCCGCCGTGTCTGCCAACTCGGCGACGCGCTCCGGCGTCTCCTCGTTGACGAAGACGCCGACCGTCTGCACGCCCTGCGGCAGCCCTTCGATGATGCGACGCGCCGCGCGCGGTTCGATGTAACGCGGGCTTCGCCTGTAGAAGTTGAAGCCGAGCATGTCCGCGCCCGCTTCGACGCACGCGAGCGCGTCTGCCAGATTGGTGATGCCGCAGATTTTGACGAGCGCCATTCTCGTCTACCTTTCCTGCGCCGTGTCGCCGACCAGACCTCTCAAAGCCTGTGCGGGATGCGACGCGCGCATCAGCGTCTCGCCTATCAGAAATCCACTGTAGCCGAGCGCCGCCAGTCTCTCGATGTCTTCGCGCGTGCTGAGGCCGCTTTCGCTGACGAGCAGGACGCCCGCCGGAACCTGACGCGCCAGTTGCACAGAAGTTTCGAGCGAGACGTTGAACGTGCGCAGGTCGCGGTTGTTGACGCCGACAATCTTCGCCCCGCAACGAAGCGCGCGCTGCAACTCCTCCTCCGTGTGCACCTCGACGAGCGCATCCATCTCTAGCTCGTCCTCCGTGATAAGACGCAGGCGACGAAGCTGCTCATCATCCAACGCCGCGACGATGAGCAGCAACGCGTCGGCGCGCGCCTCTGCCGACTCGTAGAGTTGATACTCGTCGAAGATAAAATCCTTACGCAGCAGGGGCAGCGAGACGGCCTCGCGCGCCGCGCGTAAATCTTCGAGCGAGCCTCGGAAGCCGTCCTCCTCCGTCAACACGGAGATGGCCGCCGCGCCGCCCTCCGCATACATCCGCGCAACCTCTGCGACGCCGACGCCCTCGCGGATGATGCCCTTCGACGGCGACGCACGCTTGAACTCTGCAATCACGTTCACGCGCCCGACGCGTGCGAGCGCCTCGCGCAGAGCGTGTGGCCGCGCCTCGCGCCTGACCTCTGCGGCGCGCGCCCTCAAGGCTTCCGACGGCACGACGGCGCGCGCCGCCTCGACGCGCAGCCGCTTCCTCTCCATGATGCCCGTCAGAAAGTCTGTCGAAGATGAAGGAGTCGTCATGCGTTAGTCGCCTTTATCAGTTCTTCCAGTTTGGCGTCGGCCGCGCCGCTATCGAGACTCTCGGCGGCGAGCCGCGCGGCCTCTGCGAACTCCTGCGCGTGCCCGCCGACGTAGAGCGCCGCCGCCGCGTTGAGCAGGACGAGCGAGCGCGCCGCGCCCGCGCGCTCACCCTTGAGCACGGCGCGGACGGTCTCTGCGCTCGCCTCCGCGTCGGCCGCGCGCACGTCTTCGAGCGACGCGCGCCCGATGCCGAAGTCCTCCGGCGCAATCTCGAACGTCTCCACTTTACCGCCGCGCGCTTCGGCCACGCGAGTCTGTGTCGAGGCCGTCACTTCGTCTAGCCCATCGAGGCCGTGAACAACCCACGCGCGTTCAGTTCCGAGCGCGGCGAGCGCATGTGCGAGAGGCTCGACCAGCGCGGCGTGCCAGACGCCGATGACCTGACGCGGCGCGCCCGCCGGATTCGTCAGCGGGCCGAGCAGATTGAAGACCGTGTGGATGCCCAGTTCGCGCCTGACTCCGGCGACGCGCGCCGTCGCCGCGTGATAGAGCGGCGCGAACATGAAGCAGACGCCTATCTCGTTGAGACACCGTGCGGCCGTCTCTGGCGTTGTCGTCGTCCGCACGCCGAGCGCCGTCAGCACGTCGGCGCTGCCCGTCCGACTCGTCACGGCGCGACTGCCGTGCTTGGCGACGGGAAGCCCCGCGCCCGCGATGACGAAGGCGGCAGCCGTCGAGACGTTGAAGGTCTTGAAAGAGCTTGAGCCTGTCCCGGCCGTATCGACGAAGCGTGCGTGACGCGGCGTGATGCGCGTGGCGCGTGCGCGCATGGCCTCGGCCATCCCGACCAACTCTTCGACCGTCTCGCCCTTGACGGCCAGCGCGACGAGCGTCGCTCCAATCTGCGCGTCGGTCGCCTCGCCCGTTAGTAAAGAGTCGAGCAGCGCAGAGGCTTCCGCGCGCGCTAAATCTTCGCCGCGCATCAAGCGCGTGAGCAGCGCGCGGAAAGGCGCAGTCTCGTCGCTACGTCGAATCGAAGTCGGCAGCCATGCCGACCTGCCCTGTTGCCGTGTTGCCTCGTCGCTCATGGTCTTAGCAGTCTAGTCGCAAAAAGCGGGCGCGCGCCAGCGGAGCGCAACGAAGCCTCCCGGCGACGCATCTTAATTATTGCGGGGTGCAATAGTCCGAACGGAGAAGCCGTCCGGTGCGCTCCGATTTTTTATCTTATTATGAGGAAGCTCTTCATCTTCGGTTTTGCGGCTGTGCTTCTCGTGCTTGCCCTACACAGCCAACGCGCTACATCTTCGGGCGATGCGCCGCCGCCGTCGTCCGACGTGGTCGGACGCCTCGGCGCGTCCTTTGCGATGGCGCGTCTGTACGCGCAAGCTCCCGACGAGAAGTTAGTCGTTCCCGTGCGCGGCGTGCGCGTGCGGCAGATTAAGGACACCTGGCACGCGCCGCGCTCCGGCGAGCGTCTGCATCAGGGGCAGGACATCTTCGCGCCGCGCGGGACGCCGGTGCAATCTGCGACGGAAGGTTACGTCGTGCGCGTCGGCGAAAACAATCTGGGCGGGAAAACCGTCTCGGTGCTGGGCGCGGGCGGGCGCATTTACTATTACGCCCACTTGGACGATTACGCGCCGGGACTCTCGACGGGCGACTACGTGACGACTGAGACCGTGCTCGGCGAGGTGGGCACGACCGGCAACGCGCAGGGCACGCCGCCGCACTTGCACTTCGGTGTCTACGCGGCGGGCGGAGCCATCAACCCGCTGCCGCTCTTGGCCGATAAATCCTGAGACGCACGCTCCTCCGAAGCGGTCGCGCATTCGAGAAACGTCAGACGCGCGTAAGCATCCGCACGCGACTCTCCACACATCTCTTCCGACGGGCGCAGGCTCGCGCAGACGGCCGGGCGTTCGGGTCGTCCGAACAACAGACAGCGTTCGTCCGCCGTCAACTGCACGCACCTGACGCCCGCCGGTTTACCCTGCGGCATCCCCGGTATCGGCGACGAGATGGAAGGCGCGACGCAACATGCCCCGCACCCGCTCCGACATTCCATCGCGGCTCTCTTCTCCAGAAGAATTGTAGGGGCGAGGATTAATCCTCTGCCCCTACAAAGTTCATTTCACGTTCCGCAGTATCCGGGCGCGCGCCTCCGAAATCAAGCGCGCGGCACGTATGAGACACCGTAGCCGAGTCCGGAGGCAGCGGCGGTCGTGCTGTTGCTCATGCGCCGTTGGGCGCGCAACTCTGCGCGGCGCGCCTGTCTGAGTGCCAGCCTGTACTCGACGCGTTCGAGCGCCGATTCAAAGACGCGCGACACTTCGTAGGTGAAAGCTTCCGAGATGAGAGCCAGCAGTGCGCTGCCGACCATTATCGAGATGATGATATAAACGTAAAGCATCGCTTTGTGTACCTCCTGTAACCGTCTTGCCCTGAGAATTAGACCCCGTTTGCCCTTAGAATGGCCTGCCCGTCGCGAACTTGCGCCGTGCTCACCTCAATGCGAAATAAACTTCGTGGACGATGTCGAACAGCGTTTCCCCTATCAACTAACGCGCGAAATCGCGCCGCGCGGGATCAGGCTTGACGTGACAGATTGCTTCGCGCACACACTTCTATACGCGCGCCGTGCGCCGACGGATGGCGGGGCGAATTTTTCGCTCCGAAAAGGCCGAAGGCTTCGGTTCATGAACCGAAGCCCTCTCTGCGCCCCCCTTCACCTATCCGCGCCGTGCGCGGCTGCCCAGAGCTTTTACGCGTCCGTCTTGACGCCCTCGACGATGCTCATCGGCGAACGCGTCGGGACGACGCGCGTCAGGCGGAAGCCAGCCGCCGCCAGCAGTTCTCTGTACTCGTCCTCGGTGCGTTCGCGCCCGCCCGGAATGAGAAGCATTTCGAGGTCTTGAATCTTACCGAAGTGCGGCTCGTCGCCGCGCGGGATGACCATCTCGACCAGCAGCAGACGACCGCGCTCAGGCATCGCGCGGTGACAGTTCTTGAGAATCGCCAGCGCGCGCTCTTCGTCCCAGTCGTGAATGATGTGCTTCATCAGGTAGGCGTCCGCGCCTGCGGGCACGCTCTCGAAGAAGTCTCCGCCGACCAACTCCACCCGTCCGGCCACGCCTTCTTTGTCGAGCACCTCGCCCGCACCCGCAATCACCTGCGGCACGTCGAAGAGCACGCCCGACAGGTGCGGATTGGCCTTGAGAATTTCGGCCAGCAGGCTGCCGTGACCGCCCGCGATGTCTGCCAGCTTCTCGATGCCGGAGAAGTCGTAGCTTTCGACGACCGATGCGGCCACCATGCGCGAGAGACTCGTCATCGCGCGGTCGAACACGTCGGCCGCCTCCTTGTGCTGGGCGAGGTAGGGAAAGATTTCGACGCCGTAGACGTGCTCCCAAGCCTTCTCGCCGGTCTTCGCGCTGTGGAGCGCCTCGCCCCAGGCGCGCCAGTGCCACTCCTCGCCCATGAAGATGGCGAAGTCGCGTTGCGACCCCGGCACGTCCGCGCGCAGCAGTTCGGAGAGCGGCGTCAGACGAAAGCGTCCGTCGTCGGTCTGTGAGAAGACGCCGCACCCGGCCAGCGCGCGCATGAAGCGATAGAGCGAAGGCGCGTGCGCGCCCGTCGCTTGCGCGAGCTCTTCGACGCCCCGCGCACCTTCGGCCAGCAGGTCTGGCACGCCGAGTTTCGTCACGACGTAGAGCGACTGTGAAATCATGAAACCGGAAATCATCTGCGTCAGTGCGGCCTGCGGCGGCACGCCCGCATCGGTCGTCCCCGTCGCGCTCAAGTCCGTCGGCTCAATCATCATGGCTGTACTCATCATCAACTCCTCGTCTCAAGATTCTGCCCTACACGCTAACGCGTAACTCTTGATACGGAGAGATCAGACGACGTGGATTTTTTTCGCCCGCTGTAGCGTCCAAAAGCGTTAGGGGCAAAGGATAACTCCCCTGCCCCTGCAAAATTATTCGCAGTTTGCGACTCTCAGAAGTTGAAGCGCACCTGTAGTTCGATGCGACGATTGCCCGCCGAAGGGTTGCCGCCTCCGCCTCCGCCGCCGAAGCCGCCGGAGGTCGTCACCGACTGACCGAAGAGCGAGGAACTGAGGTTGCCGATGGGCGTGCCGAGGTTCGTGTTGTTGAAGAGGTTCTGGATATTGGCCGAGACGGTCAGGCTGTAACGGCCTTCCGCGCCGCCTCCCTCGCCGCCGCCACCACCACCGCCAAAACCACCCCCGCCGCGACGGCCACCACCGCCGCCACCGCCGCCGCCACCAGCGCCCGCGTCTGCCGGGACATCACCGAAGCCGAACGTGCGGCTAACGCGCATGTTGACTGTGAAGAAGGACGGCCCTGTGCCGAAGTTGCGCGGGATGATGGGCTGACCGGGCGCGGGGTTCGGGTCGAACGCGCCGAAGCGCGTGACGACGATGCCCGGCTTCGAGAGGTCTGTGGCGAAGGCCGGTCGCTCCGTGAAGAGCGTGTCGCCGTTGGTGTCGCGTCCCGTCGTGATGTTGAAGGGGCGTCCTGAGTTGGCGACGATGAACGGGTTGAGACGGATGTTCCATGGCGCGGTCAGCGAGCCGCCGATGAACAGTCGATGACGAATGTCTTGAACGGAGCGCCCGTACTCGTTCGTCAGGTCGTACTGATTCGTCGGGAAGGTGTTTGCGCCGTCCGTGTCGCTGTGCGCGCTGTTCAAGGTGTAAGTGGCAAAGAGCGTGAAGCGACGACTGAGACGATTGTTGGCGCTCACGATTAACTGATTTTGATTGAAGCGTCCGCTCGATTCGTACTGGAAGATGTTGCCGAGTCCGGCGATGGGACGGACGCCGCCGCGCCCGTTGGCGTCGGTCGTGCCGGGCAGCGGCGCGTTGATGTTGCGCGAGCGCAGGACGTGGAGCGTGCGCGCCGTGATGAAGTTGACCGAGAGCGTGACGCGATAAGGCAACTGTCGTTCGACGCTGAGCGCGGCCTGCATGGTGTAGGGCGAGCGGATGTCTTCAGCCACGCGGCGCACGGTCTGTTGCACGTTGAAGCCTGTCAACTGTTCGATGGTCGGGATGTTGGCGATAGTGCCGTCGGCGTTGAAACGAAGTTGATTGAGCACACCGAGACCGGCGTCGGTTGCGCCCGTCACGACGAACTGCCGCTGGTTCTCGCCGTTGAAGCGGTTGGCCTGCAACGTGAGGCTCTCGGCAAAGCGTTCGTAGAAGATGCCGAAGCCGCCTCGAATCACGGTTTGCGGAGCGCCCTGTTGTCCGCCCGTGCGCGGCGACCACGCGAAGGCGACGCGCGGCGCGAAGTTGAGATTATTGCTCACGTTCGTCTGCGCTTCGTAGCGCAGGCCGAGCGAGAGCGTGAAGTCGGGGCGCAGACGCCAGTCGTCCTGTATGAAGGGGCCGAAGTCGGTCTGCGTAACGCTCGCCTGCGGGTTGCCGCCCGCGATGGAGAACTGTGTCGCGCCGCCGCCGCGCGCGCGTATCTCGGCCGGTGTCAGCGCGAGATTCTGCAAGAGCAGCGTGCGGCGGAAACGTTCGATACTCGTGATGGGGACGAGCACGGGCTGACCCGTCGCGTCGAAGACGATTTGATTATTGGCGTCGAGTTGCGGCGCAAGCCCGCCTGCGAAAGTGACCGTCCCGGCGAAGTTCTGCGGCGAGATGTCTGTGATGCGGAGGCTGCGCAGGCGCGCGCCCGCACGCAGAGAATGGTTGCCGACCGACCATGAGGTGTAGTTCGACAACTCGAAGCGGTCTTCGTTGTTGAGCGAGAGGCCGACCTGCGCGCCGCCGCCCGTGAAGGCTTCGAGCACGCGCAAGGTGGGCGCGGGCGTTTCGCCCTCCTGTCGCCGACGCTCGCGCACGTACTGGAAGCGCGTCTCGTTAATCACCTTCTGGTTGATGACGGCCGTCTCCGTCAGTTGTAAGGTGTGCTGCGTGTTCGCAGTGTTGAAGGCGCGTTCCGGCAGGTTGAAATCGCCGACGCCCGCGTTCTCGCGGCGGCTGCGCTCGTAGGTGTAACGCGCGACGAGCGTGTTCGTCGGGTTCAACTGATAGTCGAGGCGCGGGCTGAAGGTCGTGCGCCGGACGGGCGAGAGCAAACTCTGGTTGAAGCCGACGATGTTGAGCGAGGGGTCGAGGACGACGGCGTTGACCACGTCGTTGTCGTCTATCTCGCGCCGCTCGAAGTCGAGGAAGAAGGAGGCGCGACCCGGTTTGATGGGGCCTGACAGGTTGCCGCCGTAGCGGCGCGACTGAAAGGGCGCGCGCGCGAAGGCGAAGGGGTTGCGCGCGTTGAGGCTCTCGTCGTTGAAGTTGAAGAAAGCCTGACCGCGCATGCGGTCTGTGCCGGGCTTGGTGAAAATCTCGACGCGGCCATAGCCGAGCCGTTCGTACTCGGCGGAGAAGGGATTACGGTTGATGCGAATCTCGCGGATGGACTCCTTCGGCGGAAGGCGTCCGCCGGTGAAGCCGTCGATGAAGGTCTGCCCGCCGCCCTGTCCGGCCGAAGGGCCGGCGAGAGCTTCGAGAGCTTCGGCGAGGTCGTCCGGGTCATCCGGCAAGGCATCCAAGTCTGCGCCGCGCAGGACGACTGCGCCCGCGTTGTTTTCCGGCTCGGTCGAGATGGGCGCTTCGGCCGTGACGGTGACGGTCTCCTGCTCGATGGCGACCGAGAGCGTGATGTCGAGCGGGTCGCCGCGACCGGCGGCGACTTCGACGCCGAGGTTCTCGTAGAGAGCGAAGCCGGTGGCCGACGCACGCACGGTGTAGCGTCCGGGCGGAAGCGACGAGAAGGTATAACGACCTTCCTCGTCGGTCGTCGCCGTGCGCTCGACTCCGGCTGCATCGGCCACCGTCACAGTCGCGCCGATGATGACAGCGCCAACCTCGTCCGTCACGACGCCGCGCAAAGTGCCCGACGATTGCTGCTGCGCACTGACGGCAAACGTGCACGCGATAATCGCGCACCAGACGAGAGCCAGCGCACGCAGGCGTGCGCCTCCAAGAATTTTCAACATCCCTTTTGTTCCTCTGCCTTAATCGATGAAACGAACTCTGCGCTGACAAAAAACCTATGGTTGGTCGCGCGGGTTGGGCACACCGCCGCCGATGACATCACCGGGGAGGCCGGGACTCATGCCCTGACCCTCGCGCCCGCCGCGACCTTGAAAGCGACGCAGGCGCGCGAGGAAGGCCGGGTCGCCCGTGAGCAGCGTGACGGCCGTGCCGCGCGAAGTGTCCTTGCCGCTCGTCGTGATGGTGAGCAGCACGGTGTCGCCTTTCTTGATTTCGTCTATTGTGAGCGCGGGCAGGTTTTCGAGCATCTGCATCAGATTGCGACCGCCTGCGCCGCCGCCACCACCGCGCCCGCCGCGTCCGCCGCGTCCGTCGCCGTTGCCGCGTCGCTCGGCGCGTTCATTGCCCGCCGCTCCCTGCTGTTGAGAAGGCTGCTGCTGCTGCTGTGCGCCGCCTGCGGCGGACGCTTCTCTGCGCTGCTCGCGTCGCTCGGCGCGGCGCTGCTCGTCCTGTTGGGTGAGCGAGTCGGAGACCTCCTGCGGGATGCGTCTGAGCATCGAGCGGCGGCCGAGGGCGATGGTGTGCGTCTGTCCCGTCTGCTCGGCCTTAACGGTTATCTCGCCCGCCGCCGCGTTGACGGCCGTGACCGTCCCGCCGATGCGCAGGATGGAGCCGGAGACAATCTCTTCGGCCGTGAAGCGTGTGCCGTCGGCGCTGCGCTCGCCTGTGGCGCGCAATTGGTCGCCGACGCGCAGGTCTGCGAAGGAGGCTGTCACGGCGTCGGTTGGGTTGAGCGAGTCGGGAGCGAAGCGACGGATGCGCGCCGCGTCGGAGGCGAGCGCGACCGTCACGCTCTGACCGCCTTCGCGCCCGCGCGTCTCAACCGTAATCTCACGCCGACCGGCGTTCAGCGCCGTAATCTGTCCGACGAGGCCGCGCCCGGCACGCATCGCGTCGCCTCCGGCCTGTCCGGCCGCCGTCGCAGGCGTGACGACAATCTGTCGCGCGGCGAGTGCCGCATCAGCGCCCGCGTCGCCACGAACGAAGACGCGTTCGCCGACGGCAATTTCGGAGAAGGAAATCTTGACGGCCTTGTCCTGCGTCGTCGCTCCGGCCGGCAGGCGCGAGATGCTCGTCCGCTCGCCCGCCTCGACCGTCACGCTCTCGCCCGCATCAGTGCGTACGACGAGACGGCGAGCCGCCGCGTCAACCGATAACACCTCGCCGACCGCGCGTCTCTGCGCAGCGTCGGACTGCTGCGGCGACGACGCTGCCTGCGTCCCGCCACCCGTCGCCTGCGCGCGTACCTCACGCGGCGTCCCGACGACGGACAGACACGCGCCCAACAAACAGACTGCCAGCAAACTTCTCATCTCGCTCGTCCTCATTCTTCCTTTGACGCCTCGAACTACAACACACGCGCACCGCCGCGCGGCGTCGCCTGATTCGACACACGTTCGACTCGCTCTGACTCGAAAAGGGGGAAAGTTTTTACGTGGATGGGGTCAGCCGGATTATAGAACGGGCGGCGCACGACGCCAACTGCACAGGTCAATCGGATTTCGCGCGCCTGACAGAACCGGGTCTCCCGAAGAGTACAGACACGCGCGAGCGCCTTTCGGTTACAACTTCGGAGAAGATTTTTTTGTTCTCGTTAATTGTTTTCGCGTGTGTAGACCAACTCGAAGGCGGGACGGACTTCGCCGACGCGTTCGCCGCGATGGTTGCGCAGCGTCTCGGAAGCAAATGTGGAGAGGGCTTCGAGTTCGTCTGCGCGGAGGAGGCCGAGTTGTCTGAGCAACTCGATAACGGCGACCGGGCGCGCGCGTTCCTTGCGGTCTCCGTCTTCGAGTTTGAGCGCGATACCGAGTCCGCGCGGCCACTCGTCGCAAGGCAGCACGGAGGCCGTGTAGACGCCTTCAGCGCCCACCTTCGACGCGAGCCGCCCGCCCGTGCGTAGCATAATCTCTGTGTCCATCTCGGACGTGCCTTCAATCATCTGTGGATGCGCCGTCATGGCCGCGACGATGCGCTGACAGGCCGCGCGCAACGCGTCGTCCCAACTCTGCGGTGGTGCGACCAGACGCGCAGCGGCGAGCGCCATCGCACGGACGGGGACGCCGAACGAAGGCACGCCGCAACCGTCCGTGCCGATGGCAATCTCCTGCGCGGGCATGTCTGTAAACTGTTCGATGACGCGCAGGATGGCCGTCTGGACAGGTGACTCAGGCAGGTCGTACTCGGCGACGGGCGCACCGAGTTGGAGCGCGACGGCGAGCATCGCCGCGTGCTTCCCCGAACAGTTGTTGTGCAGTTGAGTAGGCTCCTCGCCGCGCTCGCGCAGGTGACGGGCCGTCTCCTCGCTGTAAGGCTCGTGCGCGCCGCACTTGAGCGCGCCTTCGTCGAGTCCGAGTTTGCGAAGCATGGCGGCGACCGTCTCTGTGTGAAAGGGTTCGCCGCTATGTGAGCCGCAGGCGATGGCAAGTTCGCGCTCGTCGAAGCCGAACCGTACGGCCGCGCCGGAGGTGACGAAGGGGATGGCCTGATGTGGCTTCGAGGAAGAGCGCAGGTAGGCGACCTGTGCGGGCGCGCCGAGGCTCGCAACGAGACGCCCGTCGCCATCGACGACGGCGACGTGGCCTCGATGCAGCGACTCGACAATCTCGCCGCGCCGCACTTCGACGAGCGGCACGGCAATCTCTCCGTCATGGTCTCTCATCTGCGCGCTCATCAATGCCAGACGTAATGCTCGCGTCGCCGCTTCGCGTCCTGCGCGGCGACCTCTTCGCGCGCCCCGGAGAGCGACGTGCGATGTCCGGCAGCGTTGGCCGCGTGCGCCGCCGTGTGTTCTTCGATGGCCGCCGTCGGACGCGCGCCGTAGCTTTCGAGCAGTTCGAGGATGGGCGCGAGGTTATCGTAGAACATCACGAGCACGTCGCCCTCGCCGAGTTGTTGCA
This sequence comes from Pyrinomonadaceae bacterium, assembly GCA_035942915.1. GTDB lineage: Bacteria > Acidobacteriota > Blastocatellia > Pyrinomonadales > Pyrinomonadaceae > DASZCR01. Next base: position 128 of record DASZCR010000159.1, on the reverse strand, counting down.
ACTCTTCGGCGAACGCCTCCGTCTCGTCGAGCACGACGCGGCACTCGCCGCCCGGCGCTTCCATGCTCGCCACGCGGCAGAGCATCTGCGCCACCTCGCCGGGCGCGCGCCCGCGCAGGTCTTTGTCC
>DASZCR010000158.1:0-16761 GCA_035942915.1 Pyrinomonadaceae bacterium | reverse complement strand
CGCCAGCGTCAACAACTGTCGGCGCTGACCGAGGAGCGCCTCTTTAATCTGCGGGCGTGCCTCGTCGAGCGTCTGGTTCTGGTTTTCGAGTTGGCGTGCGGTGAGCTTGAAAATCGCCCAACGCCCGTCGCCGAATTGGACGGGTTTCGTGATGCCGCCGATTTTCGTCTCACCGAAGAGGCGCGTAATCTCTTCCTCAGGGAAGCCGAGTTGCTTGAGTTGGTTTTCGTCGAAGACGCCGATGTCGCCGCCCACCTGCGCGCTCGCGTCTTCGCTGCGCTGTCGCGCGATGGTCGCAAAGTCGGCGCTGCCGCCGGACAACTGCTGATAGATGTCGTCAATCTTGAGTTTCGCCTCGGTCGGGTTTTTGGCGTCGTCCTCGCCGCCCGATTCGCGTCCGTCGGCCATGATGGCGGCCAGCGCAACGCCCCGACGGTTGACGAACAACTGCCGGTTCTTGTTGTAAGCATCTTCGACTTCGCGGTCGCTGATGCTGATGTTGGCGATGACCTTCTCCTGCAAACGCTGGACGGCGACCTCCTTGCGAATCGACTCGCGGAGCGTCTGTTCGGTCTGGCCGCTCTCGCGGAGTTGGCGCTGATACTCCTCTTCCGTCAGGTTTCCGGCCTGCTTGCGCGTGTTAATCTCGCGTGTCACGTCGTCTTCCGAAGGCGCGAGTTTCTCCTTTTCGGCGCGTTGGAAGAGCACCTCCTGTTGAATGAGGCTCTCCAACTCCTGTAGGCGCGAGGCCGCCAATTGGAGGGGCGACATCTGCGCCATCTGCCCGTTGGCGCGTTGGTTGACCCGCTGGTCAACGTCCTTCAGCGTGATGCTCTTGCCGTTGACGGTGGCGGCGATGTCTTTGCTGTTCGTCTCGTTCTTGCCGCTGTTGCACGCGGCGAGTGTGACGGCCAGCGCGGCGACGGCGAAGAGGGTTGCGAATGGTTTGGCGGCTCTATGCACTGTGACTTCCTACTCCTTCAACTGTCTTAAAGATAACGGCTCGCGCCCATCGGCTTGACGTTACGCGAAGCGGTTTGCTATAAATTTTCGTTTCAAACGTGCGCCGCCGTCGCAACCGTATGGACGAAGGCGAGTATGGCGGCGCTTTTTACTGCCCGGAGGTTTCAAAACAAATCATGGCTAAACGATGCGAAGTCTGCGGCAAGGGGCCGCAATTCGGCAATAATGTCTCGCACGCGAACAACCGCACGCGCCGCCGCTTCGACCCGAACCTGCAATCCATCCGCGTCCAGCGTCCGCAGGGCGGCGCGCAACGCATGAAGGTCTGCACGAGTTGCATCAAGGCGGGCAAGGTCGCGAAAGCGGTCTGAGCGGGTTCGCCTTTCACACATCTTTTCAAACGCGGGCGGCTGCGCCTGACAGAGTCGAGAGAGGACTCTTCAGAAGGCGCGGCCGCCCTTTATTTTCCTACGCCGCGCAGACTGCTCGCGGCCTCATCAGGCGACGGCGACGGCATCGATTTCGACGCGCGCATCGCGCGGCAGACGTGCCGCCTGCACGGTCGAGCGCGCCGGAGGCTCGGTGTCGAAATAACGCTTGTAGACTTCGTTCATCGCGACGAAATCGTCCATGTCGGCCAGATAGACCGTCGTTTTGACGACGCGGTCGAGGCCCGTCCCGGCCGCTTCGAGCACCTTTGAGATGTTGCGTAAGACCTGCTCGGTCTGCTCGGCGATGCCGCCCGCGACGAACTCGCCGGTCTGCGGGTCGAGGGGAATCTGGCCGGAGAGGAAGACTAAACCGCCTGCGCGCACGGCCTGCGAATAAGGGCCGATGGCCTGCGGTGCTTCTCTGGTTGCGACAATCTGCTTCACTGTCTGGATAACCTCTTTTCCGTCTTCCAAAACAAACCGCGTATTTTAACAGAAAGCTTCGGCGCGCGGCAAACAAGCCGGTCAGGGCGCACCCTGCACGCGCTCTACGTCGATGACGCCCGGAACTTTGCGAATCGAGGTCATCACCTTGTCGAGATGCTTGACGTCGAAGACTTCGACCGTCACTTCGATGCGTCCTTTGTTGTCGGGAGCGACGGTGGCGCGCGCATCTCGGATGCCGGTCTTCATGTCCGAGATAGCTCCCGTGATACCGGCAATCATCCCCGTCCGATTCTCCGTGATGGCGAGCAGTTTGACGGCATAAGCCGATTGGTCTTCACGTCCCGCCCATTCGACTTCGACGATGCGCTCCGGGTTGACCATCAACTGCTGAACGTTCTTGCAGCGTTTGGCGTGGACGGCCACGCCCTTGCCGAGCGTTACGTAGCCGACAATCTCTTCGCCCCGCACGGGGCTGCAACAGCGAGCGCGCGCAACCAGCAGGTCGTCGATACCGCGCACGATGATGGAGTCGTCGCCGAGGCGGATGAGACGTTTGACCGCTTGAACGCCCGCCGTCACGCCGCTTCGCAGGCGCGATTCTTTGCGCTCGTCGAGTTCGGCGAACTTGTCCGGGCCGAGCAGTTTGGAGATGACGTTGCGCGGGACGAGTTTGCCGTAGCCGATGGCGGCCAACAGGTCATCGACGCGGCCGTAGCCGTATTCGTTGGCGATACGCTTGAAGTCGCCGTTCGAGTCGCCGAGCAGTTTCTTGGCCGGGAGTTGAAAGCGAGCCGCCTCCTTCTCAAAGAGCTTTCGTCCGATTTCGATTGAGGCGGCGCGTTGCTGTTCGGCGACCCAGTGGCGGACGCGGTTGCGTGCGCGCGTGGTGACGACGAAGTTGAGCCAGTCGCGTGAGGGGTGCGCGTTCGGGTTGGTCAGAATCTCGACCACGTCACCGTTCTGAATCGTCGTCTTCAAAGGAACAATCCGGCCGTTGATGCGCGCGCCCGTGCAGGTGTTGCCGACTTCTGTGTGAATGGTGTAGGCGAAGTCGACGGGTGTTGCGCCGCGTGGCAGTTGGATGACCTTGCCCATCGGCGTGAAGGCGTAAACGTCTTTGGGATAGAGGTCGAGCTTGAGAGATTCGAGAAAGTCACGCGAGTCTTTGACTTCCTGCGACCATTCGACGAGGGAGCGGAGCCACTGGAAAGCCTCGTCGTCGTCGCGCGCGCCGCGTTTGCCTTCCTTGTACTTCCAGTGTGCGGCGACGCCCTCTTCGGCCGTGCGGTGCATCTCCTCTGTGCGAATCTGCACCTCGAAGGGCTGTCCCTTCGAGCCGATGACGGAAGTGTGGAGCGATTGATAGAGGTTGTCGCGCGGCGTCGCAATCCAGTCCTTGATGCGACCGGGAATCGGTTGCCAGGCGTTCTGGATGACGCCGAGCGCGGCGTAGCAGTAGCGCACTTCGTTGGGTGTGATGACGCGGACGGCGATGAGGTCGTAGACCTGGTCAAGCCCGATTTTCTGACGCTTCAGTTTCTTCCAAATCGAGTAGAGACGCTTGACGCGCCCTTCGACACGGACGACCGGCACTTCGGCCTCTCTCATGCGCTCCTCGATGCGCCGCGTGACGCCGTCGAGGAACGCCTCGTGTTCGGGGCGGCGCTGTTCGAGTTGCGAAGACAGTTCGCGGTACTCTTCCGGTTCGAGATGTTGGAAGGCGAGGTCTTCGAGTTCGCCGCGCAGGCGACCCATGCCGAGACGGTGCGCGATGGGCGCGAAGATGTCTAAAGTCTCCTGCGCGATGCGTCGGCGTTTCTCCGGTTTGAGATGATGCAGCGTGCGCATGTTGTGCAGGCGGTCGGCCAGTTTGACCAGCACGACGCGCACGTCATCGACCATCGCCAGCAGCATCTTGCGCACGTTTTCGGCCTGCTGCTCCTCCTTCGATTGATTGCTAATCTGCGCGATTTTCGTCAGGCCATCGACCAGATGCGCAATCTCTTCGCCGAAATACTTCCTGATAATTTCCGGCTCGACCAGCGTATCTTCGACCACGTCATGGAGCAGCCCCGTCGCCACCGAGACTTCGTCCAACTGCATGTCGGCAAGGATATTGGCGACTTCCAGAGGGTGTACGAGGTAGGGTTCGCCGGAGGCGCGCGTCTGCCCCTTGTGCTCACGCGCGGAGAAGACGTAGGCGCGTCGCACCAAGTCGAGGTCGGCCTGCGGATGGTTGCGGCCGACCTTTTCGACGATTTCCTCGATGCGAATCATAGAAGTCGAGATAAGAATAGGTGATGCCCGACCGGAAAGTCGAGCATCACCTGTGGAGACGAATGGCGAGCGGTGTTAGCCTGCGGGCGGCGACGGAGATTTCTTAGCCTCCTCAGCCTCTTTCTTCTTCGCCTGTTCTTCGGTCAGACGCGCCTGAATGGCCTCGGCCTCGCTGGCCTGCTGGTCGTAGCTGGCCTTCTGTTCGGCATTGCCCTCCATCTGCGCGAACTTCGACATCTCGCGCAAAAGGTTCGTCTTGTAAGACCACGCGCTCGGATTGTCCGGATTGAGGTCGATGGCCTTCTGCGCCAGTTCCAGACCTCTATCCACACAGGCGCGCGCGCGGTCGAAGTCGGCCTGATTGGCAGGCTTCTTGTATTCGATGACGACCGCATCGCCTTTGGTGACGGTGGCCTTGTTCTCCTTCTGCTCGGTGATGTCGAAGGAGCAGTTCCACTGTTTACTGGCGAGGATGGTGTAAACGTCGGAGCGTTTCTCCTTTGGCGCGCTCTCGGAGTTGGCGCGCTGCATGAGCCACGCATTCTCCTTCTCCTCGTCACGCATGTTGCGGTAGAGAACGGTGACGTTGGTGAAAGCCTCGTCGTTGTTCGGGTCTTTTTCGAGCAGCGACTTGAAGGCTTCGATGGCGGCGTTGCCGCGCGCGATGTTCTCCGGTGTATCGACGCCGGGCTTGTACTGCTGAAGGATGGCGCGGGCGCGGAAGACCGGCGCGTACTGCTGCTCAGGGTCGAGCGCGAGAGCCTCCTCGAATTTCGCCTGCGCTTCGGCGAACCTGCCATCCTTGTAGGCGCGCGCGCCCTCGTTGAGTGCGTTCTTGGCGCGAATCTTGTTGACGAAACCGCAGCCGGAACCGGCTCCGAGCACGACTAGGGCAAGGAGCAGCAAAGGTATCCTGGCGAGAGAGAGTTTCATTGATTTAATGGCTCCCGAAGATTTTGTGTGAAGCGATACCGGCGACCGAGACGGCAAAGGTGCGGGAGCGTTCCGCCCTCGCCCGCCCGCGCGAGCGGCAGAACACCTCACACGCGCTTGCCTGCTCGCTTAAGGCTCCAGCAACTCTGTCTGCAAGCCGACAGGGTTGGCACCCGCGCCCTTCACGGCGTCGATGACTTTGACGACCTCGCCGTAGTTGAACGACTCAGGCGCTTTCAGGAAGACGGTCTTCTCGATGCGCTCGTCGGGCGACAATTCAGGCCTGTTCTCGAAGCCGGGTCTCCAATCGTTGGCCTCCCTGCGCTCCTTGAATTCCTGTGCGAGCCGCTGGGCGATGGGGCCGGTGTCGTTGACCGAAGCCTCGGCAATCTGCGTCTGACCACGCGTGAGCGTCACTTTCAGGTCTTTGGTGATAGCGACGCTCAGCGTGCGCGGGCTCTGCTTGGCGGCCGAACTCAATTCCTCGCTCTTTTCCGGCACGAGCGTCTTGAAGCGGGCAGGCTTCAAGGGCGTAATGACCATGAAGATAATCAGCAGCACCAGCAGAATATCAATCAGCGGCGTAACGTTGATGTTCGGCTGTGCGCCGGTGCCGCTGCCGCCTCCTGCACTCATTCCCATAACCGATAAATCCTCCGTGCTTCGCTGCGGAGACCACTTTGAGACGCGCGCTCGCTCTCTGGCGTCGGCCTCAAGTCCCCACCTCTAATATTCTTCTCGCGCCGCGCCTTAAGAGGTCGGCCCGCCCGTCGCAGGCGCAGGTTCGGCCGCGCCCGGCCCCTTCTTCTTGTCGGCGACAAGCCCGATTTGGTCGATGCCCGATTCACGAATCGTGTTAATCGTATCGACGACCGTGCCATACTTGGTGCCGACGTCGCTGCGGATGTAGACGATGCGCTCTTCGGGCTTCTTCGTCTCCATCTTCTTGTCAATCTCAGACTTGAGTTCGGTCTTCTCAATCGGCTTCTTGCCGATGTAGAGCTTGTTGTCGGCCGTGATGGCGACGACGACCGAAGTCTCCTTGATAATCGCCGGGTCTTCGTCCGGGTTCTTCATGTCGCGCGGGAGCGCAACCGAGACGCCCTGCTGAAGAAACGGCGTAATCACCATGAAGATAATCAGCAGCACCAACATGATGTCGACCATCGGCGTGACGTTAATCTCGGACGTCAGTCCGCTCGCGCTGCCTCCGCCACTTCCGCCTCCTGACATTGCCATAACTCAAAATCTCCTTGAAATGCGGTGCGCCCCTCTCGACATTAGATGCGCGCCGCCGTCGCATGGAGCGACGAACGTCGCCGCGTGCGATGCGGCCGGCGGCGCTGCCGAAACCTTTACGGGGCAGGCGTACCTTCGTGCCCCAAGCTTACGACTTCAGTTGCCGCGTGCGGTTCTTCAGGAAGTAGTCGATGAGTTCCGAAGCCGAGTTGTCCATCTCGACGATGAAGCCATCAACCTTGCCCGTGAAATAGTTGAAGAGCCACACGGCGGGCACGGCTACGGCGAGACCGAGAGCCGTCGTCAGCAGCGCCTCTGCAATACCGCCAGCGACCGCGCCGATACCGGCCGACTCCGCAGACTTCATGCCGGTGAACGCGTTGATGATGCCGAACACCGTGCCGAAGAGTCCGACGAACGGGGCGGTCGAACCGATGGTCGCGAGTCCGGAGAGGCCGCGTTTGAACTCGGCCGACTTAATCGCGATGGCACGTTGCAACGCCCGCTTCGAGGCCTCCATCTCGTCGCCTGAGATGTCCGAAGATTGTTCGTGTGCGCGGAACTCCTGAAGACCCGCGTTGACGACCATCGCGAGGTGCGACTTCTTGTGCTTGTCGCTGATGTTGATGGCCTCTTCGATGCGGTCGTTCTTGAGCGCCTGCGCGACGCGCGGGGCAAACTCGCGCGACTGTTTCTTGGCAGCCGAATAGGTCAGGAAGCGTTCAACCATGATGGCGATGGAGTACATCGACATGATGAGGAGGATGACGATAACGGTCAGCGCCACCCATCCGAGGTTCTTCACCATCTCGGTGATGGTGAACGCCTCAGCCAGCTCGCCGCCCTCTTTTTTCTCCGCCTCTTGAAAGAGGAACACGAAGAAGCTGAACGCTTTGCTTCCGAAAATACTCATGAGCATGGTCACGATAAAACCCTCCAAAGGTTTCGTTATTGGCAAATATCGAAGAGCGCTTGAGAAGGGGGCGGCCCGAACGGCGCGGAGAGCATCTCGCGCCGTGTGCGACGCCGCGAGACGCTTCGACGGTACGAGCGCCGAGCCCGCGCCCTGTTACTGAAGCACGAAGTTGTAGGTGATAACGCCCGAGACCTTGACGGGCTGCCCTGAGAGCAGCGTCGGCGAGAAACGGGCCTGACGCGCCGCCGAGACGGCCGCCTGCTGCAACAGCGGGTGTCCGCTGACGGCGCTGGCCGAGATGACGCGCCCCGATTCATCGACGACAATCTGTACGGTCACGGTGCCAGAGGCGCGCGCCGCCTTCGCGATGGGCGGGTAGGGCGGCTGCGGCTTGCTGATGGCCTTGCCGTTCAAGACGCCGCCCGAAACGATAGTCTTCGGTTTGGGCGGAGGAGGCGTCGGCGTTGCCACCACCCTGACGGGCGGAGGCTCGTCGTCGCCGCCGCTCACGACCGGGCCAATGGCATTACCCTGTCCACTGCCGCTGCCCGTGCCGGGGCCGATGGGACCGGTCGGGGCTGATGTCGGCGCGGCGTCGATGTTCCTGTCACCGAGGACGACCGGCACGTTACGGGCAATCTCTTTGGTCGTCTCCTTCGCCACCTGATTGCTTTGGACGACGGGCGCGACGACGGAGATTTCCTGACGCATCGAGACCTGCGGCTCGTCGGTCTTGGCCGCCGGCTTCGACTCCTCTTTCTGCTCCGGCTTCTGCTCCTGTTGCTGCTGCATCGGGACGGGAGCCACGAGCGTCACCAACTCAAGGCTCTGGCTCTCCAGATGCGCGTCGTACCAGAAGACGCTCCCGATGGCAATCGCCACCAGAACCACGCCGTAGATTACGAACGTGCCGAGAAAGAATGAGCCTTTGCGCGCAAGGTCGTCCTTATGCGAGCCAGACTCGACTAAGCTATCGAACATTTCGTCTATCCTCCCTCTTCCGGTGCCGGTGGATCAGGGGTCTGGAACTCTTGTCTGACAAAAATTCGTAAAAAGCTGCGACCGCCTTGAAGGCTTTTCCACAAGAACGCCCGCTCGCCGAGATTAAATTATCCTTAAAAGATGTGGGGGGCAGCCGAGCAATGCGGCAACGCACGCATCCTTTACCGGATGCGTGACGTGCGTTCTTTCGCTTCGCGGACTGTGCAGGAAATTACGGGGCATCCTGCCAGTCGTTTTCGGGAAAAAACAGCCGCGCGCTCAAACGTCCGTCTCTCGCGCTTTACGCACGGGACGGGCGCATTTTGTAAACTATTCGATTGGCCAGCAACGCTGTCAGTCTATGTCGCAATACGGTGGAAGTCAAGCGCAAAAATCCGCTCTGTCGGCACCCATAATTTCGTCAAAAGCGCGACGCGCGCGGCTGCTTTAGCGGGCAGCGGCCCCGGCCTTCGCCTTGCGCTCGGCGGCCGGCGTGCGCCGGCTCGCAGCGTCACCGGTTTTCGTCGGCGTGCGCGCCGGTTCGAGGCGCTGCTGCCACCAGACCATAATCGGATTGGAGATGACGATGGTCGAGTAAGTGCCGAAGACGATACCGATGAGGAGCGCCAGAGAGAAGCCGCGCAAGACCTCGCCGCCGAAGAGCACGAGCGCCAGCACGGAGAGGAAGACAAGCCCGGAAGTGATAATCGTGCGCGAGAGCGTCTGGTTGATGGCCTCGTTCGTGATGTCGTAGAGCGAGCGGCGGCGATGCAGGCGCAGGTTCTCGCGGACGCGGTCGAAGGTCACGATGGTGTCGTTGACGGAGAAGCCGACGAGTGTGAGCAGCGCCGCAATCACCGTCAGGTTCACCTCCCACTGGAAGATGGAGAAGAAACCGAGCGTCACCAGCACGTCATGGAAGACGGTGATGACGGCCGCCGCGCCATACGTCCATTCGTAGCGTAAGCCGATGTAGAGCATGATGCCGACCAGCGCGAGCAGCGTGACGGTGATGGCCTGATTGCGCAACTGGCTCCCGGCGACCGCGCCGACCGCTTCCGTCTTCTCGATGCGAGCGCCCGTCTCAGGGCCGAGCGAAGCGAGCGCCTCAGCTATCTTCGTCCGGCCGATATCGACCTGCGCTTCGGCCTGCGCCGTCTCCTCAGAGCCTTGTCGGCCGACCTTAATCATCACCTCGTCGTTGCGGTCAAGGACGGGCTGAAGGACTGCGTCGGCGAGTCCGGCGCGCGTCAGCGCGGCGCGGATGGTGTCGTCACTGGGGCGCTTGTTGAACCTGACGTTGACGACCGTGCCGCCGAGGAAGTCGACCCCCTGATTGAAGGCGCGCGTGCCTCCGGGAACGGCCTCGCGGATGATGGCCGAGCCGAGACCGACCAGCATCAGCACGATGGAGATGGAGAGCAGCAGCCGGCGCTTGCCGAGCCAATCGACGTTGATGTCATCGAAGATGCGAATCATACCGGTTCAGTGATAGGTAATAGGTGGTGGGTGATAGGTGAGAGCGATTTTCTTATCACTTATCACCTATCACTTATCACCGTCGTTCAAATACTGAGCGTCTCGGCGCGTCGGCCTTTGCGGCTAAGCACCCAGATGAAGATTGTGCGCGAGACGTAGACGGCCGAGAAGAGGTTCGCCAGGAGGCCGAGCACGAGCGTCACGGCGAAGCCGCGAATCGGCCCCGTTCCGAAGATGAAGAGGAAGAGCGCCGAGACGATGGTCGTGACGTGCGTGTCGATAATCGTCACGAAGGCGCGTGCAAACCCCTGCTCGACGGACGAGGCGACCGTCTTGCCCGTCCGCAACTCCTCGCGGATGCGCTCGAAGATGAGCACGTTTGAGTCGACGGCCATGCCGATAGTCAGAATCAGTCCGGCGATGCCGGGCAGCGTCAGCGTCGCGTTAAAGAGCACGAGGGCGGCGACCGTCAGAATCAGGTTCAGCAGCAGCGCGACGACGGCGTTGATGCCCGACCCCCTGTAATAGAAGACCATGAAGAGGATGACGAAGATGAGACCGGCAATCGAAGCCGTCACTCCGGCGCGAATCGAGTCCGCGCCGAGGCTCGGCCCCACCGTGCGTTCCTCCTGATAGCGAATCGGCGCGGGCAGCGCGCCTGAGCGGAGCGTCAGCACGAGGTCGTTGGCCGACTCGCGCGTGAAGGTTCCGCTGATTTCGCCTGAGTCCGTAATCTGCGACTTGATGTAGGCGATAGACTTGACCTCGTCATTTAAGACGACGCCCATGTACTGGTTGATGTTCTGCCCCGTCCAGCGGCCGAACTTCTCCGCGCCCGAAGGCTTGAGCGAGAAGGCTATCTGGAAGTCGTTGCCCTGCCCCGTCCGCGAGACGGCGTCGGCGCTGCGCAACTCGCTGCCATCGACGACGGGCGGCGTCTCGACGATGACCCAACTCTTCGGCCGGTCGCCGCTCTGCTCGTTTGTGCCGCCAGCCGCCGTCGGCTCGTCGCGCTCGACGTAGCTGACCACCTTCCTGTTCGCGGGCACGTTGCCGCCGGGGAAGGTGGCGAGGGCCTCCTCACGCGTCGCGTACTTCTGGATGGGCGCGGGACTCGGCGGGCTGATGACGTGGACGAGTTCGAGGCGCGACTCGGCCGACAGCAGTTTCTTGACGCGCTCCGGGTCTTGGAGGCCGGGCATCTGAAGAAGTATCTGGTGCGACTCCTGCGCGCCGTGATACTGAAGCGTCGGCTCGGCGACGCCGAATTGATTGATGCGGCTGTCAACGATGCGATAAGCCTGTTCGGTGGCCGACTGCGCGAGCGTGCGCTGCGCCGCGCCGGTCAACTCCCACGTGATGCGGTTGCCGCTGGCGTTGACCGACCAATCGTTGGGATTAAAGCCGGCCGCCTTTCCCGGCAGCGTGTCACGCATCTCGCCGAGTTTCGAGGTGTCGTCGGTTTCGAGGACGATGCGGTAGTTGCCGCCGCCGATTTCCGGGCGCACGTCCTTGACCTGATAACCGTTCGTCGTCGCCGCCTGCCTGAGCGCGCTCGCGCCCTCGCTCGTCACTTTCTCAAGATACTTGTCGGTCTGCACCTGCATCACGAGGTGCGAGCCGCCCTTGAGGTCGAGGCCGAGGCGGATGTTCTCCGAGAGGTTGCGCTTGATGCCTTCGGCCGTGAAGTCGCTGGCGCGTGGCATGCGGTGTGGGCCGATGACGTAGTAGAGCGACGCGATGGTGACGACGAGAATGATGATTGTCCGTTGACGTAGATTCTTTTTCATACCAAAAACTCAGAGCATCTTCAGCCCTGCTGCTGCGGCTCTTCGCCGTGCAACCCGGCGACGGCGTTGCGAGAGATTTCGAGGATTGATTTATCGGCGCTACGGACGAGCAAGGTGGCGTCGCGCACAGCCGTCACGGTGGCGATGATGCCGCCCTGTGTGACGATGCGGTCGCCCGCCTTCAGTTGCGAAATCATCTCCTGAAGTTGTCGCTGTCGCTTGCGTTGCGGGACGATTATCAGGAAGTAGAAGACGAAGAAGATGAGAATCATCGGCGCCAGCCCGCCGAGGATGCCAAGCCCACCGCCGCCGTCCTGAAGGAATGAGAGAGCCGAATTGGTCATCAGATTTGTGCTCTTAAAAAGTCTCGTCTGCGCGCGCGACCGGACGCCCCTTGTGCAGCGGGCGCGCCCCGCGCGACAAAGCACAAAACCTCACGAATGTCAGAGGGAAACTTCGCGTGTCGGCTGCGCCTGACAGGCTCGCGGGTCACTCCACGCCGGAGTCGGTGCGCCCTATAAATTCTTGCCGAAATCGTGTGAACTCACCAGACCGAATAGCTTGCCTGACGCGTCGCATGGTGTCAAGGAAGAACGCGAGGTTGTGATGCGTGATGAGGATGGCGGCGAGCATCTCTCCCGTCATGTAGAGATGGCGCAGATAGGCGCGCGTGTGGCGTCGGCAGACGGAGCAGTCGCAACTCTCATCGAGCGGGCGCGTGTCGGTCGTCCAGCGCGCGTTCTTGATGTTGAGACGGCCGCGCGAGGTGTAGGCCTGACCCGTCCGCCCGTTGCGCGTCGGCAGCACGCAGTCGAACATGTCGATGCCGCGCGCGACCGACTCGACGAGGTCTGCGGGCGTGCCGACGCCCATCAGATAACGCGGCCGGTCGGAAGGCATCTCCGGCGCTAACTCCTCGACGACGCGGTACATCACGGACTTCTCTTCGCCGACGCTCAAACCGCCGATAGCGTAACCGTCAAAACCTATCTCGACCGTGCGCGCGAGGCTCTCGCGGCGTAAATCCGTGTGCGACGCTCCCTGCACGATGCCGAAGAGCGCCTGCTCGCCCGTCAGCCCGCCGCCGCCGTCGGCGTCCGCCTCGACGCGTCCCGTATCCGCGCCGACGCGCTGCAACTCGTCGAAGCGTGCGCGCGAGCGTCTAGCCCAACGCGCCGTCAGTTCCATCGCGCGGCGCGCCTCGTCTTGCGTCGCCTCGCCCGGCGCGCACTCGTCGAAGGCCATCACGATGTCTGAGCCGAGCGCGGCCTGTACTTCCATCGAGACTTCGGGCGAGAGGAAGCGCGCGCTGCCATCGACGTGCGAGCGAAAGGCGACGCCCTCTTCGGCAATCTTGCGGAGCGCGCCGAGACTGAAGACCTGAAAGCCGCCGGAATCGGTGAGCAGGGCGCGTCGCCAGCCCGCGAAGCGATGCAGCCCGCCGCACGCGCGCAAGACCTCGACGCCCGGACGCAGCCACAGGTGATAGGTATTGCCGAGAATGATGCGCGCGTCGAGTTCGTCCGCCTCCAACTCGTCGAAGCGCATACCCTTGACGGTCGCCTGCGTCCCGACGGGCATGAAGACGGGCGTCTCAATCACTCCGCGCCGCGTCCGCAACAGACCGGCGCGCGCCTCCCCTACGGAGGCCACAACTTCCCACCCCAACGCGTGACCACTCATTCGTCTTCGCTCGTCCTCATTCGATTTCTTTGCGTCGCGCGCGGCTGCCGCGTGAGATTAGATTTCCACGTGCGGGGCACGCGAGCGACAGAGGGTCTTAGTTAGTTATGACGCTCTTAGTTGATGTTGTCCCGTTCGGCGTCGTCGCGTCGGCGTGTGCCGAAGTTGGGTTCGCGTTCGAGCCATTCTTCGGCATCGACGACGGGCAGGCAGACGCGGAATTTGGCGCCGCGCCCGGCGCTTTCGGCTTCGACCTGTCCGCCGTGCGCTTCGACCAGTTCGCGCACCAGCGCCAGTCCTATCCCCAAACCGCCGTGTCGTCTGGTGGCGCTGCTGTCGGCCTGCCGGAAACGGTCCCAGATGTAGGGCAGAAAATCGGGCGCGATGCCTTCACCCGTGTCCTCGACTTCGATGATTATCCACTGACGGCGCTGGCCTTCAACTGTGCCGCCGTCCATCTTCGCGCCGTCTTCGAGCAGGTGTGAGCGCACCGTCACCGCCCCGCCTTCGGGTGTGAACTTGAGCGCGTTCGAGAGCAGATTCCAGAGCACTTGTTGGACACGCTGCGCGTCGGCGACCGTCAGCGGCAGAGAGTCTTCGAGTTCAAGTCGGAGGTCGATGTGACGCGCAATCGCCGCTTGTCTGATGGTGCGGACGGCGTTCGTGACGGCGTGGTTGATGTCGAACGGTTCGCGCTCAAGGCGCAGCACGCCGCGCTGTATGCGCGAGAGGTCTAGGAGGTCTGAGATGAGTTGCGTGAGCGACGTGGCCGAGGCGCTGATGGCCTCGATGCCGTCGGACAACTCCGCATCGGTCTGGACGGCCGGGTGCTCGCTGAGGAGGTCAACCCATCCGGTGATGGCCGTCAGCGGCGTGCGCAGTTCGTGCGAGAGCATGGCGAGAAATTCGTCCTTGAGACGGTTGGCCTCGCGCAGTTCGGCGATGAGGCGCGCGTTTTCCAGAGTCGAGCCGACGTGCGTGGCGACGGCCGTCAGCAGGTCTATGTCGTCCTCGCCCCAGTCACGATGGCGTCTGGTCTGGTGTCCGCTGATGGAGCCGATGACTCTGCCCTGATGCATGATGGGCACGACCATCAGGCTCTTCAGTTGCGCGCGTTCGATGAGGTCTTCGAGTCCTGCCGCGAGCGGATGTTCGCGCACGTCGCGCGCGTGCATCGGGCGGCGCGTCGTCCGCAAGGCGTAACGGATGGGCGAACGCTCGCGCACGTCCGCCCATTGTGTGACGGGCGCGACGCCTTCGGCGCACCACTCGCCGTAGTAGTCTGGATGGTCGCCCTCCGCGAAGAGGACGACGATGCAGCGGTCGAGTTCGAGGACTTCGCCGACGCGTTCGATGACGGCGCGCACCTTATCCTTCGGTTCGCCGCTGCGTTGCAGGGAGAGCAGCAGACGGTTGACGACGGCTTCGCGTTCGGCCTGCGCCTGAATGGTCAGGAACAGACGCGCGTTGACGATGGTTTCGGCCGCCTGCGCGGCGAAGATTTCCAGCAGGCGCATGTCGCGTTCGCGGAAGCCGCCCGGCCGGTTGCCGACGTAGATGAAGCCTATCAGTTCGCGCTTGATGCGCATCGGGACGCTCAAGGCCGAGTGGATGCCGTAACGCTCGATGAAGACGCGGTTGAGGCGCGGGTCGTTGAGCGGGTCGTTGGAAACGAAGGATTCGCCCGTCAGATAGACGGGCGCGTGCTTGTTCTCTTTGTCGAGCGCGAAGTGGAACTCGCGTATCAGTTCGGGGGGCGTCTGGTAGCCGGGCGCTTCGGCGCGGACGGTGTTGGTGCGGCGGTCGTAGGTGGCGATGAGGCAGATTTCTCCGCCGACGAGTTTGGCAATCGCGCGCGCCAAACGGCCGCTAATCTCGGAGGTATCGCTCAGCGTCGAGAAGGTGCGCGAGATTTCAAAGAGACCGTGCAACTCCTCATTGCGATGACGGCTCGCCTCGTATAACTGCGCGTTCGTCAGCGCGACCGAAACCTGACCGGCGACCGTGCAGAGAAGTTTCTGCTCCGCTTCCGTCCACGCGCGTGGGCGATGACAGTCGTGAACTTCGAGCAGGCCGTCGCGTGCGCCTCCGGCGTGGACGGGCGCGGCCAAGACGGAGCAGACCTTGAGTCGCTCGTAGAGTTCGCGCAGTTCGTCGCGCTCGGTTTCCGAGAGGTCTGATATCTGCACGGCCTCGTCCGATGCGAGGACGCGGCGCGCGTGCGCGCTGGCGCGTAAGGGTCTGGTGTGACCGCGCATCGAGAGCACGTCTGGGCGCGCCAGATACTCGTAACTGAGCACGGCGTCGGCGTCGCCTTCGCCAAAGAGCGCGATGAAACAGCGTTCGACCTGAAGCGCACGGCCGAGGATGTCAACCGTCTCCTGCAAGACGGACGAAGGGGCGAGCGAACTCGCCAGCTTGCGCCCGATGTGTCCGGCCAGAGCCTCTCTCTGCGCCGCCGCCTCCATCTCGCGCGAGCGGCGCTCGGCCTGTTCGAGCAGCAACACTTTTTCGATGGCGATGGCGAGCGGCGGCGCGAGCCGTTCGAGCGCGAGCAGGTGTTGACGGTTGAAGGCGTCGGGCGTGCGGCTCGTCAGGTTGAGACTGCCGACGGCCGCGTGCGTCGAAAAGAGCGGCACGCAGACGGCCGAGCGAAAACCTTCCAGTTCGAGGTCTTCATAGACGTTGAAGCGTCGCTCCTCGCGCACTTCCGGGATGACGACCATCCGGCGCTCGCCCAGCGCCAACTCCGTCACAGAGCCGCGCATCGGCCCCTTCGCGCCGACGGCGAGCGAACCCGTGTGCTCGCCTGAGAGCGCAAAGACGCGCAGGCTGTCGCCGGAGTCTTCGCAGAGCGCGATGGAGGCGCGGTCGAACGGGATAAGCGAGCGCATCTGCTGGCTCGCAAGACTGAAGACCTCGTCAATGGTGCGACTCGAATTGACGGCGGCGACGACGCGGTTGACGACCTCGACCTGCTCGGTCGCCACCTGTAGATAATCGAAGACGGCGCGCATCTGCTCGCCGCCCAACGCATCCCCCTCGCCCGACCCGCGCCGCCTCACCAGATACAGCAAAGCCTCACGCCCATCCCACGCACACGGCAACGCTTCGACGCCCACGCGTGCCCACCCCTCATCGCTCCCGACAAACAGACTCCCGCCACGCACCTGCGACCCGTCGTCTTCCCCCGCCCCGTCCTCGGCAGTCAACAACTCCTCGACACGCCCCTGCGCCAGCGCCTCTCGCCCCTCTCCGACCATCGCGGCGAAAGCCTCGTTGAACGCCAACACGCGCTCGCCCGCCGCGTCAACAATCAACGCCGCGTCCGCCATCCGCTCAAACAAACTTTTAAAATCGGCCTCAGACATAAAGACGAAGGTGATAAGTGATAGGTGATAAGTGATAAGTGATAAGTGATAAGTGATAAGTGATAGGTGATGGGTGATGGGTGATAAGACTAAAGACAGGATTTATCCTATCACCTCTCACCCATCACCTATCACTTCTTCTGCTTCTTGTGTCTTTCGATGATGCGCAGGGGTGTGGCGAAGAAGTCGAAGGCTTCGCGTAGACGGTTTTGCAAGTAACGCTCGTAGGAGAAGTGCAGGCCGGGGCGTGC
>DASZCR010000157.1:0-11893 GCA_035942915.1 Pyrinomonadaceae bacterium | reverse complement strand
GGCGACGCTCAGGGAAGACGACTTTCAGTCTGTGCCGATTATTTGACGCCCGCTTCGTCGAGCGCGCGTTTCGCCTTCTCGATGTCGAAGGTGTAGACCTGACCGGGCGAGTAAGCCCAAGACTCCTGCGGCAGTATCGAGTGTGCGACGCGCGCCTGTCCGAGCAGCAGGTCGCGGACGATGCCTTCGCGGTCTATCGCGTAGGCGATGGCCTGACGCACGCGCGCATCCTTGAGCGCGGGGTCTTGCGTGTTGTATGCGAGATAGACGACGTTTGCGCCGGGAAACTGCTTGACCTGAAGGTTCGGGTCTTGTCCGAGCGCGCGATAGACATCCGCGCCGAGATTGGCGACCACCGCGAGGTCAACGCCGCCGCTACGCAACTCGGCCTGCAACGTGTTCGTGTCGCGGACGGTACGCACGCGCAGTTCCTTAATCGGAGGTGCGCCGCCCCAGTAGGCATCATGCGCGGCGAGGTCAACTATCTGCTGTGACTCGTCGTAGCGCACAAACTTGAAAGGGCCTGAGCCGACGGGTTGTTGCCGCTGCGTTCCGGCCGAGCCTTGCGGGATGATGCCGATGGGAACGAGGTTCGACAGGAGGTTGAGCCAGGGGCGGCGCAGGCGGACGACGAGCGTGCGCGCATCGGGCGTCTCCATCGCCGTGATGAGTGGCTGGCGGCTCTCGCCCGTCCCCTCGAAGAAGTCGCCCGACTTCGGGAAGCCGGAGGCGAGAAGCGTTTCGAGCGTGTACTTGGCGTCGGCTGAGGTGAGCGGTCGCCCGTCGTGGAATTTCACGCCCTCGCGCAGCGTAAAGGTGTAGGAGAGACCGTCTTCGGCGCGACGAATCTCAGAGGCGAGGTCGCCGACGTAATCGAATCTCTCGTTCTTCTTGACGAGCGAGTTGAACATCAACTGCCGCATCCGCTCGGCCGCGCCCTCCGTCTCCTTGAGTTGCTCGAAAGAGGGCGGGGGTGATTCGAGCGTGACGACGAACGGGCCGGTCTTGCCTTCGGACGTGAGCCGCGCCATGAAACTCCAATCGCCGCTCATGTCAACCTGAATGTTTCCGACGTTGCGACGCGCGATGACCATCTGGTCTGTGTACCACAGTGGCAGGCTCGGCAACTCGCGGCTGATGATGTCCTGCGCCTGCACGTAGAGGGCGCGTCCCTGTTCGCGGTCGGCCGTCTCGACGGCCTGATTAAGAATCTGGTCGAGTTGCGGGTTGGAGTAGTTCCAGCGATTGAAATTCGCGCCCGTCCCGAAGAGGTTTTTGAGGAAGATGGGGTCTTGATTGCCGCCGACCCAACGATTCGTCGTCAGTTGATACTGCCCCTTGCGCTGCCGGTCGATAAGCGTTCCCTGGTCAACCGTCTCAATCTCGACGGGGATGCCTGCCTGCCGTAGAGAGTTCTGCATGACCTGCGCGTACTGACGCGTCGGCGCGCTCTCGCCGTTGATGAGCAGGACAATCGGCCGCTCGAAGCGCCCGCTCTTGACGCCCGTGATGCCGCCGCCGCAACCGGCGACGAGGCTTGCCAGCAGGCAGGCCGTCAGGAGCGCCGTGACGAATCTTCTGTTTCGCACTTAAATTTTCCCTCCGTAAGTGTAGTTGAGCTTGCGGTTGAGTTCCGCCACTTCGTCGGACAAGACCCTGAACCGCGTGGGGTCGAACGGGAGAGGAGGTTGGATGAGGGCTTTGAAGGCCGCGATGCGTCTGAGTGAAACGTCGATTCTCGCTTCCGAGAGCAGACCGTCGCGCGCCGCCTGAAGGAGCGCGTTGTAACCGCGCCGGATGAGGTCTGGATGCGCGCATATCAGCAGCATGTCTTCGCCTGCCTCGACGGCGCGCAGAGCGGCCTCTTCAATCTCACAGTGGCGCGCGATAGCGCCCATCTCAAGGTCGTCGGTGACGACGAGGCCGCCGTAGCCGAGCTCTTCGCGCAGCAGCCGCGTCACAATCTCGTAATTAATCGAAGCCGGGACGAGGCGCCCGCCCGCCGTGCCGCGAT
Organism: Pyrinomonadaceae bacterium; assembly: GCA_035942915.1. GTDB lineage: Bacteria > Acidobacteriota > Blastocatellia > Pyrinomonadales > Pyrinomonadaceae > DASZCR01. Next base: position 9,879 of record DASZCR010000157.1, on the reverse strand, counting down.
GGATGTCGATGTTGGGGAAGCCGCCGTGACTGACCATCACGGCCTTGACCATGTTGTCTTCGCGCTGAAACAGTTCGATGTAGGGCGCGAGGTCTTGCGCGATGAGGTCGTCGTGCGAAAGATTGATAACGGCCATCTCCTCGTGCGTATCAACCTCGCCCGCGCCGATGCCGGGAAAGTGCTTGGCGCAGCCCAGACAGCCTGTGCCCTGCAAGCCGCGCAGATAGACCATCGTGTAGCCGAGAACTTCGCCGGGCGAGCGGCCGAAGGAACGCGAGTAGAGACCGTTCGAGAGCAGGTCGCGGTCCTCCGTCATGATGGAGAGGACGGGCGCGAAGTTCATGTTGAAGCCGAGCAGGCGCAAGACCTCGCCCGTGATGCGGCCGAGCGTGCGCGCCGCCGCTAAGTCGCCGTGCTGGCGGATGGTGCGCGCCGCAGGCATCGGTGTGCAGATGCGTCGGAGACGGTCAACCAGACCGCCCTCCTGGTCAATTCCCAACAACGGTTCAACGGGCAGATGCGCGCGCACGTCGTCGAGCAAGGTGCGTAGTTGTTCCGGCGCGGCCACGTTGCGACCGAAGATGATGACGCCGCCGGGCGAGATGTCTTCGACGAGGCCGCGCGCCTCCTCGTCGAAGTCTGTGCCGGGGAGTCCGATGTAAAGGAGTTGGCCTATCTTCTGTTCGAGCGGAAGGGATTGCAACCTTTGGAAATCAGTCATGCGGGAGATGTTAGCAGATGAAAATTTTTTCGCATACAGGTTAGACGATACGTTTGCGTAGCGCGATTAAAAGTTCGCGCGCCTCTTCGGCCGAGAAGGTTTCGACCTCTGCCGTGCGCAACTCGTCGAGCAGATTGCGGTTGACGGCGTCGAAGAGCGTGGCCTGCGCGGCGAGAGTCCTGCGGCGGACGCGGCTCGCAGCCTTGTCGAGCGCCTGAGCGCCGCCGCCGTCTTGCACATCCGCCTGCGAGGAAGGCGTTGACGATGGATGAGACGCATCCTCAGCGGCCGTCACGCCTGCATGGCCGACGCCTGCGTTTGCGCCCGCCTGCGCGTCCGCGTCTTCGGCGAACACGTCGAGTTCGTAGCGTTCGAGGCGACCGAGCACCTCGCGCGCGCGCGCGAGCACAGACGGCGGCAGACCCGCGAGGCGTGCCACCTCGATGCCGTAGGACTTCGACGCGCGCCCGCGCTCAAGTCTGTAGAGAAAGATGACCTCGCCTTCGCGTTCGGCGACGCGGATGCGGTAGTTCTGCGCGCCGGGCAGACGCTCGGCCAACTCGGTCAACTCGTGGTAGTGAGTCGCAAAGAGGGTCTTGGCGGCGTGCGCTGGCGAGTCGTGCAGATGTTCGGCGACCGCCCATGCGATGGAAAGGCCGTCGAAGGTGGCCGTGCCGCGTCCTATCTCGTCGAGGAGGACGAGCGAGCGCGGCGTCGCGTTGTGCAGGATGGCAGCCGTCTCCGTCATCTCGACCATGAAGGTCGAGCGGCCGCGCGAGAGGTCGTCGGATGCGCCGACGCGCGTCCAGACGCGGTCGAGCACGGGCAGGCGCGCGCGTTCGGCCGGAACAAAAGAACCGGCCTGCGCCAGCACGCAGATAAGAGCCGTCTGCCGCAAGACGGTTGACTTGCCGCCCATGTTCGGGCCGGTGATGATGAGCAGGCGGTCGGTCGAGTTGTTCATGTAGAGGTCGTTCGGGACGAAGGGCGCGTCGGTGAACGACTCAATCACGGGATGACGACCGCCGACGATTTCCAACTCGTCGCCGTCGTGCAGGAGGGGGCGCGTGTAGCGACGCCTGACGGCAACGGAGGCGAGACCGGCGAGCGCGTCGAGAGTCGAGAGCGCGCGTGCCGTCGCTTGCAGGCGACGTGTTTCGACCGAGATGCGCGAGCGCAGTTCGGCGAACAGCCGCGTCTCAATTTCGCGGATGCGGTCTTCCGCGCCGAGCACCTTGCGTTCCCATTCCTTCAGTTCGGGCGTCGTGTAACGCTCGGCGTTCGAGAGCGTCTGCCGCCGTTCGTAATCCGAAGGGACGCGCGTGGCGCTCGCCTTTGAAACCTCTATGAAGTAGCCGAAGACGTTGTTGAAGCGCACGCGTAGAGACGCGATGCCGGAGCGTGCGCGCTCGCGCGCTTCGAGCGCGGCGATGGTGCGCTTGGCGTCGCCGCTGATTGAACGCAACTCGTCTAGTTCGACGTCGTTGCCTTCGCGTATCACGCCGCCGTCGGCGACGTTCAGAGGCGGGTCGTCGCTGAGCGTGCGTGCAATGAGGTCGCGCACGTCCGTTAACTCGTCTGCGTTCTCACGAAGCACTTGAAGGAGCGAGGCTGTCGCGTCCGAAAGCGCCTGACGGACGGGCGGAACCTGTTCGAGCGAGCGGCGCAGAGCGTTGATGTCGCGCGGCGTGGCCGTACCCATGTTGACGCGCGCGATGAGGCGTTCGAGGTCGGCCACCTCCTTGAGCAGCGCGCAGACGCGGTCGCGTCTCATCTGCGAGCGCGTCAGTTCTTCGACCGCGCCGAGCCGCGCTTCTATCTCGCCGAGACGCACGGAGGGCCGCAGCAGCCACGAACGCAGGAGACGCGCGCCCATGCCTGTCACCGTCTCGTCGATGACGCCGAGCAGAGAAGAGGCGCGTCCCGCGCCGTTCTGCGCCTCGACGAGTTCGAGGTTGCGCACGGTCGTCGCGTCGAGCACGAGATGGTCGTGCGTCTCGAAGAAAGTAATGTCGGTGACGTGCGCGGCGGCCGCGCGTTGCGTCTCGCGCGCATAGCGCAGGCACGCTCCGGCCGCGCTCGTCGCATCAATCTTCCCGCCGAGACCGTAGCCTTCGAGGGTGCGTGCGCCGAACTGTTCGAGCAGCAGAGAGGCGCAGGCGAGCGGCTCCCAGAGCCAGTCGTCGAGCGGCGTCAGAGCCATCTGCGTCTGGTTGTTGACGGGTTCGGTCGTCGCGGGTCGGATGTGCGCGACGGGCGCGCGTGTTTGAGTTTGAGTCTCGTGCGCCGTCGCGTCGAGCGGAAGCGGAGCGGTGTGCGCGCCGCGTCCGGCGTAGGTGTCTCTGATGAGGGGCGCGAGCGAAGCGGGAAAGAGCAGTTCGCGCGGCGCATAGGATTCGAGGTCGGCGCGGATGCGCTCCCACGCGTCTGCGCCGCTGGCGGTCGTCGCTCTGAACTCGCCTGTGGAAAGGTCGAGGAAGGCCGCGCCGTAGGTCTCGCCCGCACCGCAGACGGCGGCGAGATAGACGGCCTCTCTGGCCTCGACAAGCTGCGGGTCGATGGCCGTCCCCGGCGTGATAACGCGCACGACTTCGCGGCGCACGAGCTTTTTGGTTTTGGTCGGGTCTTCGGTCTGTTCGCAGATGGCGACGCGGTAGCCTTTGCGAATCAGACGCGCGACGTAGCCGGAGACAGCGTGGTGCGGGACGCCGCACATCGGAATCGGCGTTCCGCGTTCCTTGTGCCGGGCGGTCAAAGTAATTTCCAGTTCGCGCGCGCCCGTCACGGCGTCGTCGAAGAAGAGTTCGTAAAAATCTCCGAGACGGAAAAAGAGAAGCGTGCCGGGGTGCTGCTGCTTCAACTCCTGATATTGGCGCAGCATGGGCGTGAGCGGTGTCGAAGTCGTCATGTTATTTCGGGTTGGCCGGGGTGGCGGCGTCGAGCAGATTGAGACGACAAACTATCACAGGTGGCGCGCAAAGCGACAGCGCGGGCAGAGACGCGACGGCACTCGCCTCGACGCCGAAACCGTGATAGCTTCTCGGACTGACTCCGACAAAAAACGTGCATGTGGGAAGGGCTTATGGATATCCAGTCGCAGATTATCACGCTGTTTTTGCTCGCCATCCCCATTGCGTGCATCGCTTGGACGGTGACGCACGAGGAAGTTTTTCGTGAGCCGCGCGAATACTGCGTTGAGCGCAGCCGGAACTGCCGCGAATGGTACAAGCGAAAATTCTTTTACCTCTTCACCTGCGAGTACTGCTTCAGCCATTACGTGACCCTCTTCTTCCTCGTCATCACGCAGTATCGCCTGCTCTACGAAGACTGGCGCGGCTATCTCATCGGCGGCTTCGCGCTCGTCTGGGTCGCCAATCAATACATGAGCCTCTACAACCGCCTGCGCCTCGACATCAAAGGCGAAAAGATTGAACACGAACTGAAAGAGACCATCGTCTCGAAGACGAAGGACGACAATCAGTGAGCCGAGATGCTTTGCGCCGCGAGCGTCTTGGCATGTGAAAATCAGTTTCACGCAAAGACGCTCGCGGCGCAAAGAAGAAACGATAAGTGTTCAGCGCAGCACTTGCAGGTCGCGCTCGCTGCTGATTTTCCAACCCCTGCCAGACCTCGTCCAGACCAACTCCTGTAGGACTTCGCCTTCGCGTCGCTGCCCGCCTGACTCGATGACGTACTGTTTGCGAAAGCGCATGACGGCGTTGCGCCCGTCGCGCGAAAACGCCATGTCCGGGTCGCTGATGTTGATGCGCACGAGCGTCGCCTGTGCGAAGGCGTTGGTCTTGTCCTGACGCACGGCCTCGCGCGAGAAGTTGTTGCCGAGATAATAGGAACTGAGCGTGGGCATGTAGAAGGCCATCTGGCGTTCGACGTTGCGCGCATTGGTGGCCGCGACCCATCCGTTGAGCAGGCCGCGTAGAGCGCGACTGTCGGCCTCGCTGACGCGCACCTCTGCGTCAGCGGGCGTCGATTGCGCCGTCGGCGCGACCTGTGCGGGCGAGTTCGTGGCAGGCGCAGAAGCATCCGTCGTCTGCGTGCGCGTAGTCTCCGGCGTCGGAGAGACGGGCGAGGCGGCGGCGTTTGCGTCTGCGCCGGATGAAGCGCCATCCGTCGCACGCTGTCCGGTCTGACGGGTCATGAAGAAAAGCGCCGCGAGTCCGATAACGACAGCAGCCAGAATTCCTCCATAGGCCAACCAGGGCGAGCGCGCACGGCTGGGGGGGCCTATGACGTGCGGAGGCGGGTGATTGAGGTGCGTAGGCGTCGGCGTTGGCTGTGCGTGCGCGGAGACTTCTTCGACGGGTGGAGCGGTGTTGATGTGCGTCGAGGAAGGCTCTTCGACGACCGCCCACTTGTTGACGCCGTCTTCGGCTTCGGCGACGACGCGCGTGATAGTCTCGGTCGCGGGCAGGGGATTGAGCGTGGGCGGCGGCTCAGTCATGTTACCGCTGCCGATGCTGCTGCCGCCGCTGTCGGCGCTGACGTTACCGATGCTGCTGCTGCGGTCGCGGACAACTTGCGCGTCTTCGATGGTCGGCTGGCCGAGTCTCTCGGTCGCTGGCGCATGAGGGGAAGGCTCATGGCTGCGGGTCGCAGGGTCTTTGAGCGCGCCGCCGGTGGCTGCCAGCCGTTCGGCATCGAGGCGCGAGGTCTGCTGATTGAAAGACTCCGTGTGATGCGTGTTGACGAAATGCGTGCTCGATGTTGTCTCGACGGAGATGACGCGGCGCGTGGCCTCTTCGACGACGCGCAGGCCGCGCGCCAACTCGGCTGCCGTCTGCGGTCTCTGGTCGGGGTCTTTCTGAAGCGTCTGCATGACGATGAGGCACAGCATGTCCGGCGCGTCTGCGCGAAACTCTTTGATGAGCGGCGGCTGTTCCTGTACGTGTTTGAGTGCGATGGCTGTGGCCGAAGGCGCGTCGAAGGGCGGGCGACCGGCGAGCGTCTCGTAGAGGATGACGCCGAGCGAGTAGATGTCCGAGCGCGCATCTATCTCGTGGCCTGCACACTGTTCGGGCGACATGTAGCGGGGCGTGCCGACGAGCGAGCCGGTCGAAGTCAGCGCGCCGCCCGAAGTGGTCTGCTCCTTGAGTTTGGCGATGCCGAAGTCGACGACCTTCGCCAGCAGAGAGTCGTGATGGTCGCGCGAGAGGATGATGTTCGAGGGCTTGAGGTCGCGGTGGACGATGCCGCTGCGATGCGCGACCTCGATGCCATCAGCGACCTGTCGCGCGATGTCGACCGCTTCGGTGACCGACAGTGCGCCGGACGCGTTCATGTACTCGCGCAAGGTCTGCCCCTCGACCAACTCCATCACAATGTAAGCTTCGCCGCCGGGCAGGATGCCGTAGTCATACGTGTCGACGACGTTCGGATGATTCAGACGGGCGGCGGCGCGCGCCTCGCGTCGGAAGCGTTCGAGCGCCTGCGGGTCTGCGACCAGTTCGGGCAGCAGCAACTTGATGGCGGCCGGACGCTCAAGCTCGATGTGCATGCCTGCGTAGACTGCGCCCATGCCGCCGCGTCCGAGCATACGGTCGAGCCTGTACTTGTCTGCGACCACGCGTGAGCCGTGACGCGAAGGCACGAGCGCGCCGTGTTCGCCGTGCGCGCAGGCGACGTCCGTATCTTCGTAGCAGTGGCGGCAGACCGGGCAAATCTTCATCGTTTAAGCACGACTCGCGGTGATACGAGGATTTGTTAATGAGGGGGATGCGCTTTGGGACTCGACGGCCGAGCACACAATGCTTCAGCCGAAGAAGACCTCCGCCACGCGATAAATCTCTTCGTCCAATCTTTTAAGATTATTAACCGCCTCGTCAAGCGGAACGCTGACAATCTGCGTCCCACGCAGCGCAGCCATCCGTCCCCACTCGCCTGCGCTCACCATCTCGAACGCCTTGACGCCGAAGCGCGTCGCCAGCACGCGGTCAAAGGCCGTCGGCGAGCCGCCGCGCTGCACGTAGCCGAGCGTCGTGACGCGTGTATCCAGCCCCGTGCACTTCTCGATTTCGCGCGCGAGATAATAGCCGATGCCGCCGAGCCGGTCGTGTCGATAAATCTGCTCATAAGTTTCACGACTCAGGAAGTCTTCGTCCGCGTGCGGGCGCGCGTCTTCGCTGACGACGACGATGGAGAAAGCCTTGCCGTCCTGTTCGCGGTGTTTGAGCAACTGGCAGATGTGGGAGATTCTGAAAGGATGCTCCGGGACGAGCACCACGTCCGCGCCACCCGCGATGCCGCCGTAGGCCGCAATCCAGCCCGTATGTCGCCCCATCACCTCGACGACCATCACGCGATGGTGCGACTCGGCGGTCGAGTGGAGTCGGTCAACGGCGTCAGAGACGATGTTGACGGCGGTGTCGAAGCCGAAGGTGACATCCGTGCCCCCAAGGTCGTTATCAATCGTCTTCGGGATGCCGACGATAGAATAGTGATGGTCGCGCCACATGTCGCGCGCCGCGCGCAGAGTGCCTTCGCCGCCGACGACGATGAGCGCGTTGAGACGATACTTGTTCCACGTCGCGCGGACGCGCGCGAGGATGTCTTCATCGTCTTCGGGATTGACGCGCGAAGTTCCGAGAATCGTTCCGCCGCGCGGCAGGATGCCGGAGACGGCCTGCCGCGTCAGAGGCATCACATCGTCTTCGATAAGCCCGCGCCAGCCATTCTTGATGCCGATAATCTCGTTGGCCGCAGACTCCCCCATCGCGCGCCTGACGACGGCACGGATGACCGCATTCAGACCCGGACAATCGCCGCCCCCAGTTAAAATCCCTATGCGCACGCTCACCACGATTCGCCGCCGAAGAAGCCCGCACGCCAGTTCGGCCAACGACTAATTTGCTTTGATTTAATATCCGCGCCTATAATCGCGCGGCCAACCGCAGCATGTCAAACGAGAGCAACCAGAGTGCGCCGGACGCGCCCGTCGATAACTCCGCGACGAGCGCGCGCACGCGCGCAGACGCCGCTGAGACGCTCGTTCTCAGTCTCGACACGGCGACCGCGAACAGAAGCGTCGCCGTCGTACGGGGCGAGCGTACGCTCGCGCTCGTCTGCGGCGACCTGCGCGAGTCGCATTCGGCCAACGTGCTGGCCGATGTTGACAAGGCGCTTCAACAGGCGTCGGTCAAGATTGCCGATGTCGAACTCTTCGCGGCGGCCTGCGGGCCGGGAAGTTTCACAGGCTTGAGAGCCGGTCTGGCGACCGTCAAGGCTTTCGCCGCGACGCTCCAACAGCCGGTCGTCGGAGTTCCCACACTGCACGCTCTGGCATACGCCGCACGCCCGGCCTCGCGTCTCTGGGCGTTGATTCCGGCCGGTCGCGGAGAGGTCTTCGCACAACTGCTTTCGGTCGATTCTGAAGGACACATTGAAGAGTTGTCGGAAGGGATACACGTCCCGCCTGCGGCGTTGATTGAGCATGAGCAGCTTCGATGCGAGACGGTCAAGTGGGTCGGCGGCGGAGCACATGCCGCCGCGTCTCTGATTCTTGAAGGCGCGCGCGCCTGCGCCTGCACTTTCGTCGAAGAGGCGAAGGAAGACTCGTCGGAAGCGGCCGCGACCGGCGGGGCGGTCTGGACGCTGGCGCGCCCGGTTGAGAATTTAGCTCCGGCTGTGGCAGCATTGGCTCTCCGAACAATGGAAGCCCGCACCCCGATGCGGGCTGAAGACCTGCAAGCGATTTACATTCGCGCATCCGACGCGGAGTTGAACGAGCGATGGCGGGCGCAGCAATCACCGAAAGAAATTCACTCGAAGAGACCCTCCACCCGATGAGTGAACACGACCTGCTCGAAGTCGTGGAGATAGAAGAGACGTGCGGGTTGAGTCTCTGGGGCTGGGAGGGCTATCGCGCCGAACTGGAACGGCCGGAATCAATCATGCTCGTCGCACGCGCCCCTTCCGAGACGGAAGACGGCAAGCGCCTGAACGGCTTCATCGCTGCGCGCGTGACGGCCGGTGAGTTGCACGTCAACAACGTCGGCGTGCGCCCCTCGGCACGGCGTCGCGGACTCGGCAGCGCACTCCTGCGCGCCACCTTCGAGCGTGCCTCACAGATGGGAGCGCAGGTCGCCGTTTTGGAAGTCCGCGCGGGAAACACAGTGGCGCAGTCGGTCTACGGGCGGCAGGGGTTCGTCGTCGCCGGGCGCAGGCGCAACTACTACCGCGAGCCGACGGAAGACGCGCTCGTGATGACCACGCCGCTGGAAACAATCGCTTGATTAGCGCGTGCGATTTGGGCTAACATTTTCTACGTAAACGCAAAAAGACGCGCAGGCACGTGAGAGATGAAGCCACGCGTCCATCAAAAAACGGGCACACACCAACTTGACGCATCTGAGAGGAGGCTTCCCGGAAATGGAATTGACCAATACGGATAGTCTGAAAGAGCAGCTCATGTCGAGCGACCCGGAGTTCCGTGAGCTGGCGCGCGAGCACAGTCGTTATGAAGAGCGCTTGAGTGAGTTGACCGCGCTCGCTTATCCGAGCGACGAGGAACAACTCGAAGAAATTACTTTGAAGAAGAAGAAACTCGCACTCAAAGATCAGATGCACGCAATCATGTTGCGCCACCAGCACGGCGAAAGCACAGCGCACTAGCAGCGCCCGCGCGTTACGACGACAGATAACTTTCAGCGAGAGCATAACGGGGGACGCGTCCAAAACAAGCGTGCGCCCCCGTTTCCTTTAACGAATGATTGTCGATGCGCGCGCAGGGAGGCGCATCGGCCGATTCCTCTATGGCAAGAGACGGCATCCTCTGGGTCTTCATTCCGCTCGTGGCGGCGGTCGCCTCGACGCTCTTCGGATTCTGGCTGCTCGCCGTTCCGCTCTTCCTCCTCGCGGCCTTCATGGCCTACTTCTTCCGCGACCCCCGGCGCACTGCGCCCGAAGACCCGAACGTCGTCGTCTCACCGGCCGATGGGCGTGTCACGCGCGTTGAAAAGACTGCGCCCTCAGACCCGCAATCTCCGACCGTCGTCAGCATCTTCCTCTCGCCCTTCGACGTACATATCAACCGCTCGCCCATCGCAGGCGAAGTGACTGACGTGACCTACACGAAAGGCCGTTTCAAGATGGCGACACGCGACGACGCAAGTCTCATCAACGAGCAGAACGCGCTGACCATTCGC
>DASZCR010000156.1:0-10348 GCA_035942915.1 Pyrinomonadaceae bacterium | reverse complement strand
TGTTCGCGTTGGTGTTCGTACTTGTGTTCGCGTTGGTGTTCGTGTTCGTGTTCGTCGCGCCGGGCGCGGGCGAAGTGCTTGCCGTCGGCATGGCCGCTCCTTCCACCTGCACGCGCTCCTGCACGGTCAGACGCCCGCCCGGCTCAATCTTAATCATCACGATAGGCTTGACGGCGTCACGGTCGGCGTTGAAGGAGACCGTCCCCGTCACGCCGGGGAAGTCTTTGGTCGCGGCGAGCGCGTTGCGGATGGCCGTGCCGTCTAAAGAGTTGGCGCGCTTGATGGCGTCAAACATGATGAGCGCGGCGTCGTAGGCGGTGGCGGCGAGCGCGTCGGGCACTTGGCCGTAGCGCGCCTTGTAGTCGTTGACGAACTTCTGCACGCGCGAGTCGGCGTCGTTGGGCGAGTAGTGGTTGGTGAAATAGCTGCCTTCAATCGCCGCGCCGCCAATCTGGTAGAGACTCGGCGAATCCCAACCATCGCCGCCGACGAGCGGGACGGTCAAGCCCTGGTCGCGCGCCTGCTTGGCAAAGAGGCCGACATCGCCGTAGTAACCGGGAACGAAGACCACGTCAGGGTTGGCGCCCTTGATTGAAGTAATCTGCGCGTTGAAGTCTTGGTCGCCTTCCGAGTAGGACTGCGTGACGACAATCTGTCCGCCGAGACGCGTGAAGACTTCGGAGATGACTTTTTCGAGACCGGTCGAGTAGTCGTTCTTGCGGTCAACCATCAGCGCGCCGCGTTTGGCGTTGAGGCTGCGGGCGGCAAACTGCGCGATGGCTGCGCCCTGCACGGGGTCGATGAAGCAACTGCGGAAGATGAAGTCTCCGGCGCGCGTCACCTGCGGGTTGGTAGATGAGGGCGTGAGCATCGGAATCTTGGCGTTCTGTGCAATCGGCGCGGCGGCCAGCGAGCGCGAACTGGCGACTTCGCCGAGGATGGCGTGGACGCCGTCCTGCGAGACGAACTTGGTGACGATGTTGGCCGCTTCAGTCGCGTCCGAGCGGTCGTCCTGCACGAGCAACTCAATCTGCTTGCCGTTGATGCCGCCGGTGGCGTTGGCCTCGTCGGCAGCCATCTTGATGCCGTTCGTCGAGGAGATGCCGAAGTTGGCGGTGCTTCCTGTCAGCGACATGAAGACGCCGATTTTGACCCGGTCGCCGGTCGTCCCCGGCCCGCCGGTGGCGCATCCGCCGGTGACGAGAGCGATGCTCAACAGTATTGCGAAGATAAGGGTTGCGAGTTTTTTCATGCTTCGTTCAGCACACCGGGCGAGCCGTGCTGCGGCACGTCACATCGCCCGGCGCTCCTTTCCGCGTTAGAAGGTTGTCGACCAACGGTCGCCACAGACACGCCGGAGGCGTCTTGAGGCGTCAAGGCTTCGAGTTCCGTTTTACTAAGGCCGTGCTTTTCAGGATGAAGCGAAAATTAAACTGCTAGGATGGCCGGAATCATACGCGGATTCAGTTTGATTTGCAAAAGTCTTCGTGCGCCGGTCGGCGGCACGCCGCTTGCCCAAACAGCTTCGGAAAGGCGTTTTTCAGACGCGAAATCGTACAGCGTGACGAGACGTTGCACGACCATGTCGGCGGCGGCCGATACGGTCGCGCACGCGAGTTGCGCGACGAACTCTTTTGTTGATGAGAAGTTTCGAAAGGAGAGAGACATATTATGAGTGAGCATCGGAAGGGTGGTTTGGGCGAGGAGGCGGCGGCCTTCGGCGAGCGCGCGACGGGCGCGGCGAAGGATGCCGCAGGCTCTCTGACCGGCAACGAATCTCTCGAACGCGAGGGCGAACGCGAGAACGCTGAAGGCAACGCTCGGCAGGAGGCCAACAGTGTCTTCGGCACTTCGACCGGCACGGCGACGAGCACTGCAACGGGCACGGCCGCTGCGCGCAGCCGCACCGTCACAGGACTTTTCCGCGACCGTGAGAGCGCCGAGAACGCTTATCGCTCGCTCCACTCGCGCGGCTACAGCAAGGACGACGTTAACCTGCTGATGTCGGATGAGACACGCAAGCGACACTTCAAAGAGGAAGACACAGACCTCGGCAGCAAGGCGCTTGAAGGCGCAGGCGCGGGCGCGGCCATCGGCGGCACGACCGGCGCGATTCTCGGCGCTATCGCTGCCATCGGCACACAGGTCGTACTGCCCGGCGTCGGCCTCGTCATCGCCGGGCCGCTGGCGGCGGCGCTTGCCGGTGCGGGCGCGGGCGGCGCGACGGGCGGTCTCATCGGCGCGCTCGTCGGCTCAGGCATTCCGGAAGACCGCGCCAGAGTTTACGACGAAGGCGTTCGCAACGGCGGCATCGTGATGGGCGTCAACTCGCGCACGGACGAGGACGCGGAGTACTTCGAGAACGAGTTTCGCACGCATCGCGGCGAGCACGTCTACAGATAAGCCTCCTCGATGCACGCGTCGGGCAGACGCGTCTGCGGGAGTTTTCATTCGGGGGAGAGATTCGCTGAGGGCGAGTCTCTCCCCTTTCTCGTTTCCCGACGGTCTTCTCGGCAGCGCGCTCTGTGTGTCATACTTCGCTCCCTTCACATTCGTTAGTCAGAAGGATTCACCGAAACGAACAGATGCAGGGCAGCACGCGCTCTCCAAAGTTAAGACGCAGGCTCATCGCCGCCTTCGCGCTGACGGCGCTGCTTGCCGCCCTCACGGTCGCGTGGGTCGTCGGCAGTGTCCTCAGCGCGCCGGTCAACCAGCCGGTCGGCGCTCTGCCTGAAGACTTGCAGGGGCGTGCGGTAGAGTTTGCAAGCGAGTCGGGCGCGACGATTCGCGGTTGGCTCGTCGAGGGCAGAGCGGGCGGGGGCGCGGTCGTCCTGATGCACGGTCTGCGCTCGACGCGCGCGAGCATGGTCGGGCGGGCGCGTTTCCTCTCACGCGCAGGCTACACGGCGCTGCTCTTTGACTTTCAGGCGCACGGCGAGAGCAAGGGCGAGCGCATCACGTTCGGCCATCTCGAAAGCATGGACGCGCGTGCGGCCGTCAGGTTCATGCGTGCGGCCGCGCCGGGCGAACGCGTCGGCGTCTTCGGCGTCTCGATGGGAGGGGCGGCGGCGCTGCTCTCGACGCCTCCGCTCGACGCTGATGCCTTCGTTCTTGAGATGGTCTACCCGACCATCAACGAGGCCATCACCAATCGCCTGACGATGCGCTTCGGCGACTGGGCGGGTGCGTTGACACCGATTCTTTCGTGGCAGTTGAAGCCGCGCCTCGGCGTCTCGCCGGAGAGCATGCGTCCCATCGACCGCGCACGCCAACTCGGCGCACCGAAACTCTTTATCGCGGGCGCGCAAGACCGGCACACGACGCTCGCAGAGTCGCGGCAACTCTTCGAGGCCGCGCGCGAACCCAAAGAGTTCTGGCCGGTCGAGGGCGCGCATCATCAAGACTTACATGCGCTCGTCGGCGCGGACTACGAACGGCGCATCCTCGACTTCTTCGAGAGAAATCTCAGGTCGCAGTAACAAACAAAAGGGTGACATCAAGCGAATGACGAAAGAAGCGGAGAGCAACGTTGCGGGATTCGCGCCGCCTTTGGGCGACATGACAGCGGACGAGTTTCGCCGCTACGGTCGGGAGGTCGTCGATTGGCTCGCAGACTATCTGGCGAACATGGAGAAGTACGCCGTGCTGGCGCGCGTCGAGCCGGGCGAGTTGCGCGCGGCCTTGCCCGCGTCTGCGCCGGAGCGCGGCGAAGCGATGGGCGAGATTCTGGCCGACGTGGAGAGGCTCATCGTCCCGGCCTTGACGCACTGGAATCATCCCGGCTTCTTCGCCTACTTCTCTGTCTCCGCCTCCGCGCCCGGCATCTTCGGAGAACTGCTCGCCTCCGCCTTCAACGTCAACGGGATGCTCTGGCGCACCTCGCCCGCCTCGACCGAGTTGGAGGAGGTGGCGCTCTCATGGCTGCGGCAGTTGATGGGGCTGCCCGAAAGCTTCGACGGCATCATCTACGACACGGCCTCCGTCTCGACCCTGCACGCCATCGCCGCCGCGCGCGAGGCGCTCGACGTGCGTGTGCGTGAGGACGGGATGAGTGGTCGCGCGGACTTACCGCTCCTGCGCGTCTATGCGTCCGAGCAGGCGCACTCGTCCGTCGAGAAATCGCTCATCACACTCGGTCTCGGCCAACGCTCGCTGCGACAGATTCCGACCGACGCAGAGTTTCGCATGGACACCGCGGCTCTCGCGCGCGCGATTGCCGAAGACCGCGACGCAGGCATCCTCCCTTGCTGCGTCGTCGCCACCGTCGGCACGACTTCGACTTCGAGTGTTGACCCCGTGCCGGAGATTGCGGAGGTCTGCCAGCGCGAACAGGTATGGCTCCATGTCGATGCCGCATACGCAGGCTCGGCCGCCGTCGTCCCCGAACTCCAACACCACCTCAAGGGGTGCGAGCGCGCCGACTCTCTCGTCGCTAACCCGCACAAATGGTTGTTCACCCCGATAGACATCTCCGTTCTCTACTGTCGCCGCATGGACATCCTGCGACGCGCTTTCTCGCTCGTCCCCGAATACCTGCGGACGAGCGAGGCGGACGACGTGCGCAACCAGATGGACTACGGCGTCCAACTCGGCCGACGTTTCCGCTCGCTCAAACTCTGGATGGTGATGCGCTACTTCGGACACGAAGGGCTTGCCGCGCGCATCCGCGAGCACTGCCGCCTCGCACGCCTCTTCGCCTCGTTCGTCGAAGCAGCGCCCGACTGGGAACTGCTCGCGCCCGTTCCCTTCGGCCTCGTCTGCTTCCGCCATCGTCCCGCGTCGGTCGCGGACGAAGCAGAACTCGACGCGCACAACGAACGGCTGATGCACGCCGCCAACGCGACCGGCGAAGTCTTTCTCTCGCACACGAAACTGCGCGGCGCGCTCTCGCTCCGGCTCGCCGTCGGCAACATCCGCACCGCCGAAACACACATCCGCCGGACGTGGCAAATCCTCAACGAACAGGCGGCCAGACAGGTGTAGCTGTATGTCTTCTCGCTTAAATCTCTTTCGACCTTCGCGCCTGCGTTCGTCCGCCGGACGGATGTTGAGAAAGATACTCATGAGCGTCGCGCTCGTCGTCTCTGTCTGCTGCTTCATGGCCGACGCGTCGGCGCAAGCGCGACGTGGGATGACGCCTGCCGACACGTTGCGCGTCGCAGAGGTCTCGGACGCGCAGGTGTCGCCGGATGGCGAGTGGGTCGCTTACGTCGTGACGCGCAACGAGGGCGGCGAGCGGCGTTCGGCGCTGCACTTCGCGCGCACGGCGCTTTACTACTCGACGGCGCGCAGGGACTTCGCCTTCGGCGCGCTGCCGACCGAGCAACTGACGCCTTCGGACATGAGCGCATCAAGCCCGCGCTGGTCGCCCGACAGCAGGCGTCTGGCATTCGTCGGAACGCGCGGCGGACAGTCGGGCGTATGGGTCGTGTCGGTCGCCGAGCGCGGCGGGTCTGCGCGTCTGGTCGCGCGCGTGCGCGACGCCAACTTCTATATCCCTTACGCGGGCGAATCCTTCGCGTGGTCGCCCGACTCGCGCCGCATCGCATACATCACGGCGAGCGAGGAGCAGCCGGAAGAGCCGCGCCGCGCGGGCGACGTGCGCGACGACCCGCGCGTGATTGACCGCATCCAGTACAAGACGCGGACGGGTTTTTCAGACGAGGCGCGGACGCACGTCTGGCTCGCCGAAGTGGACGAGCCGACGCAGCCTCCGCGTCAACTCACCTTCGGGCAGTTCTACGACCATGCGCTGACGTGGAGTCCGCGCGGCGACGAGGTGGCCTTCCTCTCAAACCGCGAGCCTGACCCGGAGGCCGTCAACAACTCGGACATCTTCGTTGTCGGCGTCGGCGACGGGCGCGTGCGTCGTCTGACGGAGACGCGCGGCTGCGAGTATGAGCCGCGCTGGTCGCCCGACGGGCGCTGGATTGCGCACACGGCGACGACGCGCGACGTGACGACCATCGACAGCATCAGCGAAGACGCGCACATCTGGATAGTGGACGCCGTCAGCCCCGGCGGACGGCGCGAACTCGGCGGCACGATTGACCGTCGCGCACGCTCGCCTCGTTGGTCGCCTGACAGCCGACACGTCTTCTTCCTCGCGGGCGACCGAGGCCGCAACCTCATCGTGCGCGTCGCCATCGACGGCACGCCGCCCTCCGTCCTATTCGACAACCTCAACCGGCGCACCTCGCAATCAGAGGCGCAGGCCGCCTTCAACTGGCCTGTCCGCGCTTTCCAGATTACGAGTTTCAGCGTCAGCACGCGCACCGTCCCGGCCTTCGCCTTCACTCTGACGGACTCCGTGCATCCGGCTGAGGTCTGGGTCGGCGAAGCTTCGGGCGCGTCGATGCGGCGCGTCAGCGCGCACAACGACGCGCTGCTGCGCACGCTCGCCCTCGTCGAGCCGGAAGAGTTCAACTTCCGCAGTTTCGACGGCACGAACATTCAGGCATGGCTGATGCGACCCGTCGGGATGCGCGTCGCTTCGGGGCAGCGACAGCCGCTTATCCTCTCCATTCACGGCGGGCCGCACGGCATGTACGGCTTCGGCTTCGACCCCAACTTTCAGGCCTACGCCGCGCGCGGCTACGCCGTCCTCTACATGAACCCGCGCGGGTCGAGCGGCTACGGGCAGAAGTTTTCCGACGGCACGTTTCGCGAGTGGGGCGGCGGCGACTATCGCGACCTGATGGCCGGTGTCGAAGAAGCTCTGGGAAGATATTCGTGGATTGACCCGGAACGGATGGCCGTCACGGGCGGCAGCTACGGCGGGTTTATGACGAACTGGATTATCACGCAGACGCCCCGTTTCCGCGCGGCCGTCGCGCGCGCCAGCGTCAGCAACCTTATCAGCTTCTACGCCACTTCGCTTTATCAGGATTTGATTCACGCGGAGTTCGGCGGCATGCCCTGGGACGACTACGAACTGCTCTGGCGCTGGTCGCCGCTGCGCTACGTGCGCGATGTGCGCACGCCGACGCTCTTCATTCACGGCGAATTGGACAACGACGTACACATCACGCAGGCCGAAGAGATGTACACGGCCTTACGTCGGCGCGGCGTCGAGACGGTGCTCGTGCGCTATCCGCGCGAAGGCCACTCACTGCGCGAGCCGCGCCATCGTCAGGACGCGCTCGAACGCACGCTCGCCTGGTTCGACAAGTATCTGAAGGAGAGATAGAGACGCATGCTCACGCACATTGTCGTCTGGAAATACCGCGCCGACGTGAGCGCAGAGGAGCGCGCCCGGCACGTCTCGATGCTGCGCGCACTGCCCGCGCTCATCCCCGAAGTCTTGAGCTTCAACGTCGGTTTCGACGTGCTGCGTCTCGCGCGCTCTTACGACACGGGGCTGGTCTCCACCTTCCGCGACCGCGCCGGTCTCGACGCCTACACGGTTCACCCCGAACACGTCAAGGTCGCAGACTTCGGACGCTCCCTGAGCGAGCACGTCGCCTCGGTTGACTTCCTCGGTGAAGAGGATGCGGGCTGAAGCGCCGACGACGGCGGACGATGCGCCGGACGCGCACGCCACTCTGCGCCCACAGAAGCGTAGGAGGAGGCGACGAAAAATCCTGCTCGCGCTCCTGCTCCTGTTGCTCCTCTCGCAAGCGCCTTTCGTCTATCGTCGTTATCAACTCGCGCGCCTGCGCGCAGACATCAACGCACTCGAAGCCACGCGCACCGACGCGTCGGCCGCAGACCCTTACACCGATTACAAAGGCGTCTTTCACGTCCACTCATCGCTCGGCGGCCACAGCACGGGCACGCTTGCGGAGATAGTTGCGGCGGCGCGCGCCAACGCCCTGAACTTCGTCGTGATGACAGAGCACCCGGCGCGCGAAGTCGATACGACCGAGGCCACGCTCAAAGGCTCGCATGAAGGCGTCCTCTTTCTCAACGGAAGCGAGTTGAGCGTGCCGGGAGACGAGCGTCTCTTTGTCGTGCCCGGCCTCGCCTCGTCGGAATCCGGCGCGCACACGTCGCTCCAAAGCCTCGTCACGCGCGCACGCGAGGAGGGTCGTCTCTCGTTCATCGCCTATCCCGAACAGATTCGTGACTGGACGCTCGAAGGCTATGACGGCATAGAGGTCTACAACCTCTACACCAACACGAAGCGCATCAACTACGCGCGCCTGTTCTTCGACGGCCTCTGGTCTTACGGCAGCTACCCGGACTTGCTCTTCGCGACCTTCTATGAAAAACCGACGGACAACTTGAAGCGTTGGGACGAATTGACGACAGCGGGTCGGCGCGTCGTCGCACTCGCAGGCGTTGACGCGCACCAGAACGTCGGCTTCGATTCACGATTCTTCAACTTCAAGCTCGACCCCTACGAGCGTAGTTTCCGCGTCGTGCGGATGCACGCGCTCCTGTCGAAGTCCGAACCCCTCGACGCCGAGACATTCGCCGCAGCCCTCCGGCGCGGGCACTGCTACATCGCCTTCGACCTCTTCTGCGACGCGACCGGCTTTCGCTTCACAGCCGCGCGCGCCGACGACCGTCAGGAACACTTGATGGGTGATGAAATAGCTCTGCACGCGACAGGCGGCGGCCTGCGTCTGCACGTCAGCACACCCGTCCGCGCACGCATCGTCATGCTCCGCGACGGGCGCGTCATTCACGAGGCGAACGATTCTGCGCGTGTGGAATTGACGGTTGCGGAGAAGGGAGTCTACCGCGTCGAAGTCTATCTCGACCGTCTCGGCGACTTTCTGGTCGGCAAGCCCTGGATTATCTCAAACCCGATTTATGTCAGATGAAGGGCTGATAAAACTAGAGCGCCCTCACAGACCAGCCGTGAAGGCGCTTTCGCTGCGTCGGAAGCCCGACTCATTTTAGCGGAGGCGGCGCTTAAGTCGCCGACTAACTGTAGAGAGCCGAGTGTGTGGCTCCACGCACGCGAACAATCCCAAGTGTGCAGGGATAGCGCGTGTACAGCCTCCCTTAAGTTGTCCAAGTGACCGAGATTTTATGCGCGTTCAACGCTCATGTCAATATTCAGGTTGACCGCCTCTGAAGCATACAGCCCGTCTCTGCCACGCGCCGCTGGAAGAGGCGTCGTATTGAACGTCTTTTTCTGATTCAAACAGGCAAGAAAGTCTCAGGCGTAGAGCGCGCGAGCGGCAGGCCGGAAGCGGTCTTTCGACCGACGCGCGCCGGGAGAGGTCTGCGTGCCGGAGCGTTCCCACATCCTCGGAGTATTTCTAGCGGCGGCCTTACTCTGCGCCAATGCCATCGACGCTTCCGCACACGCTCATCCGACCCTGTCAGACCTCGTCGAGCACGTCAAACGCGCCGTCGTCATCGTTCACGCCTTCGACGAGCGCGGGCGACCCGTCGCGCAAGGGAGCGGTTTCTTCATCGCGCAGAACCGCGTCGTCACGAACCTCCACGTCGTCGGCCGCGCGGCGCGCGTCGAACTGCTGACCTTCGACGGCCGCCCCTGCCACGTCGCAGGCGCACTGGCCTACGATGCGGGACGCGACCTCGCACTGCTCGAAACGGCCGCGCCGCCGACAGATGTGACGACGCTGCCCGTTGAAGCTTCCGAGCCGCGCGCGGGCGAAGAGATTTTCGTCGTCAGTAATCCGCGCGACAGCGGCACTTGGCACGTCACGCACGGCACGACGCTCGCCCCACGCAACTTTCAAGACCTCGGCCGGATGGTGCGCATCACGGCCTCAATCTCGGTGGGCAGCAGCGGCGGCCCCGTCGTCAATCTTCAGGGGCGCGTCGTCGGCGTCGCAACGATGAACCTCAAAGCTTCGGAAGAGAGCTTTTTCGCCGTTCCCGGCGCGCCCGTCCGACACCTCCGTCCCGGCCCCCTGATGCCCTTCCCCTTGCGCGCTTCCCACTGAGAACAGAGCTTTTACACGCTTAAACACAGGCCGCCGCTCCCGTACACGCTTTCGTTTCCCGTCGCCCTATTTCGTTGAGCCTTTCGCCCGTCAGGCCTCTTTTTTCAGACATTTAAGCCGCCTGCCCGGCCGCCGACCGCGTGGCATTATTATTGCTTCTTCAGGTTCGAGACCGTCCGCCAAGTTCGGACGGTTTTACTTGAGAGACTTGAGAGACCGGCCTGAGCGCCTCCGCTCTAGTTGGAGGTTCTAAAATGACAGAAACGGCGATTTTCCCGGCCTGGCAGAGCGTCGGGCGTTCCAAAGAGACGGCCATCGAGGTCACGAAGCCGGCGACCGACTACGAGCTGGCGCAAGCGGCGGCCGGAGGCGACATGGCGGCCTTCGAAACGCTCTACGAGCGGCATAACCGGCGCGTCTATTCCTTGTGTTTACGGATGACGACCAACACGGCCGAAGCCGAAGATTTAGCGCAGGAA
>DASZCR010000155.1:0-4922 GCA_035942915.1 Pyrinomonadaceae bacterium | reverse complement strand
GTTTCATACTTATCTGCAACCGATTTCCGTCCGCACTCACACGGACGTTTAACCTTCAAGCACAGGGCGACAAGCGGCATCATTTGGGCGGAAGCGGCTTCTCTGTTAACTGACGAGAGGCCCCCGCGTTCAGCCACTTCGTAACCAGTTAAGGAGAAGAGTGATGAGAACGGCGAAGTTTATTCTAGCGCTCTGTGTCATGCTGTGGGGCGCTGCTCTGTCGGTCGCGGCTCAGACGACCGGCTCAATCTCTGGTCAGATACAGGACGAGAAGGGCGCGGCCATCCCGAACGCGGCCGTCACCGTCCGCAACGTGCAGACCAACGAGTCGCGCGTCACGCAGACGGACGAAGAGGGGCGCTACCGCGTCGTCAACCTGCCCGTCGGCGATTACGAAGTGACGGTCGAAGCACCGGGCTTTGCGCGCTACGTGCAGTCGGGCATCACGCTCCTGCTCAATCAACCTGCGGTCGTCGACGCCTCGATGAAGGCGGGCGGCGTCGCCGAAGTCGTCAACGTCACGGAGAACGCGGCGCTCCTGAATACGACGACTGCCGAAGTGAGCACGCGTTTCGACTCGCGCCGTCTTTCGGAACTGCCGCTGACGACGACGCGCAACGTCTACAACATCGCCTTGAGCGCGCCCGGCGTCAGCCAGTTGCAGTCGAATCAGGCCGGCTTCACTAACGGCATCAACTACTCGGCCAACGGCGGTCGCCTGCGCTCGAACAACTTCCTGATTGACGGTCAGGACAACAACGACTTCGGCGTTGGCGGCGGAGCCGTCCAACTCAATAACCCCGACCTGATTCAGGAAGTCCGTCTCGTTACCAACCAGTTCACGGCCGAGTATGGCCGCAACAGCAGTTCGGTCTTCAACGCCATCACGAAGTCCGGCACGAACGAGTATCACGGCTCCGGCTTCTGGTTCCACAACGACAACGCTCTGAACGCCTGCGACAATCTCAGCAAGAGAAACGGGTTCTGCAACCCGAACGCGGCCGACCCTTCGCGTCGTCACGCGCCGTTCCGCGTCGAGAACCAGACGGGCATGACCGTCGGCGGCCCGCTCCATCTGCCGCGCTTCGGTCAGGGCGGACGCTCCTACATCAGCGGCCGCGACCGCACCTTCTTCTTCTTCTCGCTGCAACGTTGGTGGGACAGACAGTTGGGTTCCGGCATCGAGGTCAGAACGATTCCGACCGCCGAAGGTCGTGCGACGCTTCAGAACCTCGTCGGCAACCGCCCGCAGGTGCGCGCGCTGCTCGACTTCCTGCCCCCGGCGCAGACGCCGATTCCCGGCGCGTTCGTCAACTTCACTTTGAACGGCGTGACCGTCCCCGTCGCCGTCGGTTCGCTCTCCGGCACGAGCGCGACGAAACTCGACGACTGGCAGAGTTCCTTCCGCGTTGACCATCGCTTCACAGACAACCACATTCTCAACGCGCGTTACATCTACCAAGACCAGAACATCTCCGGCGCGGGTCAGTCCACGCCTCCGGGATATGAATCGGCCAACGTCTCGCGCAATCAGGGCGTCAACCTCGCCTTGAACAGCGTGCTCAGCCCGCGCGTCGTCAACGAACTGCGCGGCGCGTTCCTGCGTTCGGGCAGCGCGACTGTCGCGGCCGACCTGAGAGCCGAAGCTATCCCCTCGATTCAGATTAACGACCTCGGCTTGCAGGGCTTGAACGCGGGCGCGACGCGCACGGCCATCGGCCTCGCCGCCAACCTCCCGCAGAACTCCATCCGCAACACGTATCAGTTGCAGGACAACCTCTCCTACGCGATGGGCGACCACGCGCTCAAGTTCGGCGGCGACATTCGTCGCAACCAACTGCACCAACTCTTCAAGCCGACGACGCGCGGCCACCTCGTCTATGAGACGCTGACCGCCTTCGTCAACGACGTGGCCGCCACTGCACAGGTCAACAGAGACCTGGCGGGCACGGCGCGCGTCCTGCATCTCGACTGGCACGACTTCTTCTTCTACGCGCAGGATGAATGGAGGATTCGCCCCAACTTCACGCTGACCTACGGGCTGCGCTACGAGAATCCGGGTCAGCCCATCGCCGACCTCGTCGATTTCAACGCGCCCGTCTTGGCGGCTGCCGGTGGCGACGAGCGTTTCCGCGTCGGCCCCATCCCGCCGCGCGACAAGAACAACTTCCAGCCGCGCATCGGCTTCAACTGGAATCCGCGCACGCGCTCGACCGGCCTGCTCGGACTCATCACGGGCGGCGACCGCCTCGTGCTTCGCGGCGGCTACTCGCGCACCAACGACTACGCCTTCACCAACATCGCGCTCAACATCTGGAGTTCGTTCCCGTTCGTGCAGGCCGTCAACGTCTCGAATCTGGCGAACGCCTTCACGACCTTCAGAAACCAGCCGCTCAACCCGGCGGCCGTGACGCGCACCACCGTCACGCCCGACTTCCACTCGCCCGACTACGACTCCTACAGCCTTGAGATTCAGCGCGAATTGACGCGCGATGTTGTCCTGCGCGTCGGCTACGTCGGCACGAAGGGCACGGGGCTGTTCGAGAGCATCGACGCCAACCCAGTCCTCTTCCGAACGAGAAGGGCGGGCGAGACGCCCATCGTCAGGCAAGACCCGACGCGCGCGACCGTGCGCCTGCGCGCCAACTCCGGCTCGTCCATCTACCACTCGATGCAGACGAGTCTGGAAAAGCGTCTGAGTCAGGGCTTCAGCGCCGGTGCGCACTTCACGTGGAGTTCGTTCATCGACACTTCGTCGGAGATTTTCAACAACTCGGCGGCGGAAATTGCCGTCGCGCAAGACCCCTACGACCGTCGCTCCGAGCGCGGGCGCTCGTCCTACGACCGGCCGCTGCGTCTGGCGGTTAACGGCGTCTATGAACTGCCCTTCTTCCGCGAGCAAAACGGCGTCGTCGGCCACCTGCTCGGCGGCTGGCAGGTGAACGCGTCTCTCGCCTTGCAGAGCGGCGCGCCCTTCTCCGTCCTCAACGGCTCCGACCCGACGGGCACGCTCTCCGGCATCAGCGGCGCTATCGGCATCGCCACGCGCGCCAACGTCGTCACGACGGCCGACGTTTCCCGCATGTCGGTTGAAGAGCTGGTCAGGCTGCGCGCGGCGGGCGACCCGCTGTTTGCACCGCTCACTTGCGTCAACACGGGGACGACCGCCAACCCCATCACCAACTGCCAGCGCGTCGGCAACTCAGGCCGCAACATCCTGCGCGCCGACGGCATCAACAACCTCGACTTCGGGTTGCTCAAGAACGTCCGCATCAGCGAAACGCATAAGCTGCAACTGCGCGCGGACTTCTTCAACGCCACCAACACGCGCGACTTCGGCACGCCGAATTCGACCGTCACGGCCGGCACGAACTTCCTCAATCAGTGGGGCACGAACGGCGGCAACCGCCGCATCGTCGTCGGTGCGCGCTACGTCTTTTAGACGCGCTCGATAGACCTCACTTTGAGGAACATCCGGCGTGGGCGGAAAAGTATGCTTTTCCGCCCACGCTTTTTATCTTCACGCACCGCGCCCCGGCAGCCCTTAACGGCAGCCACGAAATGCTCTAGTATGTGAACCCTCAAAGCACACGGGAGGAATATCGCCATGAAGGCTCTGACACTGCTTCTCCTCTCAGTCTCTCTCGGCGCAGCCGCGCAAGGGCAACAACAGCCGCCGCCGCCGTCATCGCCCACGCAGGCCAACGCCGCGACGAACGTCAACACGCCGGAGGCCACGCCGTCCGGCGTCGTCGTCCTCAAACACAGTTGGAGCAAGGAGCGCATCAACTGGGAGCGCGACCCCTTCGGCGGCACGGTCGAGAACTTCGACGAGATGCGCGTCCGCGCGCGTAACGAACGGCGCATCGAGGACGCCAAGCGCGGCGGAAACTCCATCGAAGAGAATCGCATCCGGCGCGAGGCGCGCGCCGACGCCGCCAACATGGACGCCCGGCGCAAGCAGGAACAGCGCCCCGCACGCTACGTCTTCGCCTACAAAGTCTCGCTCCGCAACGACAGCGCCAAGACCATCAAGGCCATCGACTGGGACTATCTCTTCTTCGACGCCGCGACCGGCGACGCGACCGGCATCCATCAGTTCACGAGCGAGGAGAAGATTGGCGCAGGCAAGACGAAGCAACTCGTCTTCACCATCCCGACGCCGCCGACGCGTACTGTCAGCGCGCACGCGCTCAACGATAACGAGCGCGACAATCTAACCGAGCGCGTCCGCATCGTCCGCATCATTTACACGGATGGAAGCGTCTGGCAGCAACCGTCCGCGCCGTGACAGGTTTGATGAGAGCCATCGTCTGCGGCCGTCGTCCGTAACCGTCGTCTTGGCTTGACGCCGGAGCGACGCGGCGTGTAAGGTTCAGCGCGCATCGAAGCGGACGAAGCGCGCACGTCGGTTATCCGCCATCGCGTCGGTCTTCGTCGGCGCGTCGCTCTTTGGAATCTTTATCGTTATCGCTAAATTCGACCGGCGGGTCGCTTCCTTTGAAGTGGAGGCAGAACTCGTTCGAGTCGACCGTCGCAGGTGTTCTCGCGTCCGCCTTTTTTGGGATGCGGGAGACAAGGGAAGTCGGGTGCAAAGCCCGCACGGTTCCCGCCACTGTGTACCGGCGATTGTGCCGCCCGTCGTGCTCTCGCGGAAGTTCCGCGAGAGGGTCACTCGTGAGGAAGTCTGCTCACGGGGAAGGCCGGAACGGGCACGGCGCGTCTGAGCCGGAAGTCAGGAAACCTTGCCTGCTTTTTTTGGACGGAGGCGACCGCTTACGCTCCGGGAAAGAGCGAGTGGCGTCGGGCACTGACGGTGACAGGCGAGGTCACGCCGCCCGCTTCTCTACATGAGCAAGCACGACGAGCGGCACAGACGCCGCCTCCGCACCGTTCGCACAAACCCTGTCACGCCCTCCGTT
>DASZCR010000154.1:0-15775 GCA_035942915.1 Pyrinomonadaceae bacterium | reverse complement strand
GTTTCATGAAACCGTCTGCCCTGCCGTAATCTTTCGCGCCCCTTGCGGCGGGGCAGCTTTAGAGGCTGCGGCGGATGAGGTAGGACATCTTGACGAAGAAGGTGCGGCCGTTGCGACGGAAGCCGGGTTCGAGTTGCCCTGTGAAGGGGTTAAAGCCGTTGCGATTGAGGTCGTCGTTGTAGCCGGCGTAGAAGGCCGTCCCCGGATTCGGCGTCCAGCCGAGGAGGAATTGACCGCGCAGGCGCGAGGCCAGCGTCGAATAATCGATGCGACCGCGCGCAAAGAGGAAGCGCGTGAATTGGTAGGTGGTGCGCGAAGTAAAGATGTTTTCGTCGAAGGCGACGCGTCCCGTGTCGTCACGCACGAGCCTCTGCTTGTTAAAGTCGAAGGAGGTGCGCAGCGCGTCGCTCGGCCGGTAGGTAACCGAGCCTTGTATGTTCCAGAGGTCGCCCGCGCCGGGGTCGAGCGGAGCGTTGGAGTTGATGAGCGCGGCCGGGCTGACGCGCGGGAAGCGCGGCCCCGCGCCGAAGTCGAAGTCGAAGACGTTGAAGTCGCGGACGACCTGCGCGAAGAAGAAGAGCTGCTTGCTCGGCGTCGATTCGACGACGGCGATAATGCTGTGCTTGTAGGTCGAACGTTCCGGGTCTGTGCCGATGAAGCGTCCGCCGAACTCTTCTGCGAAGAGGCGTTCATAGGCGCGGCGGTAACCGAAGGTGAGGAAGGTCTGGCGCTGCATGTTGACGCCGAACATCGGCTGCACGTCCCAACGCTGCGAGCGACCCTGCCAGTCGAAGAGCTGCTGAAGGGTGGCGTTCGCACGCCATGAAACGATTTTCGCCTTCGGCTTCGGCTCGGTGTTCCAGCGCGGGTTGATGCGGACGGCGTTGGTGTTCGTGCGCGAGGTGAAACCGACATCGGCGCGATAGAAGCGCGTGAAGCCGTCGCCATTGATGTTGATGCCGGAGTTGCGCCACGCGCGGTCGAAGTTCCAGCGATAGCCGAAGCCGTTGCGGTTGAAGTGTGTGTCGGGGACAGGCTCGGTCGAGGTGTGTGTGCCGAGCACCTGAAAGCTGAAGACGGTCTTCGGGTCGAGTTTGAAGCGGCCGTCGAAGCCGCCGAGGTGATTGTGGCGGCCGATGAAGTTGTAGGTCGTGCCGATGAGGCCGAGCGTGTTTTCGCGTCCGAAGTCGCGCTTGAGGCGCAGGATGCCAATCTGTGCGTTGGCGTCGAGGAAGCGATTGATGGCGGCGCGGCGGACGGGGTCTTCGCGCTCCTCTTCGCTGAAGTTGCCGGGCGCGTTGTCGGAGGCGAGCAGGATACCGAAGGTGTTGCGGCCGGTCTTGCCCGTGAGTTTAACGGCCACGTCGGGGTCAACGATGGCGCGTGTGTGGACAGCGGTCAGGGGCGTCAGGAAGATGTCTTTGCCTTCGAGGAAGAAGGGACGCTTCTCCTCGAAGAAGATGGGGAAACGCTGATTGGCCGTGACGACTGTGGCATCGGCTTCCACTTGCGCGAAGTCTGGATTTAAAGCGAGGTCTAAAGTGACCGTCGGCGTGATTCCCCACTTGGCCGTGACGCCGAGGTCTGCCTCAATCGGCTTATTGAGCAGGCGGCCGGGGTCTGCGGCGGCGGCGACGCCGTTGAGCGGAACGGGTTGGAAGGAACGAGCACGCTTGCCCGTCTCCGAGAGCGTGATGCTCGGAATGATTTCGAGCGGGCGCTCGGTGGAGAGTCCTTCAATCCCGGTCACGTAGCCCTGTTGAATGAGCGTGCCGGAGATTTCGCGCGAGAGCGGCATCCACGAATCGAGTTCGTTGTTGAAACGCTTGATGGAGCGGAAGATGTGTAAGCCCCAGAGCTTATCTTTGCCCGCCTCGTAGCGCAGAGACTTGAAGGGCACGGCCACCTCGACCGTGTAGCCGCGCTCATCGACGACGCCCTTCGACTCGTGCACGAAGTCGATGCTGAAGTCTTCGCCACTGCCTTCCGTGCGGATGGCGTCGGCCTGTATGCCGAGCGGGTTGAAGAACAGTTCGATGGCCTTGCGTTTGTCGTTGAAGGTGTCGAGGTAGACGCCGATGAAGTCGTCTTCAAAGATTCCGTCGCGCTTGGCGACGGTGGCGCGCACCTTGCCCGGCTCATCGTAGGCGCGGAAGGCGAGATAGAGAAACTTCGAGTCGTAGGCGATGTAGGCCTCGCTCGGCTTCGAGGGTTCGATGTTGTCGCCGGGACGCACCTGATAGAAATCTTTGAAGACGGCTGCCTGCTTCCAAACCTCGTCGTCGAGTCGGCCGTCGATGACCGGCGCTTTGTCTACGCGCGGCAGACGCACGGGACTGGCCTTCTCCGGCGGAAGCACGATGCCCGAACCGGCGGCGCTGGTCTTGGCACTGACCGGCGTCGAGGCGGGAGCGGGCTGCGCCTGAGACAACTGCACGAGGGAGAGGGCGAAGATGACAAACAGCAGTAACTTCTTCATCGCTTTGGCGGATTTCTCTGAACGTCTCGCGCGCAGACATCTCATCTCACACGCGAGATGCTCAGAAGCGTCTGTGTGGCTGACGTGCTCAGTCCCGAAAATGGGATGTTAAGAGTTCTGTTTTTCCGAAAATGCGAAAAACAGGTGGCGTCGGAGGGCTTATCTGAGGGGCTTTAGAGGGCCTAAAACCCCGGAAAAATCACTGAAATTTGCCTTCGCCCTTAACAGGCGATAACCGACGCCGGAGGTGTAGGTGCAAGCCTCGTGCCCGGCGCGATGGGCTTCGAGGCGCGCAGCACGACGCGCGGTCGAACTTTGTTGCCGCGCGCTTTCAGATGAGAGTCGTGCTCCCTGAGAGCGTCGAAGTTGATGACCTTGAGCACGTCGAGTTGATGTACTTTCATCTCGCCTGCCGCCGTCTTCGCGCGCAGGGCGCGTTCCGTCGCCTTGACGAGACGACGCGCCGCATCCTTGTCCTGTTCGGCCTTCTTCAACTCGCGCCGGACGCTCTCTGCTTCGTCAGCGAAACTCCACGCCGCCTCGACGCGCGCCTTGCTCCATGCGACGGGCGCGGCCGTCATATCGTGCGTCGTGACGGGCAGGGCGATTTCCTTCAAGACCTTTTCGCCGACCCGGTCAAGCCCTTCAATCTCTTTCACGTTGGCGGCGACGGCGAAATCAAACGCCGTGTCGAACTCTTCCGTGCTCTTGCTTTCACGGCGCGCCGGCTCAGCTTCGTTCTTCGCCTCGACGACGGCCGCGTTCTTCTTCGTCTGGCGTGCCGGGCGCGTCGAGGCATCGGCCATCTGTAGGTCGCAGGCGGCGGCTTCCGGTGTGCGCTGCCCCTGCTCCGGGCTTTCTATCCTCTGCGCGTGATAACTGAGGAAGACGTTCCAGATGCCTGCTTGCAGTCGGTTGCCGGCGGCCTCTTTGAGCGCGCTGAACTGCTGCGCGGCCTGCGGCCCGACGACCATCAGCATGACGAACACGGCGGAAATGACGACTGAACGATGTTTCATCTCTCTCACCCGGACTCTGCCGAGCGCCTCTGTCGGCGCTTTCCCTCAAGATTCGTACACAGAACTTCTGGCGCGTACTACCTTCAAAACACCGCGTCCGCTGAGAACGTGGCAACTTTTTTTCTCAGCCCTTGGCCTCTTTAACGCACGTGGGGGCGCTAGGGTTTTGAAATTTTCGCGCGGTGAGTGTCGCGCAACTCACCTTATTAGTTAATATATTTCGCCACGCCGCCTGAAAAGTTCCCGCGATTTCGCGAATACGAATTTTCGTATCGCGCCGAGCGCACGGCGCGCCGCTTTCGAGGAGGTTTACGAACTTGAAACATGCTCTGTTGACGAGCACGCTCATCATCGCTCTGGTGTCGTCGGCCGCCCTCGCGCCCGCCCATCCGGTGCGCGCGCAGCAACCGCTACCCGGCGCGGCTCAAACTCCGAACACGCCGCCAAAAGAGACGGGGACTTTCCGCCAGCCGGAGTTGGTCGAGTTGCAAACGCTTGACGCGTCCATCCTGCTCGACGTGCGTTATGCGACGGCGAACAACTTCGTCGGCCGCCCGGTCTATACGGAGGCGCGCGCCTTCCTGCAACGCCCGGCCGCAGAGGCGCTCGTGCGCGTCCATCGTGCTTTGAAGAAACAGGGCTATGGTCTCGTCGTCTTCGACGGCTACCGCCCATGGCGCGTGACGAAGTTGTTCTGGGAGTTGACGCCCGCCGACAAGAAGCAGTTCGTCGCAGACCCCGCGCGCGGCTCGCGTCACAATCGCGGCTGCGCCGTCGACCTCACGCTCTTCGACCTGCGGACGCGCCAGCAGGTCGCCATGCCCGGCGAGTACGACGAGATGTCCGAACGCTCGCACATCACTTATGCGGGCGGCACGCCGGAGCAGAGGCGTCTGCGCGACCTGCTGCGCGCGGCGATGGAGGCCGAAGGCTTTCAGGTTTACGAGCCGGAGTGGTGGCATTACGACTACAAGGATTGGAGGCGCTATCCCATCCTCGACCTCACCTTCGCCGAACTACGCCGCACGCGTAAGCGATGAAGGCTGAGCCTTTATCCCAAATAGTGCCGGTCGTGCACCATCTGGCATAAACGAAGGCTCGCGCTCTTCCGACTTTCCGTTTAAAAGCCCACACCTCTTTCTCCGCGCCTCACGCGCAGACGCACGGGCACACGCTTTGCACATGCGCTCGGCAGCGGAATCAAAAGCCCTCGCAAGCGCTTTTCTCTCCTCTTCAGCAACGCTTCTTTCGCTCCGCGTTCGCCTCAAGTTTCACAACTCGAAGGAGCGTCTTGCCCATGCGTTCTCGCCACACCACGCCGCTCGTGTCTCTCCTGCTGCTGCTGTTGACCGTCTTGCTCCTCGCCGCTCCTCCGGCGTCGGCCGTCGAAGCGGAGGACGACTATCCCGATGAATATGATGAACAGGCGCGCGTCGTGCGCGTCAGCCTGATGCGCGGCGAGGTCAGTCTCAAGCGCGCGGACAATCTCGAATGGGAGGCGGCGCGGCTGAACCTTCCGCTCGTCGAGGGCGACACGCTGGCGACCGGCCGTGAGTCGCGCCTTGAGATTCAAATCGACGCGCGCAACTTCGTGCGTCTCGGCGCGGACTCGGTCTTGCGCGTCGTCACCCTCCGCGACGAAGGCATCGCGCTCAGTCTCTCCGAAGGGACGGCGACGCTCCGCCTCGCAAGCTTCGACGCCGCGCGCGAGTACTTCGAGATTGACGCGCCGAAGACGACCATCGCCGCCGAGAAGGGTGGACTCTACAGGCTCGACGTGCGCGCAGACGGCTCCGTGCGCGTCACCGTCCGCGACGACGGCCGCGCACGCATCTACTCAGAGACTTCCGGCTTCACTCTGCGCGACGGCAGAACGGCGCGCCTCGTCTATGACAACTACGCTGACGGTGATTGGGAGTTGAGTTCCGCTCCGTCGTTTGACCTGTGGGACACGTGGAACGACGAGCGCGAGCGATACCTCGCCGTGCGTCTGCGCTACGAAGACCGCGAACGCTACTACGACCGAGACGTGTGGGGCGCTGAGGAGTTGGACGCTTACGGCGATTGGAGCTACACGAAGGAGTACGGCTACGTCTGGCGTCCGCACATCACCGTCATCAATCAGTATCACAACTGGGCACCCTATCGTTACGGCCACTGGCGTTGGTGTCCGCCTTACGGTTGGACTTGGGTGGCAGACGAGGATTGGGGATGGGCTCCGTATCATTACGGGCGTTGGGTCTACTACAACAACAATTGGTGCTGGGCACCGCGTGGCTACGGTTACAACTACCGCCGCGCATACTGGCGTCCCGCGCTCGTCGCCTTCGTCTCCATCTCGACCTCCTTCGGCGAACAGGTCTGCTGGTATCCGCTCCAACACGGCCAGCGCGACCCGCGCGGGCGACATCACGCACGCTACAACAGACGGCTCTCGCCCCTGCGCGCAGACCGCATCGCAGACCTCGAACGCACGCACCCGGCGCTGCTCCGCGCGGTGACAAGCGTGCCTGCGCGCGAGTTCGGCACCGATGCGATTCGTGCTCGTCCGGCGTCGGTCGAGTTGGCGCGGCGGACGGTGACGACAGAGCCTCTGCGCGGGCGTCTGCCGATAGTCCCTGCCGAGACGCGGCGCGTGTCGCCTGCTGTGACGAACGGGCGCACGGCCGAGTTTGAAGGCCGCGTCAACGGCACGCCGCGAAGCGACGCGGGTAATGAAGGACGCGGCAGTCTGCGCGCGGCGCGTCCGGCCAGCGTGAGACCGCCCCGCTCCGTGCCTGAGCGCGCGACCGGCGCGGCCGTGCGTACACCCGGCGTCGCGCTCGACGGCGAGTTGCGCCGCGCACGCATCTTCAATAACCGCGACCGACGCCTTCCCTCATCCACCGTCAACGACCGCCAGCGCGGCGGCGACGCTCCCGCAGTCGAGAGCAACACAGGCGTCGTCTCGCGTCCCTCGCCCGTCGAGATGCGACCGCCCTCGCGCCGCGACAGACGTGATGGCAGCGACGGCGGAGCACAGCCGTCGCCGCGCGAGCGTCCAACGTTCGAGCGCGTCAGACCGACGACGCGAGGCGACGCGGATATGGACGACAACACTCCGGGTCAACGCACGCGCAGCGCGCGTCCGCGTGAGGAGCAGCAACAGCCCGCCGCGCCGCGCGTCGAAGAACGGCCTGCGCCACGCGAACCGGAATATCGTCGGCAGCCTTCGCCGCGCCGCGAGATACCGTCGCCTGAGCGTCATGAGCGTGAAGCGCCGCGCAAGGAACAGCCCGCGCGCGTCGAGCCACCGGCGCGACGTGAAGAGCCGCCTCCGCAACGCGAAGAGCCGCGACGACAGGAGCAGCCGAGACAGGAACAGTCGCCGCGCCGCGAGGAGTCAGCTCCGAGACAGCGCGAGGAGCGCGCGGCTCCCCCACGCAGCGAGCCGCGCGAACGTCCCGCACGACCCAAGCGCGACGACCAGCCGCGCTAACAGCACACGAGATTGAGAGCGCCGGTAGGGCTCAGGCGCTCTCAAGAGACGGCGCGAGAAGGCGTGCGTTTGACCGACCAACTGCAAATGTCGCACGCCCTCTCGCCCCTGTCTCAACGAACCCATAACAGGCCGTCGAAAGGATTCCCGATGCCAGCCCGCACACGCCACGCCCCCGCACTTCTACTCGTCTGCGCACTGGCCTGCGCCGCGCTTCCCTTCGCCGCGACGGCGCAGACCGGCGGCGCGCAAGCCTTACGCGCCGACACGCGACGCGCGCTGGCGAGCCGTCAGCCTTTGACCGACGTGCCCGCACGCGCGGGCGCGTATCGGCCGCCGCGCGGCGAACGCATGAATGCGCTGCGCGCGCAGACGCAGACGAAGTCCCGCCTCACCCCTGCGCGTCGTGCGCCCATCCGCCCGACGCGCTCACTCCGCTCCCTCTCGGAGGCCGACACGCAGACTCCCGCCGCCCCTCTCGCGCGCCTTCGTGCAGGCACGCCCCTCAGCCGCGTCCTTCATACCTCGCAACTGAGTCTCGTCAATGCCAGCGGCACGAACGAGCAGTTCGCAGACCAGACGGCAGACCTTGTTGCCGACGAGCGCACGACGTTCGACGCGCAAGGCGGCTCCTACGACATCGCCGTCGGGCGCTCCGGCGCGCGTTACGAAGTCTTCTCTTCCATCGACACGAAAGGCACGACGACCCTTTCGGACGACGTTGCCATCGGTGTTCTCGTCATCGGTCAGGACTCGAACGGCGACTACATGCGCGACCCCGGCACGCCTCCGACCTTCGACCTCCATCGAGACTTCCAACTGCCTTCGGCCGTCTCCGTCGTCTCCGGCACTTCCAGCACGGGACGCGAGTTCGTCGTCGTCTCTTCGAGCGGCTTCTACGACTCGACAGACCCGAACAATCCTGACAACGAGCCTTCGCCCGGCGTCATCCTCCTCGTGCGCAACGCTACGGGCGTCGGCTTCGACCCTGCGCGCTCGCGTGCGCTCGTCCGCGTCGGCGACGACCAACTCTTCAACGCCAACGCGCTCGCCCTGCTTCCGACCGGCGACCTTCTCGTCGCAGACTTCCAGTCGAACGAGATTCGCATCATCCGCGACCGCGACGGCGACCGCGTGCCCGATACGCTCGACGCGAAACCCTTCTACAGTTTCCGCTTCTCCGACGATGCGCCGCTCGACATCGCCGCCAACTCGCGCGGCGTCGTCTTCTCTCATTCGGTCGGAGCAGACACCTTCCTCCTCGCGCTCTACGACACGGACGGCGACGGTTACGCCGACACGGACGAGACGGCCGTCGAAGGGCTTTCGATTGATAACAATCTCGTCCTTCACGGCCTCACGGTCGGACGCGACGGGACGGTCTATCTCATCGAAGACGCATCGGGCGAGCACGACCGTCCGGCTGACGGCGGCAACGGCGGCATCCCGCGCATCGACGCCTTCCCTGACCCGGCCTTAAACGGCATCCTGCGCGACGGCGAGGTCTTCGCCGAAGCTGATGATGAATTCACACAGGCGCTCAGCGGTCTCTCCTTCGGCGTCGAGACACAGCTTGCGCCCGTCGCTCGTCTGACGTTGACGAACAGCGCGAGCCTGCGCGGGGCGGCGACCTTCGACGGTCTGGCGACGATTCAAGGGACTGGATTGACGCGCGGACTGCGCGGCTTAACGGAGGGCGAGGCGGCAGCACATGGCCTGCGCGTGACGGTCGAGGGACGCAGCGTGCCTGTGCTCTCTTTCGCAGACTCGCAGATACATATCTTTCTGCCGAAGGAGGTGGGTGCGGGCGTCGGCTCTGTGGTGGTGACGGTCAACGGCAGCGTCATCGCGGCCGATGATGCGCGCATCGTGCGCGCCAATCCCGGCCTCTTTACGACTTCACAGACGGGCGCGGGCCAAGCGATTGCGCTACTTGCTTCGGGGCTGCGCTACACACAAGCGCCGTTTCCGTCGAAGACTAACGGAGCGCCTTCAACCATCGCCCTCTTCGGCACGGGCTGGCGCAACTCACTGCCCGTCTCCGCGACGGTCGGCGGACGCGCGGCAACCGTTCAATACGCGGGCGCGTCCGGCACCTTCCCCGGCCTCGACCAACTCAACGTCTTACTCCCCGAAGGAACGCCGCCCGGCACAGCCGCCGTCGTCGTCACCTGCGCCGACGGCTCAACGAGCCGCACGGATGTCACCATCCTTATTCAATAAATCCGCAACCGCGCACGTCCTTGAGGTGTGGAAGATGCGTAGAAGATGAGGATGATTTTAAGCTGTGCCCATTGCCGTCTCTTCGATGATGAAATCGACGACGCCTTCGAGGTTGCCCGCGCGCTCGTATGCTGCGCGCTGGCGCTCCGCGCCCGTGCCCTTATCCAACGTCTCGCGGACGAGACTCGAAATCTCTTCCCACTCGCCATGTTCTTCCAGTGACGCGCGGAGATAGGTGAGAAACTTTTCCACCATCTCGCGCGCGGGCGCGGCGCGTCCCTCCTGCGGGTCTATCAACTCGGACGAAAGCCCGTAGCGCGCCGCGCGCCACTTCGCCGCACGCAGGATTTCCGGTCGCGCATGATGAATCTCGATGCCGCGTTCCGCGTCTTCGTAACAACTGCGCGCCAGTGCGCGCGCAAGCCCCGCCGTCATCACCGCCTCATCCACCGTCAGACACACGTCCGTCACGCGAAACTCAAGCGTCTCGAAGCGCGCAGAGGGTCGCACGTCCCAGTAAATCTTGGTCGCATCGGAGACGCTGCCCGTTGCGATGAGCGTGGCGACCAATTGGTCGTATTCGGCGCGCGAGGCGAAGACCTGCGGCGTGCCTGCCATCGGCCAGCGCCGCCAGATTTCCGTGCGGAAGCTTTCGTAGCCCGTATCGACGCCGAGCCAGAAGGGCGAGTTCGCCGACAACGCCAGCAGCACGGCCAGCCACGGCCGCGCGCGGTTCATCACCTCGATGGCGCGCTCGCGGTCGCGGATGCCGACGTGGACGTGGCAACCGTAGATGAGTTGTTCGCGTGCGAGTTGTTTGTAGTCCTTGGCGATGCCGACGTAGCGCTCTTTCGGCGTCAACGTCTGCTCGTCCCAATGCGAGAAGGGATGCGTCCCGGCGGCTGCGATGCGGCTTCCTTCGCGCTCGGCCGCCGTGATGACTTCGCGTCGCAGACGCACGAGTTCGGCGCGCACGTCCGTCAGCGTGCGACAGATGGGCGTGCCGATTTCAATCTGTGAGAGGTACAACTCAGGTTGGACTTCGTTGCCGACCGCCGCCTGCGCTTTCGTCAGGATGCGTTGCGCGCGTGAACGCAGAGCGCGCGTCGCCGGATGCACAATCTGATACTCCTCCTCGACCCCGACCGTAAACTCTTCCTGCTGTGAAGACATGCTCGGAAACCGTCCCTCCCTTATTCGTCGAACTGCCGCGCTTACTCTCTCCGCACAGCATACACCGCGACGCGGCGAGACGCCGAATTTGCCAAAGCCGCGTCCATCTGTTAAATCAGTCGGGCGAGCCGACCGGCATCCGACGGGGAGAGGCCGCAGAGCAAGCAGGCTTTAGCCTTCGGCCTCGCGGTTGATGGCGGCTTCGCCTCCGACGCGTGCGGCGGCGCGCGCCAGCACGACGAGGACGATGATGGCGATGATGGTTGCTATCACGGCGTAAGCGTAGAGACCTGCGAGGCTCTCATCCGTCTCGAAGACTTTCTTGATAGTCGCCTTGATGGCCTCGTTCCAGGCCAGCGCGGCAACGAGGCCGAGCGAGGCGGAAGCGAGCGTAATCATCGTCTGAATAAACACACGCGTTCTGTCCATCGTCTGTCTCCTGTCTTCTCATGCGGAATGTTTCGGGGTTGGCAACAGCCGCCTGCTTCTTACGCGAAAGCCGGCGCGCTGTCAACCACAATATTTTTGTCCGGCTCGCCCGCTCGATGCTGAAAGTCCGACCATGTTGAGACGTAAAGCTCTACGCATCTTCGCCGTCTCGGCGTTGCTTCTTGCCACGCTCTCTCCACGCGCGTCCGACGCACGCGCACAGCAGCCGTCGCCGCCCACCTCTGGCAGCGGACGCGCGACTGAGGCGCACTACCGCGTCTACGATTCGGCGGGGCGCAACGTGAAACTGTCTGACGTAGTCGAAGCGATGAGTCGTGCCGACGTGCTCTTCGTCGGAGAGACGCACGACGACCCGCTGGCGCACGCGCTTGAGGCTGAATTGCTGCGGGAGGCTTACGCGCGTTTCACATCTGGTGACGAGAGCGCGCGGCGGCCGGTCGCACTTGCGCTCGAAATGTTCGAGCGCGATGTGCAGGTCGTCGTCGATGAATATCTGGCGGGGCTTATCACGGAGAGACATTTTCTGGCGAGCAGTCGCCCCTGGAAAAATTACGAGACGGATTACAAGCCCCTCGTCGAGTTCGCACGCGCGCATCGTCTCGGCGTCATCGCCGCAAACGCGCCCGCGCGTTACGTCGCGCTCGCCTCGCGTTCGGGCGTGGCCTCCTTGCAGACGCTCTCACAGCAGGCGCGCGCGTGGCTTGCGCCCTTGCCCTTCGCATCTGCTTCCGCTCCCTACGCCGCGAAGTTCGCGCGCGCGATGGGCGGCGACCCGATGCACTCGTCCGCGCACCTCCTCGACGCGCAAAACCTGCGCGACGCGACGATGGCCTATGCCGTCTCCGAACACTTGAAGCGAGAGCAGAAAGCCTTTGTCCTTCATGTCAACGGCAAGTTCCACAGCGAGGAGCGGCTCGGCGTGCCCGAACATCTGGCGCGTTATCGGCCGCTGTCGCGCATGCTCGTCGTCACATTGGTCGCCACGAAGAACTTTCCGGCTTTCGATGCAGCGAACGATGGCCGCCTCGGCGACTTCGTGATAATTACGGACGCGCGTCTGCCGCGCTCTTTTTAGAGGGCGTTTGAGAAGGCGGCTGAGAAGCGTCCGTCCTGTCTCTAAAACACTCTATCTGCTTGCGTTTATCGCTCTTCTGAGGCATTATTGTTCGTGTTAGTCCTTCTCTCGCGCATCAACGGTGATGCGCCCCGCGCTCATGGAAAAAGCGGCGGCGTCAAGCGATAGTACGAGAGCAGGTTGGAGTCCATCTTGCAGAAGCTGCTCTCAAGCAGAGCGAATCGAACCAGCAACTTCGCGGCTACCGTTTTACCGAAGATCAGCATTCGAGTCGAGCTTCTCTTTACGCTCCCTTCGCGGAGAGAAACGTCAGTCCATGAGCATGAAACTTTACGTCGGTAATCTCTCGTTCAAAACGTCGAGCGAAGACTTGCAGGAACTGTTCTCACAGGCCGGCACAGTCGAGTCGGCTTCGGTCATCGAAGACCGTGAGACGGGTCGCTCGCGCGGCTTCGGCTTCGTCGAGATGGCAACCAAAGAGGAAGGTGAGGCGGCCATCGCGCAGTTCAACGGCAAGGAGGTTGGCGGCCGTAACATCACCGTTAACGAAGCGCGTCCGCGCGAAGACCGGGGCGGTGGCGGTGGCGGCGGTCGTGGCGGCTACGGCGGCGGCGGTGGTGGCGGACGCGGAGGCTACGGCGGCGGCGGCGGTAATCGCGGCGGCGGCGGTGGCGGTGGCGGACGCGGCGGTTATGGTGGCGGCGGTGGCGGCTACGGCGACCGCGAGCCGCGCTGGTAGCAGTTGAGCGATGAGAAGCGCCCTGTCCTAGTTCGCGCGAGAAGTGGACGCCCCCGGCGAGAATCTTCGCCGGGGGTGTCGTCCGTCAGGCAAGCCCAACTTTAACGCTCTTCGCGTATCCCCTCGAACAACAGACTTGAAGGAGATTTACTGTTTGTCCAAAGAAGATTTAATTCCGGCCGAAGGCGTCATCATCGACAAACTGCCCAACGCCTTTTTCAAAGTCCGTCTGGACGGTAGCGACCACGTCGTCCTGGCGCAGATATCCGGCAAGATGCGCAAAAACTTCATCCGCATCCTGCCCGGCGACCGCGTCACGGTCGAGTTATCCCCCTACGACCTGACGAAAGGCCGCATCACATACAGGTACAAGTAGTGCCTATCGCTCGCGTCCGTCCGAAGCCGCGAGAAACGCGCACCGGACTGCGCCCCCCGGATTAGCCGGAGGAAGTGTCCGGCGCGCTCACGCCTTACCGAAGCAGAGAGGAATTTTTATGGAGAAGCCCGTTCATACCGTCGGCGACCGCGTCGAAAAATTTTGCGCCGTGTGCGAAGAGTCGCGCGGCCACGTCGTTGCTACGGTGACGAAGCGCGGACAGATTTCGCGCGTCAACTGCCCGCAGTGCGGCACGCGCAGCACCTTCAAGAGCGGCGGTGAGGCCGCAACGAAATCTGCCTCGTCCAGCGCCAAGACGGGAGCGCCCTACGACTGGGGGCGCACTTACCGCATCGGCCAGACGCTCGTCCATCCCGCCTACGGCTACGGCGAAGTGACGGCCGTCATTGAGCCGAAGAAAATCGACGTGCTCTTCGCCGACCGGATGCGTCGCCTCGTCCATTCGCGCGCGGCCTGAAGGGCTTGAACGGGTTGCGAGCCGACTTGCCAGAATGCCCGTTGGCTGGCACAATATCGGGTCGCTTCAAAGCCCGGAAATTTTCATCAACATTTTTACGGAGAGTTAAAGATGGCAACGGTTACTGTCAATCAGGGTGAGTCGATTGAGAGCGCGCTGCGCCGCTTCAAGCGCAAGGTGATGTCGGAAGAAATCATCAAGGACGCGAAGAAGCACGCCTTCTTCATGTCGCGCGGACAGAAGGCGAAACTCAAGTCCGCGCTTGCCCGCAAGCGCAACAAGCGCAAGTCGCGTCCGCCGCAGCGTCGGGGCTAGTTTTTTTCAACTCGGAAGACAAATAGTCTTTTCGGCACTCAAGCGTGGACGGCCGTCGCAGGATAGATGCGACGGCCGCCCGCGCTTTGCTTTGTCCGAAAACTTTTCCGCGAAAAGTGATGCGCTACAGGTTCTCAATCGGCACGGCCTCGACCGGGTCGGCCAACTCGAAACCGAAGACGCGCGAGTAGAAGTAGAGTTCGCCGTCGAGCGCCCGCTTGATGTTCTCCGCGCGGCGGAAGCCGTGCTGCTCGCCCTCGAACGGGACGTAAGCGACGGGCAATCCCTTCGCGCGCAACGCCTCAACCATCAGTTCCGCCTGATTCGGCGGCACGACCTTATCTTCGAGACCCTGAAAGAAGATGACCGGGCAGGAGAGCCTCTCCGTGAAGTTGATGGCCGAGCGTTCGTGGTAGAGGTCTGCGCGCTCCGGGTAGGGGCCGACGAGACGGTCGAGATAGCGCGACTCGTACTTGTGCGTGTCGCCCGTGAAGATGGTCAGGTCGCTGATGCCGAAGTGGCTCGCCCCTGCTTTGAAGAGGTCGCGGAAGGTGAGCGCACCGAGCGTCGTGTAGCCTCCGGCGCTGCCGCCCGTGATGGCGCAGCGCGCGGCGTCCGCCAGCCCGCGCTCTATCAGATACCGCGCGCCGTTGACGCAATCGTCAATATCGACGACGCCCCATTGCCCGTTCAGACGGCGTCGGTATTCGCGCCCGTAGCCGGTGCTGCCGCCGTAGTTCACGTCCAAGACGGCGATGCCGCGACTCGTCCAGTACTGCGTCTCTAGGCGCAGCGTCGTCGTTGCGGCGGCGGTCGGGCCGCCGTGACACTTGACGACGAGAGGCGGGCGCTCGCCTTCAGGCGCGACGAAGTCGCGGTTGCGCGGCGGGTAGTAGAAGGCGTGCGCCGTCAGCCCGCCCTCGGTCGGAAACTCTATCGCCTGCGGCACGGAGAGGTAACCTTCGTCGATGACCACCTCGCTCGAACGCCGGAGCACTGTGACCTTGTTGGTCTCCAAATCCAGTTCGACGATGCAGGCGCGCTCGACGGGCGAACCGGCGCGGAAGATGGCGCGCGTGCCGCAGGCGCGCAGATAAGAGATGTCCTGATAGGGCGTCTCGACGGGTGTCAGTTTGAGCGTCTTTGTGTCGAGCGTGGCGAGTTGCGAAGCACCGCGCCGACTGTAAGCGCAGATGATTTTCGCTTCCGAAGCGAACGAGTAGGTAGACATCCCGAAGACCCACTGCGGCATGCCGAACTCGGCCTCCATCTCGCAGAGCGCCTCAATCTGGCCGTCTGCGCCGAGGCGGTAGAGATTCCACCATCCGCTTCGGTCGGAGACGAAATAGAGCACGCCTTCGGGCGACCATTCCGGCTGAAAGATGGACTCTTCCAGCCCGCCCGCAACCATGCGCGGAGACGAGGGCGTGCCGTCTTCGTCAAGGTCGGCCACCCACAGTTCGCATCCGTCCCAGGGCATGTTCGGATGATTCCACGTCAGCCAAGCGAGCCGCGCCCCGTCCGGGCTAAGGCGCGGCGACGCATAGAAGTCGTTTCCTGAGACGAGCACTGTCCCGCCGTCCGAGTTCCCTTCCGCCTCCACGTCGAGTCGGACAATCGTGTTGACGGCCTCGCGCCCCTCGACCGTGTGGTCTTCACGCACGGCGAAGAGGCGGTCGCGGCGGCGGTCGTAGACCATGTCGCTGTAACGCAAGGCCATCGCGGGTGTGAGCGCGACGGGTTGCGAGCCGCCCGCGTAGCGGTAGAGCCGTTGGTCTTGAAAGTTGGCGAAGAAGATTGTGCCGTCCGAGACGGCGTAGTCGCCGCCGCCGTATTCGTGGACGCGTGTGCGCGCGTTGAAGTCGGGCGGCGTCATGTCGGTCGTCCGCCCGTCGGGCGTGCGGCGAACGACACAGTTGCGCCCGCCCTCGGACGGGCGAACCTCAATCCAGTAGTTATCGTCGCCGTCG
>DASZCR010000153.1:0-12704 GCA_035942915.1 Pyrinomonadaceae bacterium | reverse complement strand
CCCCGCCGCCGTCGCTTCATGCTTACCGAACAGACTTATGGTTTGCGCTTCTGTGTGCCGGTGCTTTGCATCCCGCAGGGTAGGCGCTGAAGGCTGCCGCACGGCTCAGGCTCAATCGGGTATTTGCAGGTGCAGTTCAACGAATTCCAAGACCCGCCGTTGTCATAGCAGTTTTGCTCCAACTGGAGGTCGCAAGAGGTTCCGCCGCTGCCCGTCACGTTCACCACGACGTTCGGCGTGTATTCGCCGAACCACTCGACCAACTCGTTCACCATTCGCCACTGGAAGTTGTAATAACCCGGTGTGGAAGGCGCGGTAACGGTGAAGTTGAACGTGTGTTGCGCGCCCGGCGGGACGGTCACGTTTGAGGGAATGTAGACCCGACCCAGTCCCCACGTGCCATTGTCCTGCGGATTCTGCGAGCCGAGTTTGTAGCCGCAGTTGCCGTCGAAGCACGTCCACGTAGAGTTGCCGTTGTTGTACATCGTGACCGAGACGTTGTAGCTCTGCCCGGCAGTCATCGTCGTCGGGACGGACTGCGAGACGAACGCCGCGTTGTTGCTTCCCGCTCCCTGTGTGAAGACAGAATGGAGCAGGCGATTGGGCGAGTTGAAGATGTCGCTGAGCACACCTGTCGTCGCGTTGCCGATGATGGCGTTGCCGACGCTGTAAGGCGAGGCGCTCTGATTGTGTTCGAGATAGAGAACGGCGACGCCTGCGACGTGCGGCGCGGCCATCGAAGTACCCGAAGCGTTGACGGTCGCCGTGCTGCTGCCAATCCACGCTGAGGGGATATCGACGCCGGGCGCGAAGAGGTCAACGCCGGGGCCGAAGTTTGAGAAAGAGGCGCGAACATCATTGATGTCCGACGCGCCTACGGTAATCGCTTCGCTGACGCGCGCGGGCGAGTAGAGCGTGGCGTCGTTGTTGTCGTTTCCTGCGGCGACGACGTAGGTGACACCGGCCGCAATTGAACGGCGCACGGCGTCGTCCACGGAAGTGTTAGCACCGCCGCGCAAACTCATGTTAGCAACCGTCGGCCAAGAGGGATGCACGTTCCGCTTACGGCTCGTGACGTGGTCAATGCCTGCGATGATGTTCGACCAAGAGCCGTTGCCGCTGCAATCGAGCACGCGCACGCCCCACATGGTCGTCCCTTTGGCGACGCCGTAAGTCGTGCCGCCGATGATTCCGGCGACGTGCGTGCCGTGGCCGTTGCAGTCCTGACCGTTGCCGCCGTAAGCGTCGTAGCTCATGATGGCGCGGTTCTGGAACTCTTGATGGCCGGTGTTGATGCCGGTGTCGATGACGTACGCATAGACGCCGATGCCGTAGCTGTTGTAGGAGTACGTGCCGTCGAGCGGCCGAAAGCGCTGGTCGATGCGGTCAAGCCCCCAGGGCGCGCCGTACTGCGTTTCGTTGATGGAAGCAACGCCGTCCTCTTCCACGTACTCGACGTTGGGGTTGTGGCTGAGCGCGAGCGCGGCGGCCTCCGGCAGTTGGACGGCGAAGCCTTTGATGCTGTGCTCGTAGACCTGCGTCACATTTCCGCCGTGCAGGCTCGCCAACTCCGTAGCCTGAGATTTAACCTGCGTGGCCGGTAAGTCGTCCCTGAAGCGGACGATATACTGATTGGGGATAGCGTCGTTTGTGCGGCGGAATTTTCCCTGTTTATCCTGTGCTTGTTCGTCCGACGGTAAAGACTTTTCTGCGTCCGCGTGAGGAAGCACGAGGGTCAGAACACACGCCGCGAGGACGGCGAACATTACTAAAAATCTCTTCACTTGTCTGTCTCTCCTTTGGAAATTTCTTAACCCAAAAGTAGAGCGCCCTGGGAGGAACGCTCAGGCGAGGTCGAGCGCCTTCCGCACTCCGCCGAGAGGTGTGATGAAAAAGGGCACACCCCGGCGAGGGTGGAAGTCTCATGTCTACTAGTTCGGGAGTGGCCGGCTTGAGAGGTGCCGACCTGTTGACGGAAATTCTGTCTACTGCGCGCGACGCTGCCGACAAAAACTCATCAGCGAGAAGCAACGCCGCGCGAGGCGTCCATATCTTGACGGCGGGCAGACTACCTCAGCGCGTGAAGATACGTCTGTCGAGTTCTCGACATAGCGGAAAAAATTTTCGGCCGTCAGGCGACGAGGAACTCGGCCGCGCCCTTGTGAACGAGTTTGTAGCATTCGCAGGAGGCCGCCTCCAACCTGCGCCGGTCGAGGATGGTGACCTTGCCCCGGCTGTATCCGATAAGCCCTTTCTTCTGGACGGCTCTGGCGACCATTGTGACGGTGGTGCGCGGCACGCCGAGCATGTGAGCGAGGAACTCCTGCGTCAGAGGAATCGTGTCGCTCTGCACGCGGTCGCGGCAGACGAGGAGCCAGCGACAGAGCCGCTCTTCGACCGTGTGGAAACCGTTGCAGGCCGCCGACTGTGCAATCTGGACGAGTAAAGTATGCATGTAGCGCAGCAGCAGGTCTTGCAGACGGCCGCCCCGGTCAAACTCCTCTCTGAGCGTGCCACCTCTGATACGGAGCGCGTCGCCCGCCAGTTGCACCATCACATGATAAGGCGCCGACACGCTTCTCAGGATGATAGGGACGCCCACCATGCCTTCATCGCCAATCATCGCCACCTCTATCGTTCTCCCGCTCTCGGTTGCGGAGAGTAAGCAGACCATTCCGGCTCTTGGGAAGTAGGCATGACGGACGACATCGCCTGCGTTATAAAGGATTTTGCCCGGCACCAGCCGCACCAACTCCAAATGCCTTGAGAGCCGCGCAGATTCTTCGCGCGGCAAGGCCGACAGAAGGTGGTTGCCGGGCTTGTTGCCGAGTTCTTTCGGCGAAGACATCTTGAGGCTCCTCTGTGAGGTGTCCGGGGGCTATTGAACATCAAGGAAAAGAATCCGGAATGCGAGAAAGTTCCAGACGAGAGTTCATCTATCCAAAGAACCAGCACTTGCAGCGCCAGTCTAACAGATGGAAAAACGGAAAGGATATCCGACGCGGTTCTGTTGCGGGATTACTTTGAAGGGAGAAGCACCGGCTCATCTATAGAGTTCAGGTGTCCTGTGATGCTGTTTCCTGCTTCGGCCAAGTCCATGCGTACCAGACGATGAGGGACGTGATGAGTATGTCGACGCTTCCCATGAATAAGTAGAACGCCCACGCGCCCGGCATCGTGACGAGCACAAACAAACTATAGAGCGCGCCGAGGATGATGTTCAGCCACCGACTCAGGTTGGCTTTTAGTGCGAGCGAGAGGAAAATCATGAGCGCCGGGATTGCCATCGAGATGGAGGTTCCGACCAGAACGCCTTGCGTCGTCGGGCCGAAGGGCGCCATTTTCCCTTCCAGCATCTCTTGCAGTTTTCCCGGCTGGTAGAGCAAAAAAAAGTCTCCATAGATGTAGCAACACATCGCGCTCGCCCAGAGGGCTGAAATCTTTATCTTCACGTGAATCTTGATGTCGTGCAGGGCTGTCCCGGCTTGCTTCATCGAGTCCACTTGCTTTCTCCTTTCTTCGCTTCCGGAGCTATGCGTCGCTGTTTGGCCGGGCGATTGCTTTCTCTCTCCACTTCTGAGCATTAACGCCCATCACCATCAGCCACAGGCAGAGTGATAGTTCCGCAATGCCGCCGAGCACCATGATGTCCGGGAGACGAGCCGCGAGCGCAGGCCAGAGAAAGAG
Source organism: Pyrinomonadaceae bacterium (assembly GCA_035942915.1). Classification (GTDB taxonomy): domain Bacteria; phylum Acidobacteriota; class Blastocatellia; order Pyrinomonadales; family Pyrinomonadaceae; genus DASZCR01. The sequence goes on along the minus strand of DASZCR010000153.1, from coordinate 9,017 downwards.
CGTGAAGCTGTTCATCAGATAGCTCAAGCCTCCGAGCGCCATCAGCACCCCCACGATGCGAGGCAGAAAGCCCGACCTGAAAACAAGGTATCCGATGAGGACGCAGTAGACTCCGAAAAACACTCCGGCGATGTTGTAGCCCCGCGTGTGCATTCTGAGAGACATCAGCGCAAAGGCTTGCAACTGAGTCGTTTCAAATGCGCTCAGATAGTTAGCCCTGCCCAGTAAGACCAGAGGGGCGACGTGGTTGAGAGAGTTGACGGCCAGAACCGCAATCCCCGTCAGGCTGAAGAACGCGGCAAGCAAAGAGAGGCTCTTGCCCGCAGGCTTGAACAGGTCATAGAAGAGGAGCGTGACGACGATATAGCACGCGAGCATGATAATATCGGCGGCTAGGCCGAAACGATACAACGGCTCGTGTGCGAGGATGTTCGTCGCCGTGGCGGCGGCGTCATCTCGCACGACGAGTGCGCCGCGCACGAAGGCCTCGGCGAACACGCCCGCGATGATGGTGAGCAGGTAGAAGCCGCCCGCGATTCTGGCCTTGAGTCGTGGCGACGCTTCTGCAATCTGTCCCGTCATATTGAGACCCTCGCCAGAAGTGTTTGCTGCATGGACATCCAGGCGTCCGACACTGCCCGCAAGACCTATCTTATTCAGGACGAAAAACGGAAGACAATGACGCCGCGTATCAAAAACATGACCGCAGGATTCAGGGGTTAGCAAGAGATGGCTGAAACGACGATTGCCGCCGGCTATCCGAAAGCATTTCTGGACTTCGCCGTCGCCAGAGGCGCTGACCGCCGGACGCTGCTAGAGCGTTCGCACATTCGTCCTGAAGACCTTGAGGAACAGGACAACCGCGTGCCCTTGTCGAATTACGTGGCGCTGATGCAAGCGGGCGTCGAGTTGTGCGGCGAACCTGCCCTCGCGCTCCTGTTCGGCGAAGCGGTCAGGTTGCAGAGCATCTCAATCGTCGGGCTGATAGGCGAGGCTTCGGAAACTACGGAGGAGGCGCGTCGGCAGTTGAACCGTTACGCACGTCTGATGCTCGACGAGGATGAGGTGAGAGTCTCGGAGCATCTCGAACTCGTCCGCGACGAGTCTGGGGTCTGGTTGAAGATGACGAGCCACGTCTACGTCGATAACCCGCTGCTCATCGAGTCCGCCTTTGCACGCAGCATCTGTGGCGCACGCGAACTGTTCGGAGCCACAGAGGATTTCTCCAAGTGGCCTTACCCGAAGGCGATTCACTTCACACACCGGGAGCCGAGCTATCGCGCCGAGTACGAACGGGTCTTCGGCGTTCCCCTCTTCTTCGGCAGCCACATGAACGCGCTGCTGATGGATGAAGCGTTCCTGTCCCTCAGGCTGCCGCGTGCGAACCGCTATGTCTTCGGCGTATTGAGCGAACGTGCGGAGGCGCTGCTCAGGCATCTGGAGAGTTCAAAAACTACGAGGGGACGCGTCGAGAGCCTGCTGATGCCCATCCTCCATACCGGCGAAGCGAGCATGGATGCGATAGCCGCGAAAATGGGTCTCAGCCGCCCGACGCTCTTTCGCAGGCTCAAAGCAGAGGGTGTGACCTTCGAGAAGGTCTTGGATGAACTCCGACACAAGCTGGCGCTCCACTACTTGAGCGGGAGGAAGGTCTCTGTCAATGAGACAGCTTACCTCGTAGGATTCTCCGACCCGGCCGCCTTCTCGCGCGCCTTCAAGCGTTGGACGGGTGCCAGCCCGCGCACGTTGCGTGCTGCTCAGATTGACAGCGAACGGACATCGCTTCATAGCCCGCCGACCCTGAAATAGACTCCGTCCTGAACATGGCCTGACCTGCGAGCATCGAGACGACGATGGCGCGGAGGACTACTTCTGTAAGACTGACCTGAAGAGCGCTTCGTATTGTGCGGTGACGGAAGCGACGTGGAAGTTTTCGCGGACGCGTGCGCGCGCGGCCTCGCCAAGTTGTGCGCGTCCGGCCGAGCCGAGGCGAATCAGTTCGCGCCATGCTTCGGCCAGAGCTTCGGAGTCGCGCGGCGGGACGACAAGCCCTGTCGGGCCGACCAACTTCGCCGCGTCGCCGACATCTGTGACCACGCAGGGGACGCCGCACGCCATCGCCTCGCCGACGACCAGAGGGAAGCTTTCGCCGTAGGAAGACGAGAGCGAGCAGATGTCTGAGGCGGCAATGAGGCGTGAGATGTCGTTGCGCTCGCCGAGCAGGTGAGTCCTCCCTTCGAGACCCAACCTGACGAGCAGACGCCGCAGCACAGGGTTGTCCGCGTCAACCTCCCTTCCGACCAGCAGGAAGCGGGCGGCGTGGTAATCGGCCGAGAGCAGCGAGGCGGCGCGCAGGAAGTTGATGTGGTCTTTCATCGGATGGAAGCGGCCGACGAGACCGATTAAGAGATGGTCTTCCTCTACGCCCAACTCTGCGCGTACCTCCGCACGCGCTTCCGTCGAAGGGGCGAAGTGCGTCGTGTCGAAGCCGTTCGGGATGACGTGGGCGTTCTGCGCGTGATAGCCCATCGCCTCGTGTTGTTGTCGGCTCGCTTCCGAGACGTAGATGATTTTGGCAGGGCGCGCTGAGAGTCGGCCGCACAGCCGGATGATGGCGGCCGTCAAGCGCTTTTCGAGCGTGAGGTCGTTGTTGCAACTGTGGAGACCCCAGATGACGGGTGCGCCGCGTGCGGCAAAGGTGCGCGCAAACTCGGCGGCCAGACACCCGTGATACATCCAACCCTGAATCACGTCGGGATTGACCTGCCGCACGGCGGAGACGAGTCGCCGCAGTTGGCCGGGCGTGGGCAGCTTCGACGGACGCATGCCGATGTTATAGACGGGGACGCCCAGAGCTTCGATGCGCGCGTCGAGTGTGCTGCGCTTGCCGAGCGAGATGACGGCGGGACGAAAGCCGCGCGAGTCGCCATGCGAGAGGAGCTTGTAAAGCATCATCTCAGCCCCTCCGACGGAGAGGTCGTTGATGACGTGCAAGATTCTGATGGCCTCGGCGCTCGTTTTGGTCACGTTAGCTTGCGAAGTTCGAGATTGCTCCCGACCATATCGGCGCAGGTGCGCGAAGAAATGTCGAACTCAAAGCCTACAATTTAAAGCGAATGATGCTCGAAAGCAAAAGTGGACGCGCTCGATATGCGGAAGCAGGAGCCGTGAGCCTGCCTGTGGATGAAGGCGCACGCGTGCGCCAGCACAGACCTTCTCGTCAACCTTCTCTCACTTTGCTCGAACCCCGTCGTGGCGTTCAGGCGAGGCCGAGCAGTTCGAGATATTGCGCGGTGGCGCGCTCGACCGTGTAACGCTCCGCGTACCCTCTGAGCGTCGCCGCGTGGGGGCGCTCCTCAAGCGCGCGCGCCATCGCGTCGCACATCGCCGCCGCGTCACCCATAGGGACGAGCACGCCGTACTCGCCGCCGTTCAGAATCTCACGCGGGCCGCTCGGACAGTCCGTCGCAACGACAGGACAGCCGCAGGCGAGCGCCTCGATAAGCACGGTCGGCAACCCCTCCCAACGCGACGAGAGGACGAAGGCCGCCGCGCGGCTCATGTGCGCGTAAGGGTTTTCGACAAAACCGGGCAGGGCAACGTCGTCCGTCAATCCCAACTCGCCGATTAACGCTTCGAGCGCCGCGCGCTCTTCTCCCTCGCCGAGAATCATCAGACGCATGTCGCTTTTCTTCTCCCGCAACATCCGAAACGCACGCAGCAGCGTCGGGAAATCCTTCTGCTCTGTCAGACGCCCGACGCCGATGACGACCCGCGCACCGTCTTCCTTGAACCACCTGTGCTCGACCGGAGCGGTAGCCGCTTCGCGCAACGCATCATCAACGACCGGGTTCGGGATGACGTGCACTTTGTCGGAGGGAACGTTGAGAGGGGAGACGAGGTCGCGCGCGACGCCTTCGGAGACGGCGACGATAGCGTCTGCGCGCGGGTATGCGCGACGCACGAGGGCGGGGAGCAACGCGTCGCGGCGCAGTTGGCTGCGAACGGCCGAGACGGTGTTCTGCTCCACCAGCGCGAGGCGTGTGTCGGAGCGCGCGAACGCGCGAGCAGCGACGGCTACGACGTTGGCGTGAGTCAGGAAAGAGACGAGCGCGTGCGGGCGCTCGCGTGCGAGGTATCGCGCCAGCGGCCGGATTGAACGTGCGACGCGGCCTGCCGCCAAATCAACCACGCGCACGCGCGCATCCACACCGTCGAGGTGCGGCCCGACACGGTTGACGAGAACGAGGTCAACGGCAAGCCCGCGCGCCGCGAGTCCACCGACGAGTTTGACGACCGCACGTTGCGCGCCTCCATCCGTCAAGTCTGGAGTGAAGCAGGCCACGCGCGTCCCGCCTTGCGCGTTGTCGCCGACCTCGCCTGTTCCGGCCGTTGTTGCCGTCATACGGACGCTCATCTTCCCTTCAAGAGTTCGCTTTCAACTTTGGTTCAAGACTTTTCTGTCACCCGACACTTCACGCAGGAGCGACTCCCACGCCTCGAACGTCCGACGCGGGTTGAACCGCTCGACGACCTCCGGCGCACGTTGCGCGAGTCGTCGTCGCTCTGTCTCGTCCGACATCAGACGGCCGAGCGCACGCGCGAGTGCGCCTGCATCCTCCTTCGGCACGAGCAGGCCGTTGACGCCGTCCTCGATGATGTCACGCACGCCGCCGGCACAGTCCGTACAGACGGCTGGCAGCCCGCAGGCCAGCGCCTCGCACAAGGCCAGCGGGAAGCCTTCGGCGCGCGAGGGCAGCGCGAAGAGAGTCGCGCGTCTGAGGAACGTGTAAGGGTCTCTGACGCGGCCGGGTAGAGAGACGTGTTCGCCGAGATGCAACCTGTCGCGCAGCGCCTCCAAACGCCCGCGCTCTTCACCTTCGCCGAGTACGGTCAGACGCCACGCGGGATGTTGCTCGCGCAGCAGCGCGAAGGCTTCGAGCAGGATGTCGAAGCCTTTGTCTCTGTGCAGCCGCCCGACGGCGATGAGCGTCGGCTCTTGCGTCGCAGCATCGTGTGAACCTTCTTCAGTGGCTTCGGGCGGAGGGACGAAAGGATTCGGGATGACGGCGACGCGCCCGCGCAGGCGCGGCGGAAAGAAAGCCGCATCGTGCGCGCTCAACAGGACGATGCGACGCGCACGCGCATAGGTCAGCAGTCGCAGACGCGCCCAGACCGCTTTGACGGGGAACGTGTGCGGGTCGCTCTGTTCGACGACGACGACCGGCACGCTGAGACCTTCGGTCGCCACCAGCGTCAGCACGTTCGTCTGGTCAATGAAACTGACGACCACGTCGGGACGGCTGCGCCTTACCTCTCTGCGCAGGATGCGCGCGCGCCGCAGGTTGTTCCCGACGGCCGCGAAGAGGCCGGAAGAGTCACGCGCGATTCCCATTGGTACGTGGCGGATGCGCGGGTCGAGTTCGTAGAAGGGCGCGCTTGCGCCGTCGTCGTAAGTGAGGATGGTGACTTGCCGCCCCCCCGCAGCCCAGCGGCGCGCCAGAATCACCAGCGCGTGCTCTGCGCCGCCGGAGGCGATGACGGGGATGACGAAAGTGACACGCATGAACTCACATCAGAGCTTCGGCAGCAGGAATCAATCGAGCGGCGCGACGATGATAGGCGGCATCATTCCTCTTCGGCGACCTGTTGGAAGATTCCGGCGAGCGTTGCCGCGTGGCGTGCGACCGAGTAACGCTCTTCGACGAGTCGTCTCCCGGCCGCGCCGAGTCGTGAGGCGAGCGCGCGTTCGTCGAACAATCGGCAGAGCGCGTTGTACCAATCGTCGCGCGTCGTCGCCGCGAGGCCGACCTCTCCCTGCTGCATGATATCAGCCCCCACGCCGACGGGGCTGGCGATGGTCGGCATGCCAACGGCCATGTAAGTAAGCATCTTGCAGCCGCACTTGCCGCGCTCCCAGTCGGTCGCCGCCAGCGGCATCAACCCCACGTCCATCTGCTGCGCCTGCCGCACCTCGTCCGTCGGCGACCAACGCTCGAACCGCCAACGGTCGCCGCGAATCTGTCTGAAACGAGGCTCGGCGTCCGACACCACGAGGAGCCGCGCGCCGTCGTGGCCGTCGAGGAAATCTGCGAGCGGTTCTTCAATCGCGTAAAGATACTTGAGGTTTGAGGACGTGCCTGACCAGCCGACGACCCACTCGGCGCGCTCGCGCCCGTTAACGGGCGGCGCAGGTCGCCACCTGTCCGTGTCCACACAGGTCGGCACAACCCAGACGCGCGCGCCGCGTCGGCGAAAGTAGTCCGCGAGAAACTCGTTGCCGGCGACGACGCCGCGCGAGCGTTCGGCGATGCGCTCCACCGAGTCGCCATGCTGCATCGTCCATATCGCATCGTCCACGTCGAACAGAAGTTTTCGCCCGGCGAAGTTTTCCAGAGTGAGCCTGCCGGGTATCAACTCGCGTTGCAACCATGTAATCTCGCCGAAGCGCGCGGCGGCGACGCCGGGTACGCGCGCCAGAATCTTCCCTGCCGTCCAGAGGAAGCCGAGACGCGGCACGGGCGCGGCCGCGTACTTGCTGAAGAACGGGTGATACTCGGCGACTTCGATGCCGCGCCGCGCCAGCGCGTCCACGAACTGACAGACGCGAAAGCGACGCGAAGGGTCGTCTCTGCCCGCTGTCAAAGCCGTCACTCTAATCTTCCGCACGCACGCCCCTCCGACGCCGCCCGCTCCGACACGTTCTCCACCTGACGCCGCGCCGCGCCTGTGAAGAGAGCTTCGAGCGCGTCAACGGCGCGCTCCCATGTGTATTGCTGTACGTGTGCGTTGCCCTGTCGCGCGAGTCTCTGGCGTAGTTCGTCATCGTCGAGCAGCGTCTCGACGGCCTCTGCCAGCAAGTCCGGGCGTTCACGCGCGACGACCAGCGCGGTCTCGCCGTGCCGCGCGTACTCGCGCACGCCCACGCTGTCGGCGGCCACGAGCGCCGCGCCGCACGCGAGCGCCTCCATGCCCGGCAGCCCCCATCCTTCGTAATGCGAAGGAAAGACGAAGATGGAAATCGAATTATAGAAGGCGCGCAACTCTGCGTCGGTCGGAAGCCAGAAGGGACGTACCCAGACGGGCAAACTCGTCATCGGTCGCGGCCCGAACGCGCTCACGCGGAGCACGTCGCCGCGCCGTGCGCGGAGCGCGTCGAGCGCCTTGAGCGCGTCGGCCGTTCCCTTCGATGGCTGCACACGCGCCGGAAATCCGACCGTCCCGCGCACGCGCTGCGCGAGGGGCGTGTCCACACCGAACGCGTCGAAGTCCAACCCGCAGGGGATGTAAGCCACCGCACGCACGTTCAGCTCTTCGAGCATAGCGGCGACGGCGGGCGACGTGGCGACGCAACCGAGTCCTGCGCGGAAAGCCTCCTCCATCCTGCGGCGCAGAGTAGGCGCGGCCGTCATCCAGAGTTCGTAGTCGTAAACAATCTGAAATTTTCTGCCCGCGCGCGGCGAGTAGACTCGCGCCATCTCGGCCGTTGCCCAAGAGGTCGCCACCGTCACGTCGGCCGCTGGCAAGAATCTCTCGCGCAGGTCGGGCACGGACAGGAGACGCACGCCTTCGCCGAGTGCGTGCCAGCCGACACGGCTCTGGTCTGTGAGACTCTCGACGGCGCGTTTGGCCGCGCGTGCCAGACGCGCTTTCCAGTTGCCCGGCTGCTCGACCGTGCAGGGGTGGACGACCGTCACCGCATGACCGCGCGCGGCCAGACGGTTCGCATACTCGTACTGAACTTTGAAGCCGCCGACGGGAAACTTCGGGTAGAACGGCAGAAGGATGTTAATCCTCATCGCGCAAAGTCTTGAGTGCGCCGCCGGGAATGTCAGGCGCAAGGCTGTCCGTTGTCTGTCACAAACCGCGCCTGCGCGCGGCACGTGCGACGCTTCGCACGGCTCGTTCCAGCAGAGGGAAGCGCGGCATCTGGTTACGCAGGCGCAGGGTCAGCGAACTTGCCAGCAACTCTGCGCGAAAGTCTGCGCACTCGCGCTTGGCGGCGAGCGCCATCGAGCGGACGAACTCGGCGGCGGCGCGACTCTCCGCGAGCGCATCCGTCCCGCCGCCTTGCGCATACTCGGCAATTACTTCGCCGTAAAGTTCGACGATTTCTTCGACCAGCGAGTCAAGCCCGGCCGATGCGCGGACGCGGCGCGAGACCTCTGCGGCGTCGGCCGCGTCGTAGCGTGCGATTTCGCGCCCCAACACCTCCGCATTAATCGGACGGTCGAGCGAGCGCATCCCGAAGTTGAGCCGCCGCAGGCGTTCAAACTCATCGGTCGTCACCAGCGGGCCGCTCCCGAACATGTCGCAAAGAATCACGGCCGCGCCCGACGCCATCGCTTCGAGAGCGCACCGCGCTTTGGCGAAGACGAGGTCGTACTGGCCGAGCAGCGATTCAGGTTCGGAGGTCGAGTTGTTGGCTTCCGCGCCGACCACGTCGAGCGAGATTCCGGCGCGGGCGCACGCCTCGCGCACGGCCGCGAGGTGCGTGCTGTCGTTGGCCGTATTGCTGAAGACGAGCGCGCGTTGCGGTCGCGCGGGCAGCGCGGTCGTGCGCGGACGAAAGCGTTCGAGGTCAACCGCGTTCAGCAGAACGCGCAGCCGTTCCGCTCCGACGCCGTGCTCAAGCGCGAGCCGGTCGCGGCACGTGTCGTCTACGGCGACGCAGCGCAGAACGCGCGGGTGTTGCGGCGGCACGTTCGACCAACCTATCCAACTGTGACAGAAAAAGACTGCGGGCACGCCGGGAAAGTGAAGCAGCGCCGTCATCAACTCCGCAGCCTGATTGCCGTGTATCAGGTCGGGAGCGACGGCCATTCCGCTCAAGGTTTCGACGACAGGCACGGTCGCCTTTCGCAGTTCGCGCGCAATCTCGCCCGTCTCAGGGCTGTAGACGACGGGCGCGTGGCCGCGCCGCAGGAGAGCAAGCGCGAGGTCGCGGACGTATGTCTCCGTGCCCGTCCGCGTCGCGAGAGTCGTGTTGGTGATGAGGACGCGCCAGCCCGTCATCT
>DASZCR010000152.1:0-25068 GCA_035942915.1 Pyrinomonadaceae bacterium | reverse complement strand
CGGCTGCCCCTGCTCGTCGAAGTCCTCGACGAGGTTGCGGCGCATCACCTCGGCGTTGTAGCCGTCGATGTTGCGCACGCCCCACTGCGCCAGTTGCTTGTAGCGCGCCTCCATCTGCGAGACGCCCCACTTCAGGGCGTTCGCCGCGCGCTTCGGCTCCGTGATGATCGGGGTGGCGAGGTGCGGGATGTCTGCGTACAGCCCCAACTCAAGCCGCTTCGGGTCGATCATGATGAACTTCACTTCGTCGGGCCGCGCCTTGTAGAGGACGGAGACGACGAGCGAGTTCAGGCAGACGGACTTGCCCGTCCCCGTAGCGCCGGCGATCAGGAGGTGCGGCATCCTGGCGAGGTCGGCGACGTAGTTGAGGCCGTCAATCGTCTTGCCGAGCGCGAGCGTGAGCTTCGACGGGGTTTCCTGGAACTGCCGCGACTCGACCACCTCGCGCAGCATGATGTTGTCGCGCCGCGCGTTCGGGACTTCGATGCCGACGTGCGCCTTGCCGGGCACGCGGTCGATGCGGATCGACTCGGCCTTGAGCGCGAGGCAGAGATCGTCAACGAGGCCGGTGACGCGCGAGTACTTCACGCCGGGGTCGGGCTTGAACTCGTAGGTCGTGACGACGGGGCCGGGACAGATGTGCTCGATGCGCCCCATGACGTTGAACTCTTTGCACTTCTCTGCGACGCGTGTGGCGAGGCTGAGCAGTTCTTCGTCGGCCTGTTCGTGACGCGGCGGCGCGGCGTTGAGGAAGTCGTTGCCGGGCAGTTTGTAGTCGTCGAGCATGGCGGCGTTGCGCTCGGCGCGACGCGCGGCACGCTCCGCCTTCGCGTCGAAAGGCGGAGGCTCATCGACGGGCGCTTCGACCGGCTCTGTGCGGACGACTTCGGCCGTGCTCAACATCTCTTCGATGTCTGCCGCATCGGCGGCCGCTTTGGCGGCGACGCGCGCGGCGGACGGTTGATGAGAAGGAGGCTCAACTGCGTCTGGTGCGCTCTCGACTTCGACGGGCGCTTCGACCGGTGCGCGTCGGCGCGGCGTGCGCGCGACCGGCTCGGTTGGGGGCGCGGCGGCGGTCGGGTTGGTGACTTGCAACGCGATGGAGGCCAGTTCGGCCTCTTTGCGCGCGATTTCGGCGCGGAGCGCGTCCTCCGGCGAAAGCTCGTGTTCGACTTCGGTTGATGCTGCTCCGGCGCGCTTGATGGCGGTGGCGGCTGAAGCTGTCTGATGTGACTCGTCCTGCTTCGTCGTCCGTGCCTTTGCGCTGAGTGATTCGGCCAGAGATTCGACGGGCTGTTGTCGCGCTTCTGCCAACTCGCGCTCACGTTCGGCGCGAGCCTCGCGTCTGCGCTCGACGCGCGCCTGCGCCAGTGCGCGACGCGCCTCACGCCATGCGCGGTAGCGTTCGAGCGTCGTGCGGAAGACGCCGGACGGGTCGCCGAGCGCGGCCGACGCGCGCTCGTAGGCGGCGGCGAAAGAGAAGTTAGTGGCGAGCAACAGTCCCGTCGCCGCGACGGCCGCGAGCAGCACGGCCGCACCGACCGTGTTGAGCAAGCCCTTCAACTGGTCTGCGAAAAAGACTCCGATGAGGCCGCCCGACTCGAAGCTGCCGTTGTAGCTGGCGCGCGGGATGAAGAGGGCAAAGAGCGAAGCGGAGGCCAGAACGAGCGCGACGAGTCCGACGACGCGCGAGAGCGGCGCGTGGATGCGGCGTGTGCGGAAGCGACGCCACGCAGCGGCGACTAACAGTAGCGGGAGCAGGATGGCCGCGAAGCCGAAGGTCTGAAAGAGCGCCGCCGAGACGTTCGCGCCGATTGAGCCGACGAGGTTCTCGACCTGTGCCTGCCCGCGCGCGTTCCACGATTCATCGAACGCGTGATAAGAGGCCAGACACAACCCTAGCAGGGCGCTCGTCGCAAACAGTGCGATGGCGACAATCTCATTGCGCCGCGTGTTGCGCGCCGCGCCGCCGCTGCCTGCGCCCGCCGCCTTCGCACGCACTTCGTTCTGGGTAACTGCCATTGAGTAGCTCCAAAGAAAAGTCTTTCGGTCTGCGTTATGCCGCGCGGCGCGAGAGCAGGTACGCCTGTATAAAGTCGTCTATGTCGCCTGAGAGCACGGAGTCAACGTCGCCGCGTTCGAGCTTGGTGCGCGCGTCCTTGACCAGACGGTAGGGCGCGAGGACGTAGTTTCTAATCTGCGAGCCGAAGGAGATGTCGGCCTTGTTGGCTTCGAGCGCGGCCGTCTCGGCCTGCCGCTTCTCAAGTTCGAGTTCGTAGAGACGCGAGCGCAGGACTTGCATGGCGACGGCGCGGTTCTGGTGTTGCGAACGCTGGTTCTGGCACGAGACGACGATGCCTGTCGGCAGGTGTGTGATGCGGACGGCCGAGTCGGTCGTGTTGATGTGCTGTCCGCCCGCGCCGGTCGCGCGATAGGTATCGATGCGCAAGTCCTTGTCCTGTATCTCGACCTCGATGTTTTCGTCAATCTCCGGGTAGACAAAGAGCGATGCAAAGGAGGTGTGACGGCGCGCCGCCTGGTCGAAGGGCGAGATGCGGACGAGGCGATGCACGCCCGCTTCGGCCGCGAGCAGCCCGTATGCATATTCGCCTTTGACCGTGAAGGTCACGCTCTTGACGCCTGCCTCCTCGCCCGGCTGGTAATCCAGAATCTCCGTCTGGAAACCGCGCCGCTCCGCCCACTTGAGATACATCCTCAGAAGCATCTCGGCCCAGTCCTGCGATTCCGTGCCGCCCGCGCCGGGATGAATCGTGCAGATGGCGTTGCGGAAGTCGTTCTCGCCCGCCAGCAGCATCTCGATTTCGGCCTGCCCAACCTCGCGTTCGAGTCTTTCGACGAGCGTGCGCAACTCGTCCAGAGAATCTTCGCCCGCCTCTGCGAACTCGAAGAGAACGGCCGCGTCTTCAATCGCCGACTCGAAACCCTGCTGCCGCGCGATGACCTTTTCGAGACGGCTGCGCTCGCCCATCAACTTCTGCGCGGCCTCCTGGTCAGACCAGAAATCCGGCGCACTCGCGCGCTCTTCAATCCGTGCTAACTCTGCGCGCTTGGCAGCGACATCAAAGAAACCTCCCGAGCTGCTCGACACGCGTGCGCAGGCTCTCATAGCTGGAACGTAAGTCCTGAAGTGACAGGGTCTCTAACATCTCTTCCTCTTTCTCCTCACGAAATCCGACTTCGTCGGGCGCGTTTGAAACGAAGCGTCGAGGCCAGCGCCAGAATGCTCGTCGCTACGCAGAAGGCTGCGAACAGGTCGCCGTGCCTCGTATAAAAAGTCTGCTCGTCTTTGGCCTGACCGACGAACCACGTGCGCGTGCTCGTCTCGAACGGGCGCGTCTCGTCAATTATTTCGCCGCGCGGCGTGATGCGCGCGCTGACGCCCGTGTTCGTCACTCGCAGGACGGGGCGGCCGGTCTCGACGGCGCGCAGGACGACGTTTGCCAAGTGCTGTCTGATGACGGGCGTGCGTCCCAGATAGCCATCGTTTGCGATGTTGATGAGCACGTCGGCGCCGCGCGCGGCAAAGGTGCTCGCAATTGACGGGAACGCCGACTCGAAACAGATGAAGACGCCTGCGCGCACAGACGCTTCGTCGCTGATGTCTGCGCCGCCGAGCGGCATCAGCGGGTATTCAGCACCGGGCGTAAAGTCTCCGACGACTCCTCCGAGCAGCCACGTCAGCGGAAGCCAGCGCGGCAACGGCACATACTCGCCAAACGGCAGCAGGCGAATCTTATCATACTGCGCGACGAGCAGACCCTCTTCATTAATGAGCACCGCAGAGTTGTAAGCGCCGCCTGCGGGAGCAGGCTCAAGCGAGTTGAAGAGCACAGAGGCGCGTTGCTCGCGCGCAAAGCGTGCGACCGTCTCGCGGAAGCGTGCGTCGCGCGTGTAGGTGAAATTCATCGGCGATTCAGGCCACACGACGACGCGCACAGCACGCACGTCAACACCCCTCAGCGCCTCGTTGCTCATCTGTAGATGACGCTCGACGAGCGCCTCGGTCGCTTCGCTCGTGCGCGAGAAATCGACAGAGACGTTCGGTTGCACGGCCACGACGACGGCCGTCGGCTGCTCGGACAACTGCGCGCGTGGAGAGCGAAAAGCATCAATGCCCGTGACCGTGAGCACCAGCGCGACTCCCGCGACCGACAGCGAGGCGAGTGCCGCCGCGCGCCGCGTCCGCTCGACGATGAAGTAAGCGAGTGCCGCGTTGACAGTGACGATGAGAAACCCGACGGCGTAGACCCCGCCCCAACTCGCCGTCTGTATGAGCGCGGGATGAAAAGCCTGCGAGTAGCCGAGCGCGTTCCACAGTTGACCCGTCGCAGCGAGCCGCGCCCATTCGAGCGCCGCCCAGAGAGCGGGCGCGCAGGCGAGCGCCAACGCTGTCCCACGTCGCGCCGCGAGGCGCGCGAGCACGGCAGTCCAGAGTGCGGGAAAGAGTCCGGTGATGAGCGGGGCGGGGAACAGTAGCGGAAAGGCGACGAAGCGCGGGATACCTCCGTAATGCACCATCGCGTGCGTCAGCCACCAGCAGGTAGCGTAGAAGAAGACCGTGCCGGTCGCCCAACCGAGCACGAACGCGGTCGCCGCATGCATCCTCTGCCGCGTGACCGCAAAGGCCAGCGGCACGAGCGCGACCCACGCGAGCGGCCACAGATTGAAGTCAGGGAAGGAGAGGACGAGCAGCAACGCGGACGCGCCTGCCAGAGCCCACTCGAAACGCGTCGGCGCATTTTGCGACCACGCCACGAGGACGCGGCCTCTCAGGCGGCGTCGGCCGCGCGCACGCGCATCGAGGGCGGAGACTTCCTGCACGACGGCGAGTTTAACAGACGCGTAGGCGGCCAAGCCAACGCGCCGAAAATTTTTTTCCGAAGCGCGGACAACCCCCCGCCGGATGCGTCAAAACGTCGGTCTAAGTGACGTAAAAGAACAGAAAACGTCACCATCTCGGTGACAAATTTTGTCGTCCTGACGCCTCCCGGCTGTCCTCCGTGTCACCGTCCGGCGACAGGCAGTTAACCACAGGCGACAAAGAGGCGTCGCGTGTGCGCGACAGGCGGGGCGAGAAGGGGCGTTAAAATGGCTATTCGGTGAAATATAGCCCAAAAGCAGGAGAACCCGGCCGGGAGGCCAGGTTCCTAAAAGGTTGGAGTTAAGCAGGGTCGCTCGGCGGGCGGCTGGCGTAGCGGCAGGCCACGCTCAGAGAAGTGATGGCGGCGGGGTCACGGTTTAACTGCCTCCGTGCTTGCCACTGCTCCATAAAGCACTTCTCGTGCCACAAAGAAAATATTTCTGGAAAGCGAGAACGATTAGACGTGACAGGCGGCGACGAGCGGCGGCCGATGCCGGTGCTTACTCGACCGGCTCGACTTCGAGCAGGTGGCCGCGCGCGCCCGTCACGCGCACACGCCCTGCCACACAGACGAAGCGCGCGCCCTCATGCAAGCGCGCGCGCCACAACTCGCCATCCACTAGTACTGCGCCCTCCGGCGCGAGAGGCTTTTCGACCGAGCCGACCCGCCCGACAGGAGAGAGTCCTCCTGGCGACGCCTTCCGACGCCTCGCACGCGCGGCGACTCGCATCAGTGCCGCCGCAAGCAGCAGGAGCAGCGTCGCCCCTATCAACGAAAAGGTCAGGACGAGCAAAGCAGACGAAGCCCCCGTTATCAGCGTGCGCCGACTTCGACCTGACGACGCAGAGCCATCGCTTCAGGGTTGTTCGGGTCGATCTGCATGGCGCTGCGCGCGTAGGAGAGCGCCATCGCGCGGTCGCCCTTCTCGAAGAAGATGCGACCCAGAAGGATGTGCGCGTCGATTAACTTCGCGTCCCAGAAGATGGATGTCTTCAACTGGTTGATGGCCGATTCGAGGTCGCCGCGACGCTGGTAGATGCGCCCCGTCAGCAGATAAGCCTCAGCGTTCATCGGCTCGACCATCACGACGCGGCGCAACTCCGGCAGCGCCTCTTCGTCGCGGCCGGCCGCGTAAAGCTGACGCGCTTTGACGAGCAGGTCTTCGGTGCTCGCGGCCTTTTCGATTTCGAGTTGGCGCACGCGCTCGGTCTGAAGGACGCCGATGGCGTCGAGACGGTTGAACTCCTGTCGCAGTTGCAGCGGAATCTCGGAGAGCGTCTGCGACTTCTGCCATTCAAGCTGCGCTTTGGCGTAGTTGGAGAGAAACTTGCGCGCCTCGTTGTCGTTGACGTTGGCCGCTTCGGTCTGTCCGGCGCGCTCAAGTGCTTTGGCAAAGAGGAAGAGCGCCTCGCCGTGTCGCGGGTTGTTGGCGACGACCGGGCGCAACTGTTCGGCGGCATCGGCAGCCCTACCGGAGAGCAGCAGCGCATAAGCATAGTTGTAGCGCGCAATGTGGTCGTCGGGCGCAGACTCGGCGGCGCGGCTCAGGAAGGTGACGGCCTGTTGCAGCAGGCGTTGGCGCTCGGCCGCATCCTTCTCGGCGCGCGCGGCCTGCGTCGAGATGGCTCCGGCGTTGTTGTAGATGCTCGTCAGGGGCATCTCGGTCGTGAGCGGCATCAGTGCACCGAGAGCGCGCACCATGTCCTGCTCTTTGTAATAGCTGAGCGCGGCGTAGAAGGCTGCTTCCGCATAGTGCGGGTCGCGCTTCTGAAGCATCGAGAAATGCTCTGCGGCACGTTTCCAGTCGCCCTGCTCGTAGTAGAGATGACCGAGTTCAAAGGCTGCCTGCGGATAGACTGCGCCCGCGTTGACGCGCGCGTACTCGCGCATGGCGTTCTGCAAGTAGGCAGACTTCTTCTCTTTGTCCGAAGGGTCTGTGAGCGCACCCTTGACGTAGCTCTCGAAAGCTTTGGGCGGAACTTTGGTGGCCTTCTGAAGAATCTCGTTCTGCGCAACGGGCAGCGCGCGGTCGCGTTCGACGAGAATCTGGAAGGCGAGTTTGCCCTGCATGGTTTGCAGGTTGACGAGCGCGTCGCCGAAGAAGTATTCGTGCGTCGCCCAACGCCCATCGGGCATCGTGACGCCGGTCAGACGCCCTTCGTTGACGCGCACGACGCGCGCCGAGCCGCGCACGGCCGAGACGGACTTATCGTCCTGCGCCGGACTGACTTCGTAGGTTCCGAGGACGACGAGCGTCGCCTTGGCCTCGCGTGCGATTTTGATGGCTGTGGCGCGCGAGGGCAGCGTCGTCTGACGCAGGCCGAGGCGCTGGTAAATCAACTCGCGCTCCTCGCCGCTGACGACATCGACGCCGGGAACTTTCAGGAGGTCGGAGAGCGAATCGGCGAAGCTTTCGCCGACCCAGTTGAACTCCCTCTGTTCGGTCGTGTTCTCGAAGGGGAGGACAAGCACCACGTCGTTTGCGCCCTGCGCGCGCGTCTCGCCCGCCAGCGAGACGAGCAGGAAGAGCGCGACGGCGAAAGGCATGAAGAGTCGTCTGAACATCACGAAGATTCCTTACAGGATAAACGGGAATAGCGGCCG
Organism: Pyrinomonadaceae bacterium; assembly: GCA_035942915.1. Classification (GTDB taxonomy): domain Bacteria; phylum Acidobacteriota; class Blastocatellia; order Pyrinomonadales; family Pyrinomonadaceae; genus DASZCR01. Next base: position 17,581 of record DASZCR010000152.1, on the reverse strand, counting down.
CCTCGGAAAAGTCAGTTTGGCACAGGGCGCGGCGACCGGGCAAATCACGGGGGCGAGGCATTTTGCCCGCGCAAAACCCTAAACATAATAGATGCGCCGGAGTGTCCATCTGCTGCTTGCGCGCGGCAGACGTGCGAGGGCGGAGGAACTCGGACGGGGAAGGCGCTGTCGGTTGCGCGGAGGAGGAATGGCGTCCCGTACGGGAATCGAACCCGTGTTACCGCCGTGAAAGGGCGGTGTCCTAGGCCGCTAGACGAACGGGACGCGAAATGTCGGCTCAGGCGTTGACGAGGTAAAGTACCGTACCGCGAAAGAGTGTGTCAACCGAGCCGTGTACGGTGCGACGCGCGGCCTCGAAATTAAGACGCCGGTCGAGGAATTACCCGATGAGTAATCCCTCGACCAGCGTCTTTGTCAAAGGCGGTGGACGAGAGGGGAGACGCGTCCGCCGTCGGCCGTGATTAGAATTCGTTGCAAATCATACCCGGCAGACATCCGCTCCCGTCATCCTCGCAACTGCAAGTGTCAGGGTTGAAGATGGTGCCGCGCGGGCAGAAGGTGACGCAGCAGGGCGGGCCACTGTCAAAGAGTTGGTTGACGATGCTGCCAAACTCAATGGACTCCTCGAAAGCACGGATGACCTTCTTGCGTCCCTCGTTCTGCGCGTTCTGCACCCAGAAGTTGAGTCCGGCCGAGTCAGGCTCGCGTTGGAGGAAAGCGCGATAGAGGTCTGCGACGAAGGCCTGCAAGTGCGCGAGGTCGTTCATGTCCTGTGGGTTGCGCGCCTGATAGGTCGAGGTTTGCAGGTAGTTAAAGAGCGCCGGGTCGTCATAAGACGCCTGCGTCATGAAGAGCGTCGCGACGAAGCGGCGAGCTTCAGCGTGCAACGTGCCGTTGGCGGCAGCGTTGACCAGACGGTCGTATTCGGCATTACGCTCGGCGCAGGTGGCCGCGCGGCCGTAAGCTCCGAGATAAGCACGCTGGATGAATTCATCGAACGACCTCGGTCCCTGTGGCTGTTGGGTGTAACCGACGTAAGGGGTCGTCGCAACGAGCGCGGCGAGACAGAGGATAAGCGCGAGGATGCGGCGTGTAGAGCTAATTCTTTCGAGCATACCGGTGTGACTCCTTTATCTTGAAATTGAACCACCTGCACGCCGTGCGCTAAGATACCGACACGTAGGCACAGAGCATCCTCCGCGCAAGGTGTGCGGTGGTTGTTAGGTTGCCAATCGCCCCGTTCCTACCGGCAAGTAGGGGCGGGGTATTATTTTGTTAGGGAGAGAGTGTGGACAGTCGCTTCCCTTCAGCTAGTTATCTCCGTGCGAATGCGAAGCGCGCTTTGACGCTTCGGCGAGGTGCAATCACAAGTGAACCGCTTGCAACTGTAGTTCGGAAATTCTGAGGACGACGGGAGTGAGCGCTCGCCGTCAATACCGCGTTTAGGGGAGGCTGTAGATTAAGCTCGTCTGCCCGAACTGTCAACGAAAATCTTTGGCATTACGGACACAAAAACCGTGTCAAGATGAGAGCGGCTGCGGTATAGTTTGGCCGATTTTGTGATTGCCAGAGCGAAGCAAAGCTCGTCCCGCGCCGTCTAACAGTCTGGCTCTCCCGCCGTGAGGTCTTCTATGAATCTGACAAGGTTGCTCACCGCCCTCCTCCTCATCTCTGCCCTTGCGCCGGTCGCGCCGATGCCGCGCGCACAGACGCCCAACACGGACGAAGCTCGCAAGGAGAAGGAGCGCGCGGAGGCGCGCCGCGAGCTTGAGAAGAAGGCGCTCGTGCTGCTCGAAGAGGTCGTCGGCGACGCGCAGAACCTGAAGGTTGCAGAGAATCGCGCACACGTCCTCGCGGGCGCGGCCGACCTGCTCTGGACGCGCGACGAGAAGCGCGCACGCGCGCTCTTCCGCGATGCCGCGCAGGCCGTCAACGAAGCGTCGGCGAGGACGCCGAAGGGCGACGAACAACGCTATCGCTCCTACTGGTCGTCGGTCTCGCTGCGGCAGAGTTTCCTGCGCGGCGTTGCGCGGCGCGACCCGCAACTGGCCGTCGAACTTCTTCAGATGACGCGTCCGCAGACGCCCGCGCCCACCGAAGGCAATTCTAAAATTTACCAGCAGCCCGACTTGGAACTGAAACTCGAACAGAGCCTCGCCATGCAGGTTGCCAGCAGCGACCCGAAGCGCGCCTTGCAGATGGCCGAGGAGAGTCTCTCGAAGGGCGTCTCACACGAAGTCCTCGGCACGATTCATCAACTGCACGCGAAGGATGCGGAGGCGGCGGCCAAACTCGCGCGCACGCTTATCACGCGCCTGCGCACCGAAAATCTTTCGTCCAACCCGGAGGCTATACAGGTCGCCTTCAATCTGCTCAGGAGCAGCACGCGCCCGCAGTTGATGGTCGTCTCTCATGCGCGGATGGCGCAGACGGCGACGAGTGGCGCTGCCAAGCCTTTCGAGTTGGACACGCAGGCGACGCGCGACCTCATCGACCTGCTCGTCGCAAGCGCGCTCACGCACGGCGGAAACTTCCTCATGATGCTGCAATCCCTGATGCCTGAAGTGGAGAAGCATACGCCGGAGCGCGCGCCGCTCGTGCGCCGTCGTCTCGAAGAGTTCAAGCGCACGCTCGACCCGCAGACGCGTCGTTGGGAGGAGTATGGCCGTGCGCTCGAAGCGGGCACGCCGGAGGCCGTCCTCGAAGCGGCGGCCAAAGCGCCCGCCGAGATGCGGCAGGCTTTCTACTCGCGCGCCGCGTGGTTGTTGGCCGAAAGCGGCGACACGGAGCGTGCGCGCCAGATTGTCAACGAGTATCTCAAAGACTCGTCCGAACGCGGCGCGCTGCTCGCACGCCTCGACCAGTTGGCGATTATGAACTCTATCAAGCAGGGGAAGATTGATGCGGCGCGCAAATTGGTGGCGCAGATAAATTCGCCTGAAGAACGCGCGACGACGCTGGCGCGTCTGGCCGTCGCGGTCGTCGCCGCGAAGGGAGAGCGCAAGGCGGTGCTCGAACTGTTGGAAGAGGCGCAGCAGGCGGCGGGCGGGCGCGTCAAAACGGCCGCGCAGATTAACACGCAACTGCAACTGGCACGCGCCTACGCTCTGGTCGAGCCGCCGCGCGCCTTCGAGATTGTCGAAACGGTCGTCGAGCGCGCCAACGAGATGATTGCCGCGGCCGACATCCTCGACGGTTTTATGGGTCGCGGTGAGGTCTTCCGCGAAGGCGAACTGGTGATGAGCTACGGCATGGCGTCGCTTGAAACCATCTATCTGTACTACGGCAGGGAACTCTCTGCGCTGGCGCGCGCCGACTTTGAACGCGCGCTCGCGGCGGCCTCCAAATTTCAGCGCCCCGAAGTGCGGACGGTGGCGAAACTGCTCATCGCGCAAGGTCTGCTCTCAGACCGCGAGCCGCTTGAGCAGTTCAACGACGGGCTGCTGGCGAACGGCGTCATCTACAGCGAAGGGCGTTAGCCGTCAGACCTGCATTTCTTCGACGATTATTTGAGAACGCGGAAGACGAGGAAGTAGTCCATCCGGTCGGGCTTGACGAAGTCGTGCTCCTCGACGAGCGAGAAACCGGCCTGCGCCGCCTCTGCGACCACCGTCGCGCGTTCGACCCCGTGGTCGTCGCCCTCTCCGTTGCGGTCGATGATGCCGACGAGCGCGCCATCGCGCAGCGAACGACGCAAGCGCGCGAGCAGGCGCACCGGCTGTGCGACCTCGTGATAGGTCTTCAGCAGCAGCACGGCATCAACCGATTTCTCCGGCAGCAGCGGGTCGTCCTCTTTGCCGAGGATGGTGCGAACGTTCGACAGTTTCTCCGCAGCGGCGCGCGCCTCGATGTGCTTGAGGAAGTCTGCGTTGATATCGACGGCGAAGACCGTGCCGCGCTCTCCGACGCGGCGCGCGGCGCGCACCGTGAACCAGCCGGAGCCTGCGCCGATGTCTGCGACGCTCGACCCCTCACGAATCTTGAGCACGTCCATCACGCGCTCGACCTGTAACCTCTCGGCGCGTCGCGCATCTTCAAAGATAGAAAGGTCGCCCGTATAAGGCTCGCTCGTCGGCCGTTCAATCGTCGCGCCTTCAAAGGGCGTCGGCGTCGGACTCGCCGCGACGGACGGAGCAGGCGACGGCCTCTGTGCGCTCTTGCCCTGCTGTGAAGCGACGCTCGAACAACCGGCGGCGAAGGCGACCGATGCCGCCAACAACACGACCGACAACAAGTGAACTCTTAAACCCCGCATGTCACCAAACCCGGAACTTCTTCTCAGCGTCGAGGCAACTTCAGCGTGAAACTCAATCTCACGCTGAAGCTGCACGGACGAGTCAGCTAACTTCGATGAGGCGCGAACGGCGTTCGACAACGCGGCCGATGATGGCGGCGTCGCTGTAAGTTTCGCGCAGGCGCGCGACGAGCGACTCGGCTCTCTCGGCCGCAATCGAGACGAGCAGCCCGCCCGCCGTCTGTGGGTCGAAGAGCAGGCTCGACATCTCTCGTCCGACGCCCTCTGCGATTGAAACGTCTTCGCCGACGTAACGACGATTGGACTTGTCGCCGCTCGTCAGCAGACCTTGCGCTGCCAGTTCGAGCGCGCCGCCGATGACGGGCACGCGCGCAGCCTCAATCTCAAAGCTGACGCCGCTGGCGCGCGCCATCTCCCACGCGTGGCCGAGCAGCGCAAAACCGGTCACGTCCGTCGCCGCGTGCGCGCCCGCCTCCACCATCAACTCGGCCGCCCGTTGTCCGGCCAGCATCATCGTCGAGAGCGACGCGCGCATCACCTCCTCGGACGCCTTGCCGAACTTAATGCCCGTCGAGATGACGCCCGTGCCGAGCGGCTTCGTCAAGACGAGCGCATCGCCCGCGCGTGCGCCGCGATTGGTAATCACCCTGTCAGGATGAATCGTCCCGGTCACGGCGTAGCCGAACATAATCTGTTGATTATCGACGCTGTGGCCGCCGAGCAGCGCGACGTTGTTCTCGGTCAGCACGGAGAGGCCGCCGCGCATAATCTCTGCGAGGATGGAAAACTCGACGCCCTTCTTCGGAAAGCAGGTCACGGCCAAAGCCGTCAGCGGCACGCCGCCCATCGCCCACACATCGTTGATGGAGTTCAAAGCAGCGATGCGCCCGTAGTCGAACGGGTCATCGACGATAGGCGTGAAAAAGTCTACCGTCTGGACGAGCGCGAGGTCGTTCGAGAGACGGAAAACTCCCGCGTCGTCGGCCGTCTCAAGACCGACAATCACATTCGAGTCACGCGGGATGTTCAGTTCGCCCAAAACTTGAGCGAGTTCGCTCGGCGCGAGCTTAGCCGCTCAACCGGCGCACGAAACCATCTCTGTCAGACGCATCGCCCCCTCCGAAAAGTGATAAGTGATAAGTGATAAGTGATAGGTGATGAGTGATAGGACAAAAACCCGTCTTCTCTTATCACCCATCACCTCTCACCTATCACTATTTTCATCGTACCACGAACCTTGTCGGGGCTACGACGGCGCGCGCGTCCGGGTTGTAGTAGTCGTAGACCTGTGAGGGAGCGGTCATGGCGTTGAGGCCGTAGCGCGGGCGGAACTTGAAATCGAACTTCGTGCTGCTGCCCTGCGGCCAGAGGTAGACGACGAGCCGGTCGGGCAGCACGTCGTAGCTGTTGATTGCCCAGCCCGATTCCTTCATCGTGCGTTCGAGAGATTCGCGGTCAACCTCTGCGCCCGGCGGCAGGCCAATCTCTGCGAGCAGCATCCCGTAGCCGCGCGTGCCGAGCCGCGTGGCCTCGACGCGACAGGAAATCTCCTGACCGACTTCGGCCTGCGACCGCGCGAAGTTGACGCGCAGACGCAGCCCCTGCGACCCGTCGCCCTGCCCCGTCTGAGCGTTGGAAGCGGCGGCGCTCTGCTTCGACCATGGGACGTAAGCGGTCGAAACAATCTGCGCCTGCGCCTGTGAAGAGGCCGCCGCGCGTCGAATCTCGACGCGGTTCGTGCCCGGCGCGAGTTGCGTCGAGAGGTCGAGCAGGACGGGGCCTGTCAACCGGCTCGCCTGCGCGAGATGCAATTCGCCCGCGCGACGGCCGTTGACGAAGACCTCCGCCACGTCGTTCTGTGAAGCCGAAGAAGCAGGATTGCGCGATGCCCCGGCAACGAGCGCGAGCAACGCATCGAGCACGTTGACGGTCGCTTGCGTCGAGAACCAGACGCCGTAGCGGTCTTTGTTCCTGAGCAGGAAGATAAGCCCACGCGAGACGAGCGCATCGGTCGCGCCCCTGCGTCGCGCCAGCGCCTGCACGACGAGCGCCGTCGTCTCGACGCGTCCGGCCTGTCCCCATCCGTAGAACGGCGTGCTGGTTTCAAGCGCCCAAAAACTGCCGTCGCCATCCTCGCGCGCAGCCTGTGCGAGAAGTTCGACGGCGCGCGCGGCCGCCGCCTCGTCGCCTGCGTCCGTCGCCGCCAGCGCATAGGAGGCGAGCAGATACGGCTCGCTCAACTGCTCGACGCGCGCCGACAGATAACGGAGCGCACGCTTGAGCGCCTCGGCATCCTCTTTCCTGCCTGCCGTCGCCAACGCGTTCTTCTCGTCAGACTTCGACGGCGCGGCGCGCAGTGAAGAGGCGAGGACGCGTGCGACGAAGGCGGTCTGCAAGGCCGTGCGACGCGCATCCTCAGGCCGCTCCGACCATGACAGCGCAGGCCAACTGCCGTCGGGTCTTTGCTGCCGCACGAGCCACGCGCGCGTCTCGTCGAGAACCTTTTCGTCAACGTTGACCACGTCGCGCGCGTCCGTCAGGAAGCGGAGCGCGTAGGCCGTCAGCGCGAGGTCGGGCGCGCCGCGTCCCCAGTAGGTGAAGCCGCCGCCGTCGGCTCGATAGCCGAGCAAACGCTCGTAGGCTGCGCGTGCGTAACGCCGCGCGCGCGCGATGGCGGGCGGCGGGTCTTCGCCTTCGCGCGGACGGTAGTGGCGCAGGAGCATCAGGCTCGGATAGCCGGACGAGATGGTCTGTTCGCCGCAGCCGTATGGACGTTGAAGGATGCCTTCGACGGCCTCGAAGACGTGCGCTGCGAGGTTCGGATAGATTTTCAACTCGCCGCGCACAGAACCCGCGATGGCGTCGGCCGGAACTTGCACGTCGAGCGCGCCCGTCTCGCCGAAGATTTGCGATGCGGTGCGGACGACCTCCTCGCCGTCCGGGTGGACGTTGACAGACTTTTCGATAGCGTCGCTATCGTCTGACGCATAGGCCGTGACGCGCTGTTTGCCTTCGCGCGTCGAGGAGACGGCGCGAAAGTCGAAGGTCTGGCGCACACTGTCGCCCGCCGCGACTTCGGCACGGCGTCGCGCCGGACTGAGCAGCGCAAACCAACTCTCAGGTTTGATTTCGACATCGACCGTCTGCGCGCGTTCGAGATAGTTGCGCAGCACGACGGGCAACGAAATCTCGTCGCCTTCGGTTAAGACGCGCGGCGGTTCATGCTCGACGAAGAAGGGCTGGAAGGCACGTATCTCTTTCTCTGCGACGCCAATCTGCCCGTCCTCGGTCGAGCCGACGACGGCCATCTTCCATGTCGTGATGTTGTCGGCCAGTTTGAACTTCAGTTGCGCGCGCCCTTCGCGGTCGGTTTCGAGCGCCGGTTGCCAGACGAGCGTTTCGGGAAAGTATTCGCGCAGGCGCGGCGTCGAGGCCGGTGCGGAGAGCGCCGCGCTCGCCTCTAGTGTCGAGAACTTTTTGGCGAGCGCGGGAAGCGCCTCCACCTTCCTTTCTGTTATCTGCGTGCTCGTCGTCTCAAGCATCGGCGATTCGGCCGTCACGGCGACCTCTTCGGTCACTCCGCCGATGTCGAGATTGGCGTCGAGCCTCGTTATCGTCGAAGAACTGACCGGCACGTCGAGAATGACGCTGTTTCTAAATCCAGTGGCGCTTAATGTGACGCGGTATAAGCCTGCGGGCAGATTGCGCAGAAGGTAGAAGCCCTCGTCGTTGGTCGTCGCTTCGTAGTTGAAGCCGAGCGCGTTGTGCGTGGCCGTCACCTTCACGGCGGGGACGACCGCGCCGTTCGGGTCTTTGAGCGTGCCGCTGATAGCGCCCGTCGCGCCTGCGGTCGCGTCGCGCGGCAGAGAGACGCGGCGCGTCACGGGTTGCGCGTTCGACTGCTCGGCGACGACGCGGGAGAACTCCATCAAGTCGAAGTCGTCGGTCGTGCCCTCTTTGCCGTCTTCGCCACGACTGCGCAGGAGCACGTAGTTGATGCGCTGCGTGACAGGCGTCACCTCGACGCGGTCTTTCGCTTTGTTGAGATATTGCGCGTAGGTCAGGACGGCGGCGCGGTCGAAGAAGCGCGAGGAGGTGCGGAAGACTGCGTAGTAGCTATTTCCCCATGCGTCGCGCAGCGATTGCGGGTCGAGGCCGACGCGCAGGAGAGCCGCGCTCAACTCCGCCTCGTTTTGCGGAAACTTGCGTGTCGCCTTGAAGTCTGCGGCGAGCGCGCGTTCGAGTGCGACGCGCGCCTCTGCGGTGTAATCAATCCACGCCGTCCAGACAGGGAAGTCGTCGCTCTGTCCTTTGGCGTCGAGACCGTGCACTCTGTCCGCGCCTTTGCTCTCGACGGAGACGGAGAGACGCGCGCCGCGCGCGCCGAACTTGAGCACGTAAGGCTCGCCGTAGATGTCGCGAAGGCTGTCGAAGTCGAAGCCTTCGCGCCGGAGTTCCGACTTGAGTGTGGCGGCATCGCGGATGAAGCCGCCCGTCCGCGCGTGATAGCTGGCGAGGACGCGGTTGACGGTCTCGCCGTGCGGGCGGAAGTACGGACGCGTGATGCGCAGAGCCGTGAAGTCATCGCTGGTGTCAAACTTTTTGTCAGCCCCAGCGGTGATGATTTGTAAGACGTGCTGGTCGCGTTGATAGCTGAAGTCGGCGCGGTAGGGTTGTCCCCAGGGGTCTGCCATCTGCGCGAGGTCGAGAGCGGAGGGCAGGAGAGCGCGTGCGAGCGTCGCGTTGTCGGTGGGGAAGAAGTGGTGCGAGGTGTACTGCTGGTCGAGCGTCGTCTTGAGCGCGGAGAACTGCGTGCTCGTCGCTTTGGCGAAGACCGCCTGCGGGTTCGACTCGTAGCCACGACCGCCGAAGACCCTCAGCGGCTCGCCCGCGTCGCGCAGCAGAATGTCTGCCACGAGGTCGAGTTCTGTCGAGACGGGCTTCGAGGTGTCGAGTCGTTGGAGGTCTCGGAGCGTGATGCCGGCGAGCGATTCGTCGTAGCCGAGCAGCCGCGAGAGGCCGCCGTAGAAGCCCGTGCCTGAACCGAAATCTTGGTCGGTGCGGGCGCGCTCTTCGACGGCGCGGTCGAAGACGACGACGCCGAGCGCCGTCTCCTTCGCGCCGCCTTCGGGCGAGCGGACGCGAAAATCTGCCTGCGCTTCCGCGCCGGGTCGATAGATGGCCTGCGCCAGTTGCACGTCGAGACTGAGGGCGCGTACGACCGGATAGAGAACGACGGCCGTGCTGCCGTAATCCCAGTTGTTGCCCGTCGCGCCGCTCGTGGAAGTGGCGACGATGGTGAGCTTGTCCGTGAAGTCGTTCGAGTAAGGAAAGCTGACCGCGCCCGCGCCGTCTCTGAGGCGCACGACCTGCGAGCGCAGCGTGCGTCCGTCGCGCAACAGTTCGACCGTCACAGTGTCTTCGGTCGCGCTCGACTTGAGACGCGCCTCGATGGGGTCGCCCGGTCGCAGCAGCGTCCTGACAGGTTCGACCTCAAGTGAGTAATCTTCCGAGTGCCAGAAGTTTATCGTCTGTCGCCCGGTGCGTCCCGTCGCGTCGCGCGCGACGAGGCCGAGAAAGACCTCACGGTTGGCCTCCGTATCGTGAGGCGAGAGACGCAGGCCGCTGACTTTCGCAAGTCCGTAGTTGTTCGTTCTGACGGTCCGCAGTGTGCGCGGCGCAACGTCCTGCGTGATGCGCTCGACGGTGTTTCCCGCGCTCGACTGCTCGACCGTCGTGCGGCCGAAATTCTCTGCGATGCTCACTTCGCACGCGGCCGGTGCGCCGTCGGCGTAGAAGGCCGTGATGTAGAAATCGAGCGGCGCATTGGCGTTGCGATAATAGGAACTGCCGCGCGTCAGCGTGTAGACGTGGATGGCATCTTTCGTCACGCGCAGGTCGAAGCGGCGCTGCTCTGTGCGGTTGGTCGTCGGGTCTGTAAAGTAGGCCGCGTAGCGCAGGTCGGAGAAGCGTTTGTAGTCTTCCTCGCCCAGTTCTTCGTGCGCGTCGGCGAGATTGATGCGCGCAAGAAAGCGTCCCGCATCGTCCGTCTCGCCTTCGTACTTTTCGCCTTCGTCCGTCTCCCATTTCTGCTCGGCGTAGTTCCAGCGCCGCTCCATCTCGCGCACGACGCGGACGCGCCCGCGCTTGACCGGCTGGCCGAAAAGATAGTCTGCCCTGACCTCGACCTCGGCCTGCTCGCCCGGCAGGTAATAACCCTTGTCCGGCTTGACCGTGACGGCGAAGTTCGGCAACTCGTAGCGATTAATCTTGACGGAGGCCACGCCGCGCGACTCGCCGAAGCGTTCGTCTTCGTCAATCAGCAGTTCGACGTTGTACGCGCCCAGACGCGCGCTCTCAGGAATCTGCCAGTCGGCGCTGGCGATGCCAAAACGAGAGGTTGCGACCTCAGTGCGGAAGACGGTCGCGCCCTCCGGGTCTTCGATTTTGAGCGTCGCCTTCTCGATGCGTACGGCGCGCCGTGCCGGGTCGAAGACGAGCGCGCGGACGTGGAGCGTCTGGCCGGGTTGGTAGAGCGGCTTATCCGTGCTCAGCCAGATGGAGGCTTCGCGCGCAACGTAGATGTCGGCCTCCTCCTTCAACTTCAGGTCGCCGAGCATTCCCGATACGTGCAACTCTATCGCGTCGTCTGTGAGGTTGGGCGGGAGCGTAAAGTCGAGCGAGGCGTAGCCGTCCGCGCCCGTCACGCCGGAGGCTTTGGGCGGCGCGCTCTTCTGCTCGTCGTCATCATCACCGTCAATTTCGATTTCCGCTTCGACGCGGACGCCCGCCACCGGACGAGCCGTGACGGGATTGGTCGCGCAGACGCGCGCGCGATACAGGCCGCCTTCGCGCACGCGCCCCGGCGCGGCGACGCGCAACTCGAACAGAGAGGGCGTCACCTCCGAGAGCGAGACGATACCTTCGACCACATCATCCGATGGCGCAGGGGCGTCTGCGAGAGCATCGCCCTCCGCAGACGCCTGCGCGTCCTTGACCGGCGCGACGCGATAATGCACGCGAAACCAGGGAATCCGACGCCGCGCCTCGTGTGAGAGGTTGGCGAAGGCGCGCGTCAAACGGAGGGAGAGTTGCGTCGTCCCGCGTCGCAGGTGCGTCTCCTGCTCGGCATAGGCGACGGGCTTTCCTTCCGGGTCGAGCAGTTCGACGCGTGCGCGCGCCGGGAGCGCCTTGCCCGTGCCGTTCGTTAGTGGCAGAGAGACGGTCGTCTGTTCTTCGTCGAAGGCGACGCGGATGTTTGATTCATCGACGCGCAGCGAGTTGTTCGCAAAGGCGAAGTGGGCAGCGAAGAGCGAGACCGAGAGGCAGACCAACAGGGGGAACCAGCGGCGTGGCATTGAGAATCCTCCCTCCGAATTTGGCGCTGAGATGCCGCCACACAGCCGGAGGGTTGCGAGGGCGCACAGAAAGATTTTCACGGAGGCGCACTTTGCGCGGAGGCATACAAGGCCGAAGCCTTCATGCGTCGCCGCGTGCCAGTTCATTGAAGTAGTCTGCCAGCCGACGCGAACCGGAGCGTGGCGCAACGGCATCAACCTGAGCGACGGCGACAAAGAAACTCATCAGCGCGTAGAGCCGGGCGTCGAAGAGACGCAGCGGCGCAATCATCAGGCGGACGAGCGGCGCGGGTACTTTGAACGTCTTCGGCCGCTTGCCGAGCGAGGCGAAGGCCATCTCGGCAATCTGCTGCCGCGTGAAAACTTCGGGGCCGCCGACCTCGATGCTCTCGCGCTCGCCAGCGACGGCCTCGGCGCAGACCGTCGCCAAATCGGCCTCGTGAATCGGGTTCGTCCGCGCCGCGCCGTCGCCGACAGACATCACGGGGCCGCGCCGCGCCATCCGCAGAATCTCGCCCATCGCCGAGAAGAAGCCGGTCGGGCGCACCACCACATGCTTGAGAGGGCTGCGCTTCAGCGCAGAGACGAAATCCTCGTGCGCGCGTACGTACTCCGTCTCTCCCAACTGTTCCGCGCCGAAGACCGACACGTAGACGAACTTGCCGACGCCCGCCGACACGGCTGCATTGAGCAGGTTTTTGTTCCCCTCGAAATCGACTTCACGGAAACTTGCCCCGCCGCGCTTCAGTGTGAGCGGCGCGCCGACCGCCGAGAAGACCACGTTGACGCCTTCGCACACACGCGCCAGCGTCTCCGGCCGCGTCACGTCGCCGACGACCGCTTCGTCCGCCTCGCCGCGCAATCGGGACGCGCGCCTCTCGTCGCGCACCAGCGCGCGTGTCGCGTAGCCGCGCACGCGCAACTCCGCCAGCACGCGTCGTCCGAGTTGTCCCGTCGCCCCTGCCACCAACACTCTCGTCATCCCACAGACTCCTTTTGCCCTCCGCGCGTTTTGCAACGCGCCGCACCGCGGTAGTATAGTGGCAGCACGGCTCGACCCGCCGGATAAATGTCCAGGCATTATCCTGATGCCGGGTGAAAATCACTAACAGCCACGAAAGTAGAAAGTAGATTGAATGAAAGACGAGCAGGATTATTTCGACGAGTGGATTGACGACGAGGCCGAAACGGACGAGGAAGAGGACGAAGTCACGTTTCTCGAATTCGAGGCCGAGACGGACGAAGATGAAGAGGAAGACGAGGACGACGAACCCTCCGAAGTGCGCACCGTCGTCATGTCGAAGAACGGCATGATTGCGCTGCTTTCGCTGAAAACGTCTGCGGCAGGCGCGCAGATAGTCCGCATCGACCCGCGCCAGTCCTTACCCTCCGCACAGTCTTACGAGGACTGTGCCGACGCCGCGCACTGGTTTCGCCGCAGCGTCGCCACCAGCCAGCAGAACGGCTGGCTCGTCGCTTACGACGGCGAGCCGCTCTACGGCTGAACCGACATCCGACATCTCACACACGAACGACGAAGGGCGCAGAGGATTTCAACTTCCTCCGCGCCCCTCGTCGTTTCTCCTACGCGACTTCACATCTTGACGGCATAGGGGCACGCAGGGAAATCGGTGCAGCCCCAGAAGGGAATCCCGACCTTGACGACCCGCAGAGGCTTGCCGCAGCGCGGGCAGAGGCGCTCGCCCGTCGGCGCAACGTCGAGCGACTTGCGCGGTGCGTTCGCGGCGAGCGCCGTCGTCGTCGCCTGCGAGTTCGCCGAAGCGTGCGCGAGAGCGCGCCGCGTCGTCGCGTCGATGCGCGTCCAGAGAATGACGCGACCGTCGTCGCCGCACGAAGCGATGTGGCGTCCGTCGGGCGAGACGGCGACGCTGCGGATGATGCCTTTATGGCCTATCAGATGGCCTGCCTCCTGCCCCGTCGTCACGTCCCAACAGCGCACCAGCGCGTCGTCGCCTGCCGAGATGAGAAACCCTCCGTGCGGCGAGAAGGCGAGGCCGTAGACGCGCGCACGCGCGTTGATGCGCAGCAGTTGTTTGCCCGTCCGTGCGCTCCACACGAAGACGGCGCAGTCCGACCCGCCCGAAGCAATCAGTTCGCCGTCCGGCGAGACGCAGACGACGTTGACCTCGTCCGTGTGGCCGTAGAGCACGCGCTCGCAACGCTCCGTCGAGATGTTCCAGACGCGCACGCTCATGTCCGACGAGCAGGAGACGAGCCGCTTGCCTTCCGACATGAAGGCGACCGATTGCACCTTCCGCCCGTGACCTCTCAAAGTCGCCACGTCTGCGCCCGTGCGCGCGTCCCAGACCTTGACCTGTCGCTGTCCAATCGCCCCGGCGACGAGTGCGCCGTCGCCACTCGCGGCCACGCCGTAGAGGCGCGAGCGCACGTCCGTCAGCGAGAGAGATTTTTCGAGCCGCCCGCGATGATGCCAGATGCGCACCTGCTGGTCCCACGAACAGGTGGCGAAGTGTGCCACGCCGACCGCTGCGACGCCGGAGACGCGCTGCTCGTGCGGGCCGAGACCGGCGAGCCTCTCACCCGTCTCCGTCTGCCAGACGAAGGCGTAGCCGTCGTCGCTCGCCGTCGCCAGTTGATGACCATCGGGCGAGAAGGCGACCGAGGAGACGACTTCTCGATGACCCGATAGCTGTCTGGTCGTCAACTCCTCGACCGGCCGCGTCCCAATCTGTTTCTGATACGGCTCCCAGAACTCGACCTCGCGCGTGCGACGGACGAGTTGGAAGATGAAGAGACCGGCGAGGAGCGTGAGGGCGACCATGCCGGGCAGCGTCGCCAGCACCAGCACTTGCAGCGCGAGATAGGCGAAGACGGCGACCTCCGTGTTATGCACCACCTCCGTCTTCGTCGCCAGACGCGTCTCTTCCTGAAAGACCGGATGCTGTCTGATGATGGGCACAATCTGCTCGCCCGGACGTTGCCACGCCTGCGCGAAAGAGAAGACGAAGGGCGCGTGTGCGACGAGCGCGCCGCCATCACTCGACGCCGCGATGCCCGCGCCCGTCGTCAACGCCGTCGTCTCCGCCTCAGTCACTTCAGTTTCGTCCACCTCCGCGCCGTCGTCTTCAATCGTGATGTGGTCAAGTAGCCACGAAGGCAGATTGACGGGCGTGCGCGGCGTGCGTCTGGCTCGCGCGACCGGTTCAGACGGGGCGGCCTTCGGCGACGCGGGGCGCTCTGTCGAGAGTGTCTCGACGAGTGCGGGTGTCTCGCCTGCGTCGTCTATATCGGGCGCGTCTGAGGGGGCGGCAGCGCAGGCGGCCTGAAGCATCAGAGCGCGCGTCGCAACGGGTTCGCCGAGTCTTTGCAGCGCGGCGAAGAGGCGCGAGGTCGTCGGGTTGAGAAAGTCGTCGCGGCCAAAGAGCAGGTTGTCGTCGTTGTTGAACTGCGCCCAGAGCGCAGGCTCGTAGCTGAGCGCGACGAGCGCGAGATGGATGGCGAAGGCCGAGAAGCGGTCCATGCGCGGGCCGAAGTCCGTCGGGCTGCGACGCGGGTGTTGATAAGAGGGATGGCCGACTTCGTGGCCGGTCTGCCCGGCCAGAGACGGCACGTAGACGCCGTCGTAGTCGATGAGACGGAAGGTTGTGCCGTCTGTGACAAGCACGTTCTCGTGATAGAGGTCGCCGTGCGCGACCTCAGCCGCTTCGAGCGAGCGAATCAGCGCGCGCCAGTCGGAGGCGAGGCGGCGCAAGGCCGCGCGGTCTTCGAGCAGCGATTCGACGTGACGATTGAGCGGCGTGCCCTCGACCCACTCCATCTTGACGACCGGGTAATGAGACGCGCCGATGCGGATGCCTTCCGGCTGATACTCGAAGTTGACCTTGCAGGCGAGCGTGGTCGAGCGCAGGTAGCGGTCAACGGCCTCGTAGCGTCGCTGCTGGTCAGGAAGGTTGCGCAGGAAGCAGCGGACAGCCCACGTCCGCCCGTCGCTGTTGATGCGATAGACGCTGGCGTGGCCGCCGGAGAACGGGCGCGGGATGCCCATCGGCGTGAGCGCAGGTGTCCCGGCCTGCAACTCCGGGTCGGTGAAGCAGGCGCGCGGGTTCTGTATCGCGTCCTGATACTCTGAAGGTGTCGGCCACGCCATAAAACAGTCGTCAGTCGTCAGTCGCCGGTTTAAATGAGGTCAGTCGTTTTTACTGTTGACCGAAGGGTTGCTCAATCCGTGACGACGGTGAGCATCGTCACGTCGTCGTTACGTAGGGTCTGCGCGGCGCGACGCGCGGAGACGAAGTCTGCGAAAGCCTCTTCGCGACCGTCGTCTTCCATGCGCGCCAGCGTGTGCCAGGGACGCTCTCCGCGTTCGTACTCTTGCAGAAACCATTGCGCCAGCGCATCCGTCATCAGGTAGAAGATGTCGCCCGCGCGCCAGTCTCCGCCGAAGGTGTTCGTGTTTTCGATGAGCGCGCCGTTGCCCGCAGGATTACTTGAGAGCAGGAACGGGCGATTGTTGAACTCGTCTGCGCGCGCCAGCGGAAAGCGCACCAGCAACTCGTCGCCGCGCAACTGAAAGAGACAACTGTCGCCGACGGCGACGGCCTGCCACGCCCCTCCGCCTAATCCTGCGCCGCGCTCCAACGTCAGACCGACGAGCGAGGAGAACGCGCCGTGCCGCAACTTCTCCTCGACGTACCATTGGACGCTCGGCGACGAGCCGACCTGCGCGAGCCATTCCTCCTGCAAGCCTTGCAGCGCGGTCGCCAGCGACGCGCTCGACGAGAGCGTGCCGTTGCAGTAGGCGCGCACGAGTTTCGTCGCCCAGAGCGCAGAGAACGAAGCCTCTGTCGCGCCGTCAGCTACGGCGCAGCGAAAGACGGGCGCGCTCGTCGCGGGCGACCAGCCGAAGTCATACGCGTCTTCGTACTCGGTCGCCGCGTTGCCAGCTTTGTGCAGCGCATAGACTCGCGCTCTGAGTACCATCTCGTTGAAGCCTCTGGGGTGGGCGCGTCGCGCACGCGCGCTCTCTCTCAGCGCAGGTTACTCGGTCGCGTGCCGATGTCGAGCGTCTGGATGACGAGTTCGAGGTCGGCGTTGAGGACGAAGCCGCGCGCGCCTTCGTTGAGGAACAGACCGTAGTCTCTGGCGACGGAAATCATGAAGGGCGTCAGCGGACTCGAACGCTGCCAGAGCATCCGCGAGTATTGGTCGGGCAGCCCCGCCGACGATTCGGGGAACGAGACGGGGCGCGCGTTCTGATGGCTCGACAGGTGAACGTTGAAGAGCAGCACGTTGCCGTCGTTCGACGCGAGCGAAGTCAAACTCTGCATCGCCTCGCTTGGGTCGCCGTCGGTCGATTCGCCGTCCGTGATGTGGATGACGACGGGCGGGAAGCAGGTCGGGTGGCGCAAGAGCCATTCGGAGAGAATCTGGTGCGCCAGTTTGAGCGCCTTGCACATCGGCGTCCCGCCGTTGGCGACCGGGTTGAACCAGATGGGAAACTTGATGGTCTGATTGGCGAAGTAGCTGACCGCGCCGCCATCCTCGATGCGCTCCTGCGTGCGCTCCTCGATGCGCGCAGGGTGGTTCGCCACCTCGCTGACCGGCACGAGTTGGCGACCGGCGAGCGCCCCGCCGAAGGCCGGGCCTGCGTGCTCGTTGGCGTAGCCGACGACGCCGACGTGGTAGTAATCGCGCACCCCTTCGGACTTCGAGCACATGATGACGAGGTCTTTGAGAAAGGTGTTGATGGTATTTGCCACCGACTGCGCCTTGTTACGCCGCGCGTCGCCCGCGAGCGGGTCAACCATCGAGCCTGATTGGTCAACGAGGAACAGAAAGCAGGACGGGTTGGCGCGGCTGATCTCGGCTGTGTAAGCCATCTTCGATTTCTTCTCCGCTTCCGAGGCTTCAAGACGCGCGCGCCGACATGATGACGGAAAGGAACAAACGAATGAGGGAGAACGTCCGCGCGCATCCTCGACATTGA
>DASZCR010000151.1:0-3219 GCA_035942915.1 Pyrinomonadaceae bacterium | reverse complement strand
GTTTCCCACACGACGGGGCCGCCCGCCGAGACGGGCGCGACCGCGCAACAGAAGAGTGCGACGAGGACGAGCAGTGTTTGCGCCACGCGCAATGAGAGAATTTGTTTGGTCATTAAGTGAGCGGGTGCCGACTGTATTTTTAAGAATCCCAACGCACGCGGCCGCAGAAGCACCGCGCCGTCTGCAAAGAATCATAACCTGAGACCCTGCAACACGCGAAACACCGCACGGTGAAGGTGTCGAGGGCGGAAGCGTCCAAGATGAAAAAGAGGAGTTCTTTCTTCATCCCTCACACTTCTATTCGCCGATGTAGCGTGCGTAGAGCGTGCGTGCGAGGCGTGCGTCATCTGTGCCGCGCACGATGGCGCGCGCATCGTCGAAGACGGTCAACTCGTAGTCGCCCGTCGTCAGTCGCACGAGATAGTCGTTGACTTTGACTTGTCCGGCCGCACGCAGACGCTCGGCCAACTCCTTGAGGTTGACGCGCGCCCCATGTCGCGGCACGACCTGCACGGCGTTGCGGCCGCAGAGCACGGTCGCCAACTCTGCGGCCTCCGCGTCCAAAGTCTCATAGCGCGCGTGCGCGCACACGGGACAGTCTTCGGCGGGGCTGCCGAGCGCGATGCGCCGCCACTCGTTGCGCCACACGTCGAACTGCATCAGCGCGCCGTGAAGGGCTTCGACGCGCCCCGTCAAAAGCTTGAGCGCCTCCGCGACCTGCACGGCCGCGACGACCGAGATAATCGGCATCACGACGCCCGCCGTGTCGCACGTCGGCGCGCTCGCCGCCGCAGGCGTCTCCGGGAAGATGCAGCGCAGGCACGGCGTCACACGCGGGCGCACCGTCATCGTCACGCCGTAAGAGCCGACGGCCGCGCCGTAAACCCACGCGACCGCGTGCTTGAGGCAGGCGTCGTTTATCAGGTAACGCGTCGTGAAATTGTCCGTCCCGTCGAGCACCACGTCGCAGCCCGCGACGAGCCGCTCGACGTTCGAGTTGTTCACGTCTGCGACCTCTGCTTCCGTGTCAACCTCGGCGTTAATCTCCGCGACGCGCCGACGCGCCGCGACGGCCTTCGGCAGACGCTCGCGCGCATCGCGCTCCGTAAACATCGTCTGTCGTTGGAGGTTCGATTCCTCGACGAAATCCCGGTCAACGATGCGCAGCCGACCGACACCGGCGCGCGCCAGCATCTCGACCTGCGCCGAGCCGAGCGCCCCGCAGCCGACGACAAGGACGCTCGCCGCGCGGATGCGCCGCTGCCCTTCCGCGCCAATCCCGTCGAACAAAATCTGCCTGCTGTAACGCTCGCTCATACAACCGACCTGAGACACCAGATAGGCGCGTCAAAGAGAAACTCAGCCCGCGCCGCCTCTCCGAAGTGCGGCCTGATGCCCTTCGTCAACCACTCTTTCGCCGCGTCAATCTCCTCGCCGCGCCCTTCGACCGCCGCAATCACGTTGCTCTGCGTCGATAGAAAATCGACGAGACCTGCCACCGAAAACTCGACGGCGCTCGCCTGTCGTTCGTGCGCGAACAGTTCAAAGCCCGCGCCGCGCGTCTCCTCTTCGTCGAATGAGAGTGCGCCTCGCGGCGGGCTTGGATAACGCCTCAGGTAGGCTTCACGAAACCACGCCTCGAACTCATCGTTGCCGCGCATCCGCCCCGTCATGTAGTTATCATAGACGACCAGCCACCCTCTCGCACGCAAGACCCGCGCGGCCTCCGCGAAAAAGGCGCGCACCTCAACCCAGTGGAAGACCTGACTCATCGTCAACAGGTCGAACCGGCGCGCGGCAAACGGCAGGCGCTCGGCGACGGCGCAGAGATAGACGAGACCTGCGTCGCGCGGCGCGTGCGCGAGCATCTCCTGTGAGGCGTCAAGGCCGACGACCTCGCGCGCAATCTCTTTGAGAGCGACGGACGAAAGCCCCGTGCCGCAGCCTACGTCGAGCGCACGCGCGACCGGCTCTCTGAGCGAGAGCAGTTCTCTTATTCTTCCGACCACCAACGGATGAAAATAGATGCGCCCCGCCGCGTATCTCTCCGCCGCAGACTTCGGGCTGAAGAAATTCATCAACGGTCTCCGGGCGTCTGCGGCGAGGGCGCTGTTAAGACGCGCTCGGCTGCCCGTCGCATCACTTCGAGCGGCGCATCCGCGCCCGTCCACAGTTTGAACTGCGCCGCCGCCTGCGCGACCAGCATCGCCAGCCCGCCGACGACCCGACAGCCTGCCTCTCGTCCCTCACGCATGAAGCGCGTCGCACGCGGGTTATAGACGAGGTCGTAGACGAGACGCGCGCCCGCCAGTTGCGCGGCGTGTGCGGGCGTCTCGCCTTCGAGTCGGCCGCGCGTGCCGAGCGGAGTCGCGTTGATGACGACATCGAACCGCGCGAAAGACGCACCCGTGAGCGGTGCGGCGCTCGCGCCGAACTCTTCTGCCACTTCGCGCGCGCGTTCCACTCTGCGCGCATAGACGGTCGCCTCCGCGCCGCGTTGCCTGAGCGCCCACAGCACGGCGCGCGCCGCGCCTCCCGCGCCGACGACGGCGACCTGCGCGCCCTTCAACTCGACAAGCCCGTCGAGTGGCGCCAGCGAAGCTTCGGCGTCCGTGTTGTAGCCGCGCAGTTCACCCCATTCTTCGACGACGATGGTGTTAACCGCGCCAATCTTCAGAGCCTTCGGCTCAACCCGGTCGAGATGCGCGAGGACGGCGCTCTTGTGCGGCGCCGTCACGCTCAACCCGCGCACGTTCCATTCCAACTCGCGCGTGCGCGGCGACACCATGCGCCGCAGAAAAGCGCCCGCGTCGCGCACCTCGAAAGGAAGATAGACGGCGTCTGTGCCGTGCGCGGCGAAGGCGGCGTTGTGCATGTGCGGCGAGAGCGAATGAGAGACGGGCGAGCCGACGATGCCCGTCACCTGCGTTCGAGGATTGATGGAGCGGACGCGATAAAGTCCGACGAGTGCATCGGCCGTCAACTGTCCGGGCGCGGTGGCGTGCTCCTCGTCGGGCGCGGCGTAGGTGAGAAACGAGCCGTGTGCGGGGCCGACGACGCGCGTCCACATCCCTGCCTCTCCCATCGCCAGCGCGACAAGCGCGCGCCCTTCGCGCCGCGCCCGCTCAAGCAGCCGCATGACGGGCAGACATTCGACGGCGTCGCGCGCAAGGACGGCAATCTTGATGACGTGTGCGCGCGACGCCGCCATCCGTTCGT
>DASZCR010000150.1:0-8332 GCA_035942915.1 Pyrinomonadaceae bacterium | reverse complement strand
GTCTGCGCCGCAGGGCAGATGCGTCGTCGCGTGGCGCTGGCTGCGCTGGCCTTCCTACTCGTCGGCAGCGTCTACTTCGTCCCGCTCTCCGTGACAAAGGGGCGTCTCACTCCGGGCGAGAGCGCGCGTCTGAACTACGCGTGGTACGTCAACAGGACGAAGCTGCACGTACACTGGCGCGGCGAGCCGGAAGGAAGCGGCATGCCGCAGCATCCGACGCGAAAGATTATGGACGACCCTCCGGTCTACGAATTTCGCACACCCCTGCGCGCCACCTATCCGCCCTGGTACGACCCTTCCTACTGGTACGAGGGCGCGCGCGCACGCTTCGACCTCGCGGCGCAGATGAGCGTGCTGCGCGCCAACGCGCAGACTTTGTACAGGCTGCTGTTCGATAGGACGCAGGCTCTCTGGTGTGCGGTCTTTCTCGCGCTCTATCTGTGGGGCTGGCGACGCGGCGCGCGTCTCACTGAAGCGTTCGCTGCGAGTTGGACGCTCCTTGTGCCGTCACTCGTCATGCTCTCGCTGCTCACGCTGGTACACGTCGAGGCTCGATATACGGGCGCGTTCGTCGTGTTGACGTGGTCTGCGCTCGTCTCAGCTTTGCGTCTGCCGCGAGGCGCGACGAGCGGGCGCGTGGCGACGGTCGCAGTCGTCTTGCTCTGCGCGCTGATGCTGGCGAACCTCATCCCAAGCTCTTACGGCGCGGCGCGGGCGGCGTGGTTCGATTGGACGCGGGGCGAAGAACCGGCGCGGCGCGAGCATTGGGAAGTGAGCGAGGCTCTGCGCCGCATGGGCTTGCGAGAGGGGGACGAAGTGGCGTCGGTCGGCTACGCGTTCGATGCTTTGTGGGCGCGACTCGCGCGTGTCCGTATCGTCGCGGAGATTACCACCGGCTCGCTCGAAGCGCCGACGGGCGATGTCGAGCGTTTCTGGTCGTCGGAGACGCGTCTGAGAGAACAGGTCTACGAACTGTTGGCGGCCAACGGCGCGCGGGTCGTCGTGGCTCACAGAATGCCTCCGGGCGCGTCGCTGGTCGGCTGGCAGAGAATCGAGGGGACGAGCTATTACGTCTACCTGCTCGACGCGTCTTTATCGCCTGCGCGCTGAAGCGCGTCGGCGCGCCTCGATGCGAGCGCCGCCTCGCACTTACGCCGGAAGTCCTGCTGGTCGCGGCTCTTGAAGAGAATCGTTCCCGGCGGTCGTGGAGCGGCGTCGCTGGCGACGACGGGGCAGCCGAAGTGGAGCGCCTCAGCGACGCTTACCGAAGCGCCATCGGTCGAGGTCGGCCGCAGCATCAGGTCGGCGCTCTTCAAGAGCGGCCAGAGTTCTCTCTGCCCGGTCAGGAAGTAGACGTGCGGCGCGAGTCCGAGCGCGTCGATACGCTCGCGCGTCTGCGCGAAGTATGCTTCGTCGCCGACTTCGGCAAGCGCAAACAGCAGCCCGACAGAAGGGTGCGCGCTCCTGAGCGACGCGACCAACTCGACGCACATATCAAGCCCGTAGAGGTCAACGCCCTCTCGGAAGACCAGCTTGAAGGCGTTGGCGACGACGAGCGGCCGTCGCGTGCGTAGAAACTCGCGCACCTCTGCCGGATAGGAGGCGACGATAGCTGCCTCCTCATCTTCCGGCGGCGGAATGAAGGCATCGCTCGTGCGCGTGTGCGCGGGCAACTCAAGGCCGTGCGCGCGGTAGTAGTCCGCAAGGTGCGGCGCAATCAGGACGAGCGCGCGCGCCCGACGCAGAAAGAGCGCGTAGACGCGCCGCGCCCACGCGCCCCACGATTCGAGCAGACGCCAGTTATGCTCGAAGACCTCCGTGCGCGAGGCGAGACCGACGGCGAGCAGCAATGTCATGACGGGAAGGGAAGGATAGTTGAGACTGATGAGGTCGTAACGACGCGCGGCCAGCAGACGCATCGCCAGACGCACATTCGAGACGCGCGCCGGGTCGAGCACATCGACGCGATGGCCTTCGCCTTCGAGCCGCCGCCGGTATCTTTTGATGAAGACGCTCACACCGCCGAGCGGCGGCGGATAAGAGCCGATGAGCAAGACCTTCACGAAATCTCCCACGGCGGTTTCTCGCGCCCGCACGCGCGCCCGCCGGACATTGAATAGCATATAATCGAAAGCGAAAGTAGCTCACAAACCGAGGTGAGTCAGGTCGTCGCTCCGCTTGGTCCGCTTTAAATGCTATGAAGCGGTCGAGCGAACCCTCGCCCTTGTACTGATTAACGTAGCAGGGATTAATGCCTTGAGTGGAAGACGATTTTGAGGAGGAAGTAAGAAGGATGACGACTCATGCGCCTTATTAGGCAATTAAAAAAGCGGCATAAGCTGAATGAGCGTGCCATCCTTCTCACGGAAAAGAACCTTGGCTCCGCGCTGCTCGGCAGCTAAAACCTCGGTGAACAGGGTCAATGCACGGCGAATCACCTCAGCGCGTGTGCTGGCATTAACTTTCTCGACAATCTCATCCAATTTGTCGAGCGCCTCTTTGCTGAAATCAAATTGCACTCTTGCCTTCTCTGTCGTCCCCTTGTTAGACGTTTTCTTAACCATCGTTGACATCGCTTTCATCACCTCCAATGTTTCTACATCCGAACCGGCATCGGAATAGAGCGTCTAATGAGATAACAGGACTGAAACTCTCTTAGACGCCCTACACCGAGGCGCGCTGGCTTTGTTTGCCAAGTTAACCACTTCCATCACCTTGATTAGTGGTCTTTTTGCTGGTAATGCTTTTCGACTCTCTGCCAACAATGAACGCCAGCATGAACGCCGTATAGGTTTGGAAATTCATCCTATCGTGCATGACATCGTTGGCGACGACAGCGAGAAATGCCAAACCAAGCAGTACCAGAACGAATAAAACTACTATGCGGAATAGTGTTTTATCCTCAGTCAAAGACCGTATGATTGACGCCTTGTCAGCAGGCGCTTCCATAACGCTTGAAAATGAAGCCTTAATCGGTTTGACCGTTCCACCAGCCTGTTCCGCAAGTGACACCGTCGCGTCAGGCATCTGGATATTCCATCCTTCGACGCCATCTACCGATAAGTCCTCGATTTCAACCTCGCCGCCGAACTGAACAGGCAGCGATTCTTCTGACGCGTCCTCAATTGATGGTCGAAACGTAGACATCTGCTCGCCCTCTCGGACGATTGCCTACCGCTTCGCTTCTGTCTGTCTTTACATGCTATGGCACGGCTAACAATCATCGGTTAGAGTTGACACCAATGAATGAACGGTCGCGACAGAAGTTTTGACCACAGCAAGACATGACCTTCCCAATGCATCATCCTGCGACGAGCCTTGGTTCATTCCCATTTGTGACGCACTCTGTCGAGTGTGTTTATGGTGCAGACGCGGGCTACGGATTCGTGGAAACCCGCTGAAGGGTTGTTCGAGCCTGCTTTTCCACCCTTAACAGGAGCGAAAACAACTCTGCTCATTGTCTGTTCTCCTTTCTGTTTCAAGTTTTGCTAAGTCCGCAAGGAACTCAGCAGTGGTTCACGCAACGTCTTACGCTGCGAGATTGGCGCAGCCGACGAGCAGTACTCGGTGGTGTGCCAACAATCTTATTGTAGTTATTTTTGAGGATTAGTCAAGCGATTTAGCTAAAAAAATTCAGCAATTTCCGCTCAAACAAAAAGCTAAGAGTAATTACTGAATTTACTGGACTTGATGAGTCTCTGAGAGAGAGATTGGCTGAGAGATTTGAGGCAGAAGCAAGGCGAGATTGTGATAGGCGCTGGCTGCAAGATAAGCTTTAAGTAGAGAAGCCGATTATGCGGAAAAGATATCTCGGCTATCGATACTGCTCATCCTCCCTCACATTCCACATTCTTGTGATTTTCATTCAAACTAAACCTAATAAGCCAACGCCGACGTTTATTTGTCTGCATGATAGTATGGTGTCATAGGTGTTCGGCCAATCCATACAGATGAGGGCACAGGGTAGGGACTATCTGCAAAGTTGCCAATTTTCACCGGAAAATCCATTGTTTGCTTCGGCGGCGAGGATTGGTGGTATCACCATCCGCACTCGAAGAACCACTTGATGCGGCGGTTTGCGCGTGCGGGCAATCGCGTCATCTTCGTCAATTCGATTTCGATGGGGCTGCCGCATCTGGGGCACGACGACCTCTTGCCGCGCGTCTGGCGCAAGCTGCGCAGTTATGCGCGACTGGCGCGTGAGACGCAGGAGGGCATCACGGTCGTCTCTCCGGCGGCGCTGCCTTTCTACGGAAGCGCGGCGGCGCGTGCGGTCAACCGGCGTCTGCTGGCCGCGCAGATTAATCTGCTGGCGCGACGCAAGGGGATGAGAAGCCCTGTCCTGTGGGTCGCTATCCCGACCGCCGTCGAGATGATTGGACGGATGGGAGAGTCGCTCGTCATCTATCAGGTGTCGGATAAGTACGACTCGAACACGATGGACCATGCGACCGACCCCGCCGTCATCCGGCGGATGCACGAACAGGCGCTCGACGCGGCCGACATCATCCTCTACTCAGGGCGCAAGCTGTTTGAAGAAGCCGTGCGCGGGCGCGAGCGTTCGTATCTGCTCGAACAGGCTGTGGACTTCGAGCATTGGTCGCGCGTCGGCGCGGGGCGCCTCGAAGTCGCGCCCGAAGTGGCGCGCATCCCTCAGCCGCGTCTCGGCTATTTCGGCGCGATAGAGACGTGGCTGGTTGACCAAGAATTGATTCGACGCGCCTCGCGCGAGCGTCCCCATTGGCACTGGGTCTTTATCGGAAACAAGTCGCGCGGGATGGAGATTGAAGGGCTGCCGAACGTACACTTTCTGCCGCCGGTCGCCTACGAGCGTCTGCCGCATTACGCTGCCGGGTTCGATGTCTGCGTGCTGCCCTGGGAGACCGAGCAGGCGTTTACGAGTTACGGTTCGGCCATCAAGGTGCGCGAATATCTGGCGACGGGCAAGCCAGTCGTCATCTCGCCGCTGCCGGAGTACGAGCCGATGAGCGGCGTGCTGCGCATCGCGCGCAGCCGCGACGATTTTTTGCGTCTCATCGAAGAGGCGCTTGCCGAGCAGGGCGACGAGCGGGCGGCGCGTGCGCGTCAGAGGTCTGTGGCCGAAGGGACTTGGGAAGCGCGCGCCGAGTGGGTCAGTCGTCTAATCGAAGAGCAACTGGCGCAGAAGGAGCGCCGGCTGTAAGGAGCGTGGATGAACATCAGACGACGCGTCTTGGAACCATCGGAGGGACTTGCGCCCGGCATCGGCTTTTACCTGAGCGCGATGGACGACGTGCGCCGCCAGTTGCGCGAGGTGGTCGAAGGACTCTCAGACGAGGACTGCAACCGCCCGGCGTGCGACGGCGCGCTCGCACTCGGCGCGCTCGTGATGCACGTCGGCGAGGCCGAATGGTGGTGGATTCAGTGCATCCTCGGCGGGCGCGAAGCGACGGAGGAAGAACGCGCGCAACCTTACTGGGACGTGGTCTTCGAGCCGGGCGTCCACACGGGCGACCGCTACACGGCGCGCTTCTGTCTCGAACAGATTGACCTCGTCCGCGAACAGACGCGCCGCGCGCTCGCCCGCTACACGGACGCAGACCTCGATATGCTACGCACGCACACCAACGACGAACGCACGCTCGAATTCACGCTCCGCTGGCTGCTCCATCATCTCATCGACCACGAGGCGCAGCACAAAGGGCAGGTCATGATGCTCAAGAGAATCGGAGGGACAGTGATAAGTGATAGGTGATAGGTGATGGGTGATAGATGATGGGTGATAGGTGATAAGAGAAAACCTGTTTTTGTCCTATCACCTATCACCTATCACCTATCACTTTCTTCTTATCACCCATCACTGAAGTCTTATGTGTGGTATTGCCGGAGTCGTAAGTGTGAGGCCGGAGCGGCGCGTGGGGGCGATGCTGAAGGCTATCGAGCATCGCGGGCGCGACGATGAGGGCGTGTGGTTGTCTGCGTCGGCGGATGCGGAAGGGCGGCGCGCGTGCCTCGCTCACAGGCGGCTCGCCATCATCGACACGAGCGCGGCCGGGCATCAGCCGATGCTCTCGGAAGACGGCCGCTACGCGCTCACTTTCAACGGGGAGATTTACAACTACAGGGAACTGCGGCGCGAGTTGGAGGCGCGCGGCTCGCGCTTTCGCACCGACACGGACACGGAAGTTCTGCTCGCGGCTTTCGCGCTCTGGGGCGTCGGTTGCCTGCCGCGCCTGAACGGCATGTTCGCCTTCGCCGTCTGGGACGAGCAGGAGCGGACGCTGGTGCTTGCGCGCGACCGTCTCGGCGTCAAGCCTCTCTACTACGCGGTCGCAGCGCGGGGCACGAAGGCGCAGGACGGCGAGGCCGCTTCGTCGCTCGTCTTCGCTTCGGAGATAAAGGGCGTGCTCGCCTCCGGGCTTGTCGCGCGCGAACTCGACCCCACGGGGCTGCATCAACAACTGACCTTTCTCTGGACGCCCGACCCGCAGACGCTCTTTCGCGGCGTGCTGAAACTGCCGCCCGCGCACGTGCTCGTGTGGCGCGACGGAGAGGCGCGGGTCAGCGAGTGGTGGGACGTTTCGTTTGCAGAGATAGAGGAAGGGCGCAGCGAAGAGTGGTGGCGCGAGCGCGTGCTGGAAACTCTCGAACGCGTCGTTCGCATGGAGATGGTCGCAGACGTGCCGCTCGGCTCTTTCCTTTCGGGCGGCGTCGATTCGTCGGTCGTCACGGCCTTGATGACGCGCGCCAGCGACGGGCGCAAGGTCTCGACTTACACCATCGGCATCGAAGAAGAAGACCTGCGTTACGACATCATCCCGGACGATGCGCGTTGGGCGCGGCGCGTCGGCCGCCTGCTCGACACCGACTATCACGAGATGATGCTCAAGCCGGACGTGGCCGAGTTGTTGCCGAAACTCGTCCGTCACATGGAGATGCCCGTCATCGACATGGCCGTCTCAAGCTATCTGGTCGCCGAGCGCGCGCGTGAGAGCCTGACGGTGATGCTCTCAGGGATGGGCGGCGACGAGGTCTTCGCAGGCTATCCGCGCCAGATGGCGATGCAACTGGCCGCGCCGCTCGACTCTTTGCCGACGGCCTTGCGCCGTCCCGTCATGGGGGCTGTCGCTTCAGTCTTGCCGGGAGGCTTGCCGGGGCGTCTGACCGCGCCTCTGCGTAACGCCAAAAAGTTTGCGCGCAGCGCCGCCTTCGACTTCGAGCGACGCTATCTCGGCTACGGCACATACTTCACGGACGAAGCCAAGCGAGACCTCTACACGGACGAGATGCGCGCCGAGACCGAAGGGCTTGACCCTTACGCCGCGCACCGAAAATATTTCGCGCGGTGCCGCGAGGCCGCGCCCCTCAACCGTCTGCTCTACGTTGACCTCAAGACTTTTCTGCCATGCCTCAATCTCGAATACACGGACAAGACCTCGATGGCCGCCACACTGGAAGTGCGCGTGCCGCTGCTCAATCACGAGTTGGTCGAACTGGCGGCGAGGATGCCGCCCGCCTTGAAACTGCGCGGACTCAAGCGCAAGTACATTCTCAAGCGCGCGGCCGAAACGATGCTCCCGCGCGACGTGGTCTGGCGCAAGAAGGCGGGCTTTAGCGCACCGTTTCGCGCGTGGTTGAGAGGGCCGCTGCGCCCGCTCGTCGAAGACCTGCTGGCGGAGGAGACGGTCAGGCGGCGCGGGCTGTTTCGTCCCGCAGCCGTGCGGCGCGTCGTCGAAGCCAACGCTTCGGGGCGCGAGGATTACAACCTCCAAGTCCTCCAACTGCTGACGCTCGAAATGTGGCACCGCATCTTCATCGACTGACACGGCGAACCGGAGACGCGATGTTTATCTGCAACCAATGCGGCTGTGCTCTGGCAGATAACACGAAGCCCTGCACGGACTGCGGGGCTGCGCCGACGGCGTCGGCAGCGGCGGCGGCAGTCGCCGCAGAGGTCAAGACAGAGAAGCGGGCGCGCGTGCGTGCGCGTGCGAATCAGAAGAAGGACGATGCGAAAGCCGCGCCGACGGCAGACGTGCAGCGGCGCGCCGCATCAGCCGAGCGCGGGTGGTGGAGACGAGACCGCGAACTGTTGTTGACGATGCTCGTCATCAAGCTCTTCGTCCTCGTCTTCGGCGTGCAGGCTTACAACGTGTTGCAGAACGCTTCGACCGGAACGTTCTACGGGTGGCTCGAAATCTGGAACCGCTGGGACGCGCCGCACTATCTAGACATCGCGCGCGACGGCTACACGGCGACGGGCGAGCAGCGTCTCTGGATAGTCTTTCATCCGCTCTACCCCTGGGTCGTGCGCGCCTGCGCCTTCGTCGTGCGCGATTATCTGATTGCGTCC
>DASZCR010000149.1:0-15410 GCA_035942915.1 Pyrinomonadaceae bacterium | reverse complement strand
GCCCTGCGGCGCAGACAGTGGCCGACACGAGCAGCACGACGACGAAGGGCAGCATGGAAGCTTTCGACAGATAGCTCAGACCGAGCGTCGCGCCGAGGATGAGGAATGTGCGGCGTCGCAGGTCGCCGCGCCGGATGCGCCACAGGAAAGCAGACGAAAGATAGACGAACGATGCGGCACACATGTCCGGCGTCACCGCCGCCAGCCCGATAAGCGACAGAGACGCCCACAGGAAGACCGCATAGAGAAGCGCCGCCAGCGCCCATTCCGGCAACGCATCGGTCGCCGCTTCCGCGCTCGCACGCCCCTCGCGTCGCCAGCCTCGCAACTCGCGCAGGAGAAAGTCGAAACACCACAGCGCCCAGAGATAGACGAGAAAGTTGACGAGATGGACGAGCGGGATTTCCCAGTAGCGCGAAGGCTGCACGACGAGCAGCGCGAGACCGAGCAGACAGGAATAGAGAGGACTCCACAGGCCATTGATGGCCGTGCCCCAGTCGCCGCGCAGGTACGCGTCGCCCATGTCGAGATAGGAGATGCCGTCGGGGTTGATGGCGTGACGCGCGCTCCATGCGTGGAGCGCGCCGAGCATGAAGGCCGCCGCGAGGAAGCAGCCTCTTACGCGCGCCGGAGCGCGTCCGTTGTCGTCGGCCTGCCGCATAGCGAACTTGCCTCGCACGCCCGCGCGCTTCAGTCGCGTGCGGCCGAGCGCGGGTAGATGGTCACGCCCTCGCGCGCGCATCGCACCATCTCTTCAAAGAGGCGCGCGGCGTCGGCGCGAAAGAAGTTGCTCCCATGAATCTTTAAGTCGCGGCACGCCGACGATGAGAGATGCCTGCGGACGAAGCGCGGGATGTGATGGTTCATCTTCGAGAGGTTGTGCGCGTAGGTTTCGACGGTGACGAGTTCTCCCGCCTCGTCGATGCAACGCGCGGCGAAGAGCTGCGGGTGATACGTACGCACGGGGAACGCTTCCCGGAGTTCGTCTTCGGCGCAATGCACGAGAGACATCCTCTCACTCGTGACGCCGAGTCCGACGCTCTTGCCGCCGAGTTCGACAAGTTTGCGATAAGGACTCGGTCGGTCGTAAGGATAGGGCGAGAGATGATGCGTCGCGGTCAACTCGCGCGCCAGCCGCCCGACGGCGCAGACAGACTTGGTCGGATGCAGGCTCCGCACCGCGCCGGGCTGACGCCGCGCGTACTCTGTCAGCAGCCCCATGTAGGAGGGTGTGCGCCGCACGTCGAAGACCTCGCCGCGCGCGAGAAATTCGTAGGACGGCAACCCCGGATAAGTGGGAAAGAGCACCGTGCCGCGCGTGCCGACGACCGTGCGGATGAGCGCGAGCACGCGGCCGAAACTGAAGTCGAGTTTGAGGCCGTCGGTCGAACTGTGAACGAGCACGGCGTCGCCTTCGACGAGTTCGAGGTCTTCGGCGAGCAGGCGCACGAAGTCCGCTTCGGTGAGCGCGGGCAGCGCCTCGCGCCGCGCCTTCTGAAACCGCCAGCGCGCGTTCTTGAGCAGCTTGACGGCGCGCTCCGGCATCACCTGTTTGATGACCTTGATGCTCAACTCTGCACTTTCAACTTCCGAGTTTCTCGTCGAGCAGCGCCGCTATCTGTCCGACGTTCGTCATCCGCTCCATCTCTTCCGGCTCGAACTGCACATCAAACTCCTGTTCGAGCGCGAGGACGAGATTGAGTTGCAGAATCGAGTCCCAGTTCTCGAAGTCTGCGGGCGCGGAACGCTCATCGACGCGCTCCGGCGGCACACCTAAAACGTCTGCGGCGACGGCGCGCACACGCTCAAAAGTCATCTTCCTCAGACCCCCTCCTGCTCTGTCGCGACCAGACGAATCCACGCGGGACACTCGACCGTCTGCCGCGTCAGGTCTAAAGACCAGAGCGAGCCGCCGCCGCTCTCGTCGTCCTCCTGCTCAGAGACGAGCGCGAAGCCGTGCGCCGCATAAAAATCTCTGGCCGGGATGTTCTTGCGCGTCGGCAGATAGCGGCCGAGCAGACGCGTCGCGCCAGCGGCGCGCGCCGTCTCGACCAGATGCGCCAGCAGAGCCGTCTCGACCGTGCGACCGATGACGCGGCAACTGAGCAGGAAGGAGTCCAACTCCCATACAGCGGCGGCGCGGCGCGCCAGTGCGAGACCGACGATGCCGTTATCGCCGAAGCGGTCGCGCAGGCGCAAGGTGCAGGCGTGCCAATCAGAGCGCGCGACGAGGTCTGCGAGTTGGCGTTCGGTGTAGCGGCGCGTCGTCAGGTTGAATTGGTTGGTCTTCTGCGTCAGTTGCGCGGCACGCGCCAGAGTCGCGTCTGTGACGGGCGCGACTTCGGCCTCCTGTGCGAGCGAGCGGAGAAAGTCTTCGCGCGTCGTCGTGCGGCCTTGCAGTGCGGTGCGCTCACGCTCTGCCTCGTAATAACTCGTGCGCGCCCGGTCTTCATCCGAAAGTGTCAGACGCTCGAAGACGGCCTCCTCGCGCAGAGCACGCGCAAAGTCGAAGGGGTCTGCGGGCAACTCGACGACGTGGACTTCGGGCAACTGCGCGCGGACGTGCTCGCGCTCGACCGGGTTATCGTCAACGAAGGCGACGGCATCGAGGCCAATCTTGAGTTCGGCGGCCAACTCGCGCAGAGACTCGGCCTTGTCGTTCCAGTTGACGCGCGCGGCCGCGAAATCTTTCATCCGCAGCAGCATCGCCGGATGTGTCTCGACGGCTTCGACGGCCTCCGCGCCGTTGTTCTTGCTGCACAGGCAGAGCAGGAGGCCGCGCGCCTTGAGGTCGAGAAGCGCGCGCTGCACTTCGAGATAGGCCGCGCCCGGATACTCCGCGCCCAGTTTCAATCCGTGCAGGCCGTCTTCGCCGACGACGCCGCCCCAGAGCGTGTTATCCAAATCGACCGCTACAGCCTTCGCCACGCGCCCCGTCAACGGACGCAGAAAACGCATCCACTCGGCGACGAGGTGCGGCAGGCTGTGTGCCGCCAGAGGCAGGCGGGCGGCGAGCCACTTGCGCTCGTC
This sequence comes from Pyrinomonadaceae bacterium, assembly GCA_035942915.1. Classification (GTDB taxonomy): domain Bacteria; phylum Acidobacteriota; class Blastocatellia; order Pyrinomonadales; family Pyrinomonadaceae; genus DASZCR01. The sequence continues at coordinate 12,380 of DASZCR010000149.1, read as the reverse complement.
GTGCCAGCGTGTGCGGCCGTGACGTGCGACGAGCGCGTCGTATTCGAGCAGGTGGATGCTGTTTGAAGCGGAGGCGAGGCGTCGCAGTTCGTCGTTGATGAGACGCAGCGTCCCGGCCTGTCCGGGCGTATCGCCTGCGTTGTCGAGCAGACCGAGGCACGGCGTCGCAGGCGCTTCGAGCGTGTGCAGGACGAGGTGCGCGCGGCCGTGCCGGAGAAAGGCGCTCGTCCAGTCTTGGAAGTTTTCGACGACGCGTGCGGCAATCGCGCGGCGGGCGTCCGTGTCGAGACGTGCGAAGTCGTGCCAGAGGTCGGGCGCGAGGTCGCGCGTCTGCACGGCGAGGATGACGGCGTCGGGCGCGAAGCGGTAGAGCGTGCTGTCCGGGTCGAGCATCTCCTGCGCGTAGGCGTTGAAGTCGCCGACGTGAACGTTGAGGTCGATACCGGCCGTGAAGCAGGCGGCGCGCAGCAGCGGGAGGAGCGGTTCGACCGTGAAGGAGCGCAGCAGCGCGACGCGGTAAGGCACGAGCGGGAGTTGACCGCGTAGGCGTTCGTAACGCGAGACGACGAATGAGGCGGCGGCTGAACCGGCGTCGGCGCGCAGCAGTTCTGCGAGACGGCGCGCGGCCGTCGTCGCCTCGCCTGCCGCAATCAGTTCGTCGGCCTCAGTTCGTAGTCGTGTTGACTCCATCTCCAAAGCGTCAACGATAGCCGATGTCATCTTTTTTGACGAGCGAGCGATAAGCGTCGAGCACGCGCGCGGCGTTGTGCGCCCACGTGTGGCGCGCGACGCAGACGCGACGCGCCGACGCGCCGAGCCGCACGCGCAACTCCGGCGACGCGGCCAGACGCAGCAGCGCGTCTTTCAACGCACGGGCGTCGCCCGGTTCGACCAGCAGCGCCGTCTCCTCGTCGCAGAGCACCTCAGCTATCTGTCCGAGTCGGCTGGCGACGATGGCTTTGCCCATCGCCATATACTCGAAGAGTTTCGTCGGCGAGCCGAAGAACTCGCTGCCGTCGCTCAAGGGCGCGTGCGGCGAGGCGAGCACGTCGCAGGCGTCGAGAAGCGCGGGCACGCGCTCGTGCGCGACCGAGCCGGTGAAGAGGGCGCGCTCCATGCGGCCGCCCTCGCGCAGCATCGTCTCAACCTTCTCGCGCAGGCTGCCCGACCCGACGAGCAGGAAACGCACACGCGCTTGCGGCGGCAGCGCGACGGCCGCCTCAGCCAGCGTCAGGACGCCGTGCCAAGGCCCGAACGTGCCGACGAAACCGACGAGCGTTTCGTCTTCCGCCACACCCAACTCGTCGCGCACACGCGCGCCGCCCGTCCCCGGTCGAAAACGCTCTACGTCAACGCCGTTCGGGTTGACGATAATCTTCTCCTCTGCGACCCCGGCCGCTTCCAGATTACGGCGTTCGACCTCCGAGACGACGAAGACGCGCGCGGCGGCGCGCAGGTTCAGACGCTCGACACGCGTGAGCAGGTCGAAGAGCCGCGCGTTGTCCCAGTGTCGCCCCATCCACACCTCCGAGCCGTTGTATTCGAGAAAGAGCGGGCGGCCTGTGCGCCGACTCGCCTCGACGCCCGCCCAGTTGAAGCGGCTGTAACGCTGGTAGATGAAGTCCGGCGGCGCGTCGGTTATCTCGGCGACGGCGCGCTCGGTAAAGAGCAGGCTGTTGCGTAAGTCGAAGACGGCGCGTGTCAGTCCGAGAGAGTCCGGCTCGATAATTTTCAGAGAGACGCGCGCCTCGTCCAATCCGGCCACGCGGTCGTTGCTCAAGAAGCTGATGGACGCTCCCGCGTCGAGCGCCGCGTTGACAAAGCCGTTGATGTGACTCGTCGAACCGCCTGAGATTGTCCCTGCGGCGGGCGTCGCGCGCAGATAGGTGATGCGCGGCGCAGAGGCTTGCGCGGCGCTCGTCTCGAAGTAGTTCGTCGCACGATGCGACGACGATGGAGCGTCTTCTGCAAATGCGCTTTCGAGTCGCTTCAACTCACGACGCGCACGCGCGACAGCCCACGCGCTCGCCGCCGCTTCTCGCGCCAGACGCGCGGGCGCGCGCAAGGCCACCGCCGCGCGTCGCTCTTCGCGCCAGCCGCCATGCGCGTCGAGCAGTATCAGCCGACGCGCTCCGGCCAACGTGCCGAAGAGCAAGAGCGCGTTTTGTCCCTGCTGCCACGCGAGCCGCTCGGTCGAGACGGCGAACGCCTCCGGCCGGCGTGCGCGCAAGGCTTTCAGACGCTCAAACGCCCCGCCCGCCTCGACCGCCGCGCGCGGCAGTAACTCGACCTCCGCCTGCGGCACACGCGCGCGCAAGATTCGCTCCGCGCGTGCCGCCTCACCGTCGAGCGCAAGGAGAACAATTCTCATGGACACATCAATCGAGCTTTGAGCCGCTTCAAGAAAAGCGCGTGCGGCGTCCGAGCGAGAGCAACTCGCGCAGTTCGCGCCTGCTCAGGACGAAGGCCGCGCGCAGGCTGTTTCCCGTCCGCGCGCGGAAGTAGAAGGCGATGAGCGCACAGACGAGCGCGTAGCTTGCGGCCGATGCGATGGCCGCCCCGCGCGCACCGTAACGCGGCACGCAGGCAAAGTTCAGCGCCGTGTTGAAGACGAGCGCCGCCGTCCAGAAGAGCGGCAGCGCGGGCGGCAATCCCGTCCCGCTGAAGTGCTGCGCCAGCACGCCGCCGACGCTCACGAGAAACACACCCGGCAGCAGTATCAACGATTGCACGACCGCATCGGCGAACGACGCGCCGTAGAGACGGGGCAGCGCGAAGACCGCTGGCACGGCCGCCGCGCAAACGAGCAACATGACGAACGCCGTGTGACGCGTCACACGACAGGCGAGCGCGCCGCGCGGGTCGCCTTCGGCCGCGACGCGCGGAAACAGCAGCGTCGAGATAACTCCCGGCAGCAGCATCAACATCAACGCCACCTGCGACGCCACCGAATAGACGCCCGCTTCCTCCGCCCCGTGAAAGTATTTGACGATGAGCAGGTCAACGCGAAACAGCAGCAGCGATGCGACCGTCTGCGCGTGTACCTTCAACCCGTAACGCATCATCAAACGAAACAACGGCTCACTCTTCGTCGCCCCGCTCTGTCGATGTTGCGAAGCAGCCTCCTCATCAATCAGACGCCACGTCAACCACGCCACGAACAGGCTCAGGACGACGGCCGCGCTCGTGTTCAAAGCGACGAGCGTAAGCAAGCCTCCGCGCAACAGCAGCAAAGCGACGACGGCGTTAAAGAGCAGCAGCGTCTGTCCTGCCACGTCTAACAGGTTGAGGCGTGCGACGCGTCCGACGGCGAGGAAGAGATTGAGTCCGAGCAGCGTCGTCAGTTGAAAAGGAATCGAGACGGCGGCGACGGCGAAGAGCAGCGTCGGCACGTCGCCGAACGGGTCTGCCTCCGAAGCCGAGAGCGCCGTCAGCGCAAGCGCGAGCAGCGCACCGGCCGCCAGCGCGAAGGCGAACGAGATGCGCGCGGCGCGGCGCAGCCGTCGCCTGTCCTGCGCGACGAAGTAGGTGTTGGCCGAGGCCAGACCCATGCTGCCAATCTGCACGGCCAGCGCGACCGTCACGTTCAAAGGCGCGTAGATGCCCAACTGCTCCGCGCCGAGCCAGCGCGCGACAAGGACGCCGACGCCGACGCTGTTGCAGGCCATCAGCACGCGCGCCGCCAGCGTCCCGGCAACCTGCGCGGAGAAGGCGCGCGCCGAGACGGATGACAGAGCGCGTCGTCCGGCCGCCTCGTCTCGCGTCTCGTCTGTGTGCGGCTCGTTCAACGGGGTTCTATCCAGCGTTCGTACCACAGACTGAGGTTGAGCAAAGCCCACAGGTGGAAACTCCAATCGCGCACGCCGCGACGATGTTCGTCGGCCAGTCGTGCGACGAAGGCGTAGTCGAAGAAGCCGCGTCGCCGCATCGTGGAGTTGAGCAGGTGCGCTTCGACGAGGTCTTCGGTCGAAGTGCGAAACCACTCGCGGATGGGCGCGCCGAAGCCCCGCTTGCGGCGGTAGAGCAGGTCGCGCGGCAGCACCTCTTCGAGCGCGCGTTTGAGGATGTGTTTGCCGCTCGTGCCCTCGACCTTGCGCGCGCGTGCGACGCCCATCGCGTACTCGACTAAGTGATGGTCGAGAAACGGCACGCGCGCCTCGACTGAGGTCGCCATCGTTATCTTGTCAACGCGCATCAGCAGCAACTCCGGCAGCCGCAACTTCAGTTCGAGATAGGTCATCCGCGCGAGGAAGTCGGACGCGGGACGCTCGCGCTCGATGTGCTCCTGATAGCGACGCACAACGTCGTGCGACGAAAGCCCTATCCAGCGCGAGCGCGCTTCCGGCGAGAGCACGCGCGGCTTGAGCGTCTCGTCGTAGACGACCGTGCCGCCCCAGAAGAGCGCTTCGTTTGCGCCGAGCCGGCGGACGAGTTCTATCGCCGTGCGGCGCTTGGTCGTCCGCTCCATGACGGGACGCGCCAGCGCGCTCGCCGCACGCCTCGCCGCACGCGGCATCCGCTCGGCGCGCCGCCAGAATTTTTCGTGGATGCGAAGGTACTGCACGTACATCTCGTAGCCGCTGAAGATTTCGTCTGCGCCTTCGCCGACCTGCACGACGATGGTTCCCGTCTCGCGCGCCAGCTTCGAGACGTAATAGAGTGGCACGCAGACGGGGTCGGCGATAGGCTCGTCCTGATGAAAGACGAGGTCTGGCAGGAAGTCTCTCATCTCGCGTTCGCCGATGAGCACTTCGTGATGGTTCGTGCCGAAACGACGCGCCACTTCGCGCGCCCCGTCGAGTTCGTTCAACTCCTTCTGGTCTGTGAAACCGACGGTGAAGGTTTCGACCGGGCGCGACATCCGTTCGGCCATCAGCGCAACGTTGGCGGAAGAATCCACGCCGCCTGAGAGGAAGACGCCGAAGGGCACGTCCGACATCATCCGCTTGCCGATGGAGGCGCGCAGGAGTCTGAGAATCTCCGTCTTCTGCGCCTCGTCCGAGACGGCAGGCGACTCCTGCGAGGCGTCGGACGGCGGCGGCAGCGCGTCCCAGTACTGCTTGATTTTCAGTTCGCCGCGTCGCGTGCAGGTCAGGAGATGTCCGGCCGGAAGTTTCTGGATGTCGCGGAAGAGGGTCTGCGGCGCGGGCGTCGTGAGGAAGGAGAGATAATGATAAAGCGCCTCCTCGTCAACGTCCCTGCCGACGGACGGATGCGCGAGGATGGCCTTAATCTCGGAGGCGAAGAGCAGACGCCCGCCCGCGTGGTAGAAGTAGAGCGGCTTGACGCCGATGCGGTCGCGCACCAGATGCAACTCCTCGCGCTCGCCGTCCCAGAGCGCGATGCCGAAGTCGCCTTCGATGTCGCGGACGAAATCCGTCCCGCGCTCTTCGTAGAGATGCAGCAGCGTTTCCGTGTCGGTGCGTGAACCGTAGACGTGGCCGCGCGCTTCCAACTCCACGCGAAGTTGTGCGTGGTTGTAAATCTCGCCGTTAAAGACCGTCCACACGTCGCGCGTCGCGCATCCGCGCATCGGGTTGTGACCGGCCGCCGAGAGGTCAACGATGGAGAGACGGCGATGACCGAGTCCGAGTCGGCCATCATCGAAAATTTGCGCGCCCGCATCATCCGGCCCGCGATGCGTCATCTGGTCGCGCATCCGCTCGACCAGAGAGACCTCGACGCGCCCCTCTGTCGCTCCGTATTCCCAGATTCCGACAATGCCGCACATGCTCGAATCACGCTCACGCTTGAAGATTTTCGACCCGCGAGAGACGCGCCCTCTCATCCTCGCCCGCACAGACCGGCACGAGCGCCCAACGCGCACGCAGCGGCGCACTCCGGCGCAGCGTCCAACAGGCCGCACGCGTCTCTGTGCGCTCGCCGTAGTCACGCGAACTCCAACGCGCTTCGAGCGTCGGCCGCTCGCGCACGTCGAGCGCGACCAACAGCAGACATGCGTGCGCCATCTTATCGCAGACCTCGACGATTCCATCAGCGCGCACAGAGGCGCGCGTGCCCGGCGCGAAGTGGAAGAAGAAGCGGAACGTGTGCGCGCCCGCGCCCGTCAACACGTCTTCGACCAACCACAGGCGGCCGGGCTTATCGAACGTCACCACGCGCCTGTGCGCGACCGCGCCTGAGGCGAGCCGCAGATAGCCTTCATGCGCGGCCTCGACGCGGTCGCGCGTCTTCGTACTCTCCCAACCGACCGCCCGCGCGCGTGCCTCGTCGCCAATCACAAACGGCGCGCGCGCGTCCGTCGTGTTCTGCTCCTCGCCATCGACTTCGACCGTCGAATGATAAGCGGTCGAACGAAACAGATGGCGCGCCGCGAGGTCTCCCGTATAGACGTATGTGCCTGCGTCCGAGATGAGACTTGCGCCGCAGGCGGAGACTTCAATGCTCAGGGCGTCGTTGTGTCCGTGCGAACCGCGCCCGCCAAGCCCCGCGCCCGACGCATTGAACAGTAGATAAAGGTCGGAGGCGCGCATCACGTAAGTCCCTGCATCGGGGAAGGCGCGCGACGAGACGCTCGCTTCTTCCGCGTCTTCAAGCGCGCGGTAAGCCTCCAAGCCTTCGACGCCGAGCAGCCACAGCACCTCTTCAGGAGTCGCACTCTCATCACGCGCGGCGGCGACGACCGTCGCCTTCCAGCGCGGCTCTCTGAAGACGGCGGCGCCGACGGCGAGCAGATAAGCGTGCTCGTCTGCGGCGCGTCGGGCGATGGGGAGGAAGCGGCCGGAGTCTGTATCTCCGATGAGCGGCGCGCGGCCGTCGGGTCGCAGATAGGAGTTGACGTATTCGAGCATCGCGCGCAAGGTCTGCCAGTGGCGCTCGTCAATCTCGATACGGTTGGCGCGACAGAGCAGGAACGAGTAGAGGAACAACTCCGTGACGAGACGGTGATAACCGGTCGAGGCTTCAGCGTCCGCGCCGTCGGCGAGCACCTGCTTGTCCATCTCGCGCAGCATCTCGCGCAGCCCGAACTCGCGCCAGCCGCGCGCCGCCTCCAACTCCGGCAGACACACGCCCAGCCACAGCAACCCGACCACGTCCGAGAGGTAGTGATTGCTCGTCACGAGATAAGAGAATTCGAGGTTGCGACGGATGTGCGCGCCGTGCGCGTCGAAGAGTTCGAGCAGCGCCGATAGACGCGTCTCTGTCAGGCGCGGCGAGCGACGAAAGAGCCGGAAGGCGGCGAGCAGGTTCGTCGCGCGCAGCGCCGCCTCCATCGCGCACGTCCAATTAGCTCCGCGCCCGACAGGGTTCTGCACGCGCCAACTCTCCACCTGAGAGAAAAACTCTTCGGCCAACTGCTCGTCGCCGGTCACGGCGTAGGCGCGGCCGAGCGTGACGAGGTGCGACAAGCGGTTGAGTTCCCACAGCACGCGTACATCCGAACCATCACCGCGCTGAATCTTCACGTCGCGATGATAGACGGGCGGCCACTCCGAGCCGGAGAGCGGGTCGCGCAGCCAATCGACGGGCGAGCCGAAGCTTCTCACACCGTAGCCGAGCAGAGGCCACGCGTGCTCCTCGACGATGCGCCGCGCGCTCTCAATCAACTGTTCAGTGGCTTCGGGAAACTCCGCGCGCTGTGTGCGCGCCAGTTCGTCAGACGGAAGCTCGAAACCGTGCAGGAAGACGGGGCGCTCGCGCGTGCGAAAGTGTGCGAGCAACTCCGACGCGCTCATCCGCGCAAACTCTGCGCGCAGACTAACCGGACGCGCTGGCGTGACTTCGCCGCGTGCGACCAACGCGCGCTCGCGTCTGCCCGCGACGGCCGCGCCGCCGCGCCTGCACGCTTCAAGCAATGCCTCGCGCCACGTCACATCGCCGCGCAACGCGCGACGGAGTTTACGAATGAGAGATGAGGGATGAGGGATGAAAGAGAACATCTGTCTTATTTCATCGCTCATCCGTCATCCTTTCTTCTATTGCGTCGAGGATGCGTTCGGCGGCGCGGCCGTCCCAGAGCGGCGGGATGCGTGGCGGTTGTTGCGCGTCTCCGGCGTGTGCGAGCGCAACTGTCGCCGCCTCGATGATTCTCTGCGGGTCTGTTCCGACGACGGCGTTCGTGCCCATCTCGACCGTGATGGGGCGTTCCGTGTTTTCGCGCAGCGTCAGACACGGGATGCCGAGCGCGGTCGTCTCTTCCTGTATGCCGCCGGAGTCCGTGAGGACGAGACGCGCGCCGCTGTAGAGACGCAGGAAGTCGAGATAACCGAGCGGCTCGACGAGCATCAATGAACCGGTGCGCGCGACCCTGTCGGCAAGTCCGAACTCCGAAAGGTTGCGGCGCGTGCGCGGGTGGACGGGAAAGACGACCGGCAGTCTCCGACCAATCTCTTCGAGCGCGGAGAGGATGCGCGTGAGCGTCTCCGCGTCGTCAACGTTCGACGGGCGATGCAGCGTGAGGACAGCATAATCGCGCCCCTCCACGCCCAACTCCTCGCGCACGCGCGACGTGGCGGCACGCTCCAACTGCTTGAAGAGCGAATCAATCATCACGTTGCCGACGAAGCGAATGCGTTCGGCGGGGATGCCTTCGGCGCGCAGGTTCGCGTCGGCGTCGGGCGAGGGCGTCAGCAGCAGGTCGCTCAGTTGGTCTGTGACGAGACGATTAATCTCTTCGGGCATCGTGCGGTCGCGGCTGCGCAAGCCAGCCTCGACGTGCGCAACAGGCACGAGCAGTTTGGCGCAGACGAGCGCGCAGGCCAGCGTCGAGTTCACGTCGCCGACGACCAGCACCCAGTCGGGGCGCTCGCGCAAGACGACTGGCTCGAAGAGTTGCATGACGGCGGCCGTCTGTTGCGCATGGCTGCCGGAGCCGACGCCGAGATGCACGTCCGGTCGCGGCAGTCCGAGGTCGCGGAAGAAGGCGTCCGACATCTGCGCGTCGTAGTGCTGCCCCGTGTGCACGACGACGGCGGGCTGAAACCTCTCGCCGCGCCGCCCCATCGCCTCGACAATCGGCGCGACCTTCATAAAATTCGGCCGCGCCCCCACGACGTTGATGACTTTAATCACTAATTGATTCGTTCCTGCCTTCTGCGCAGCCGCCCGCTACGCGGCTTCGCGCTTGAAATGCAGTTGCACGAGATGCTCCGGGTTGGTGATATTGGCGTGCGCGTAGACCTCACCGGATTCGGCGACGAACTCTACGATGCAACCGGACGGGTGGTGCTTGTTCGCATCGAAGACCTCAATGACCGTCCCGACTTCACCCCGGCGCAAGCCTTTTTCGGGTATATCAACCAGCAGCGCGACCGCATCATGCTCCTTAATTCCCGACATCGTTCGTGCTCCTCAAATCACATAACAACTGGTCAAGCGCGGAAAGTCAGTGCCGTACTCGATAATCCAAGACGTTCTGACCATCGCTCGCCCCCCGCCGTGTTCAATCAAAAAATCCACGACGTAGTTTTCCCCAAATGGCGACGAAGGCTGCGGCGACGCATCCGCTTCGATGGCTGCCTGCAAGATTCTCTCGCGCAGCCACTCGGCATTTTCAGCCGTCAGACCTAATGCTGCACGGAAGACGCGTGCCTTGTGTTTACCAACCTCGTGCGCGGGATTCAAGCTGTAATCGCGTAGTTTGGTAACGTTGACAACGGCGCGCTCCGAGTGCGGCAGTTTCATACATCATCACCGCACGTTTTAGAGCCGGATGATGCGCGCGCAACTCGTGCGGCGGAGGTCGCCGGAGAGGGCGTTGCGTGTATCGACGATGAGCGAGGAGAGTTGGCAGACGCGTCTGTAGTCAACGCCCGAATGGTCTGTGACGATGACGACGCAGTCGGCCGCGCGCAGTTCTTCGTCCGTCAACTCGACGGAGGTGAGCGGGTCGCCGCCGCCGACCGTGTGCGCGTCGTCGAAGCGCACTTCGGCGACGTAAGGGTCGTGATAGCGCACGTCCGAACCCTTCTTGCGCAGCAGGTCGATGATGGAGAGCGCGGGACTCTCGCGCATGTCGTTGATATCTTTTTTGTAGGCCACGCCGAGGATGAGGACGTGCGCGCCGTTCATCGCCTTGCGGTCGTCGTTAAGCCCGTCGGAGACGAGTTGAACGACGTGTTCAGGCATACGCGAATTGACCTCCTCGGCCAGTCCGATGAAGCGCGAATCGAACCCATGCTGCCGCGCCTTCCAAGACAGGTAGTGCGGGTCGAGCGGGATGCAGTGGCCGCCGATGCCGGGACCCGGATAGAAGGGCATGAAGCCGAACGGTTTCGTCGCGGCCGCGCGAATCACTTCCCAAGTGTCGATGTCGAGCGCGTAGCAGAGACGCGCCATCTCGTTCGCCATGCCGATATTGACGGCGCGGAAGGTGTTCTCCAAAAGCTTCGCCGCTTCGGCCACGCGCGCCGAGGAGACGGCGTGCACGTCGTTGACAATCTGCGCGTAGAGCGTCGCGGCGGCGTCGGTCGAGTCCTGCGTGCAGCCGCCGACGACCTTCGGAATGTTGTGTGTCTGGAATTGCGGGTTGCCGGGGTCGACGCGCTCCGGCGAGAAGGCCAGCAGGAAGTCTTCGTCGAGACGCAGGCCGCCCTCCTCGAACATCGGCAGCAGCACCTCGTCGGTCGTGCCCGGATAGGTCGTCGATTCGAGTATCACGAGTTGGCCGCGCCTGAGCCGTTTCTGTATCTCTGTGGCGGCGGCCATGATGTAGGAGATGTCCGGCTCTTTGGTCTTCCTGAGCGGCGTCGGGACACAGATGATGATGCAGTCGCAGCCCGACAGGTCGTCGAAGTCTGTGGTCGCGCACAGGCGCTTGGCGGCGACGAGTTCGCCGACGGCCGACGAACTGACATCGCCGATGTAGGACTGGCCGCGATTAATCGCCTCGGCCTTCGCCGAATCGACCTCGAAGCCGGTCGCGTTAAAGCCTTTGTGCGCGAACTCGACGGCCAACGGCAGGCCGACGTAGCCGAGACCGATGACGCCGATGCGCGCGGCGCGGCGCGAGATGAGATTGATGAGTTCCTCTTTAATCATGGCTCGGATTGTAGCGGATTGTGCGACCCGATTGTTCAAGATTCTCGCTGGCAGGTGAGGCCGCACGGGAAGCGCCCTCTTCAAACTTCAAGACTAGGGGAGCACATCACGACTGTCAAGCAGAAGCGACGCAGCCGCGCGTGGCGAAGACAGACGACCGACGCAGCTTTGTGATGCCGCTATTGACTCGCCGACGCACGTTGGCATATCGTCGCGCCCCCTCGCCCGTAATTCCCCAAACTAAGGAGAAAGCTAAAGCCATGAACAGATTCTTCGTGAGACTCTCGCTCGTCTGCGCGCTCGCCTCCATGCTTCTGCTGCCCGCCGCGCTGCCGTGCGTCTCTGCTCAAGCCCTCGTCATCACAGACAACGTCGTCGTTCCCATAGACTTCATCGCGACCGCCTGCGACGGCCAGACGGTCATCATCAGTGGCGAGTCGCGCGTCATCGTCCACTCCGTCACGAGCGACTCCGGCCAGACCACTTTCCGCACGCACATCCAGTTCCACCTCTCCGGCGAAGCGCCCGACGGCACGCGCTACACGGCCAACGAGACGGTTAACGGCACGGAGACGAGCGGCACAGGCAGCGCCACGACGTTCACCTCCATCGGGCAATTGCATCTCATCTCGTCAGGCTCGGACGATAACCTGACCGTGCGGACGACCATCCACACCACCATCAACGCCAACGGTCAGGTCACCTCGACCAACTTCGAGTTCACAACCGAGTGCAACGGTTAGCGCCCTTCGCGCCGACACTAACGCACAAGGGCGCGGCCTCTTCATGAGACCGCGCCCTTGCTCTCTCCGCACGACCGGCGCGGAGGCCAATTTACTTGACCCACTCGTCCGCCACCAGCGACTCGACCTTGACCGGCACTTTCCTGACGAACTCCTCTCCGGCATCGCACATCGCGCGCTCGACCTTCTCGGCCACCGCCTCAGCCTCTCCGGCGTCCGCCTCGACGACAATCTCGTCATGCACGATGTTGACGATGCGCGCCGTCCCCTGCTTCAACTCGTCGTGCAACAGTCGCAGAGCACGCTTGAGGATGTCCGCCGAAGAGCCTTGAATCGGTGAGTTCTTGCCGTTGCGTTGGGCGGCGGAGGCGGCCTGACGGTCTTCGGGGTCGAAGTTGAAGCGCGCGAGGCGTCCGGCGACGGTGCGCTTGGCGACCTTGTCGCGGACGGCCATCTGCGCGGCCTCACGTAGCCAGCGGTCGAGGGCGCGATAGGTGGCGAAGTAGCGGCGCAGAATCTCTTCGGCGTCGGTGAGCGAAAGGCCGGTCATCATCGAGAAGCGTTGCGCGCCGATGCCGTAGACGACGCCGAAGTTGAGACGCTTGGCGAAATCCCTCTGCTCCTTCGTGACCTGCT
>DASZCR010000148.1:0-13147 GCA_035942915.1 Pyrinomonadaceae bacterium | reverse complement strand
CGACTGCCGCCGCAGCAGCCTCAGCACCGGACGCCAACACGCGTCAGGCGACGAACGCGGGCGAGACGACGCCGAGAACTCAATCGACGCGCAATCTCAAACGTGCCTGAGCGTTGCGCGCACGCGCGACACGAAACGGGAGGCCGACGACAACGGGCGTCGGCCTCTTTTTTCGTTCGCCCGGCGGGGGTTGACACGGCGCGCCCGCTCGTCGTAAGAAGCCAATCGTACTCATCTTCAATTTCGCCTTAAAGATTTCGTCCCCAACGGAAGGAGCATGTTATATGACTTACGTCGTCACGGAAGATTGCGTGGACTGCAAGTACACGGACTGCGCAGCGGTCTGCCCCGTCGAAGCCTTCCACGAACTGCCTGACCGCCTTTATATCAACCCTGAAACCTGTATCGACTGCGACGCCTGCGTGCCGGAGTGCCCCGTCGAAGCCATCTTCTCGGACACGACCGTCCCCGAACACCTACAGGAGTGGACGGCGCTTAACGAAGAGGCCGCCCAATATCCCGTCATCAGCGGCAAAATCCCCGCCCTCTACGGCCCCACCTGCAAGGGCAAACCTGAGGCATGAGAATGGTGATAGGTGATAAGTGATGGGTGATGGGTGATGGGTGAGAGGAGAAATCCTCCTTCCTATCACTCATCACCCATCATCCATCACGCTCTTCCTATCACCTATCACCTATCACCTATCACTGATTTTCAATCGTGTCTGAGTGCTTTGACGGGGTCGATGCGAGCGGCGCGTGCGGCCGGGTAGAGCGCGGCGATGACGGAGACGAGGATGGCGAAGAGAATCGCGCCGAGCCAGAGCCATGGCGGCAGCGAGAAGAAGTCTATGAAGGAAGCGCCTTGCGGGGCGAGCAGGAATTGATAGGCGAGTTGATTCGCCAACTTGTCGATGCCCCACGCGGCGAGCGCGCCGGCCGACCCGCCCATCAGACCGATGACGGCAGCCTCGACGAAGAAGATTAACTTAATCTCGAAATCTTCAGCGCCGATGGCCTTCATGATGCCTATCTCGCGCGTCCGCTCGAAGATGGACATAATCATCGTGTTGGCGATGCCGAACGAGGCGACGAGCAGAGAGATGCCGCCGAGCAGGCCGAGCGCCGAGTTGATGACGAGAAAGACCTTGCGTATCTCGTCCAACTCGTTGAAGAGACCGAAGGCGTTGAAGCCGCGCTCCTCCAACGTCTTGAACACTTCGCTCGCCGCCGCAGGGTCGTTGACGCGCACCGTCGCCGATTGATAGCCCTCTGTTTCGCCCGCACCGATAGCCCCGCTCTGCCGCGCCAGTTGCAGCGCCACCTCGTTGAGCATGTCGCGGTTCTCGGACTTCCACTCGCGCGCAAACGCCAGCGTGACGTAGATGTTCGCCTCCGGCATCAGCCCGCGAAAACGACGATTCCCGCCCGGCGAACCCGGCGCGTTTTCGACCTCGTTCTGCAACACGCCCGCGATGCGAAACGGATGCGCGACCAATCCTGCGACGGGCGCGCTGGCATCGCCGCCGCCCTCACCATCGTCGCCATCTTCGAGCGGGATGCCGAAGAAACTGAGCGAGTCGTCATCCTCCTGCTTGCCGCGCGCCTCTTCATCAGGCCGCGCAGAGTCTTCACGCTTTCGTCGGTCATTCGGCGAGAGTAGTTCGACCGTCTGCCCGACGGCCTCTGCTGGCTCTTTGATGCCGAAGACCTTGAGGAAGTAGGAATCGACGACCACCTCGCGGCTCTCCGGCGCGGTAATCATCGCGCCCGCCGAGAAGTGTTGAAAGCGCGAAGCGGAATTAGGCACACGCGCGCCCCCGACCGTCAGCCTTTGCGTGTGGCCTTTGAAGCGCACGTAGGCCGTGAAGGTGACGCTCGGCTCGACGTAGGCAACGCCGGGGATGGACGCAATCTCTTCGAGCGCCGCATCATCGAGCGCGCGTTCCGGTTTCCGCTCCGCTTCGCCCTCGCCCGCCTTCTCCGCGCCTTCGCCGCCCCCGCGCTTGTTCAATTCGGTCGTCACGAGCGTCGAGAGGTTGCGTCCGAAGACGTTGATTTCGTTGAAGAGGTCGAGTTCGTTGAAACGCTCGACCGTGTTGCGTTGCAGGCCGAGACCGAAGGAGACCATCGTTACGATGACGGCGACGCCGACGATGACGCCCATCGTCGTGAGCGCCACGCGCAGCTTGGCCTCGCGCAGATTTCTGAGAGCCAGACGAAGGATGTCGAGGAAAGACATGGCGAATCAGTTGAGCATCGCGAGACGCACTTGCATCTTCTTCAGTTGCTCGCGCACGGCTTCGGAATCGGGCGCGTTCTCCGCGAAGTTGAGATAACTACGCAGTTCTGCGATGGCTTCGGGGAGACGGTCGAGTTGTGCGAGCAGGATGCCCCGGTCGCGCCGCTCGCCGAAGGACTGCGGCGCGAGCAGGAGGATGCGTTCGACGACGGCGAGCGCGCGGCGATAGAGTTGCGTCTGCGAATAGATGGCTTTCAGGTTGGCAAGCAGGCGGACGAGAATCTCGCGCGTCCCGACGGGGCGCAGGTGTTCTGCCGTGAGCGGCACTTGCCCGCCGTAGATGATGTCGAGCCGTTGTTGACAGTCATCCTCGTCAACCGTCTGTCCGTGAAAGGGGTCAACGAGCGCCACGTCCGGCTCGCCCACGCAGGCGCGCACGATGAAGTGACCGGGCATCCCGACGCCTTCGACCGTCATTCCCGCGCGTCGTCCGACTTCCATGTAGACGAGCGAGAGCGTGATGGGGATGCCGGTGCGGCGTTCGAGGACGTGATGGAGCAGACTGTTGCGCGGGTCGTAATAATCCGTCTGATTGCCGACGAAACCAAGCTCGTCGAAGAGGTAGCGGTTGAGCGCCTCGACGCGCGAGCCTTCGCCGCGCTCGACGCGTGCGCGAGCCTCCGCGCCCAACGCTTCGAGCACTTCAAGCGAGCGCCCCACGTCGCAGCGCGCGTCCTCTTCGGCCGCGACGAGCAGCGCCGCGCGTCCGAGGTCAATCGCCTCCTCGCGTTGGAGCACTTCGAGCGCGAAGCGCGTGCGTGCATCAAGCGCAGCGATTTTGTCGGCCGGAGTCATAAAGTGCAGGGATGAAAGCTGTGGGCGGAAGGACGAAGCAGAGGATGCTTTTATTCATCACTCATCGCTCCGTCCTGTGCCCTATCTTTTATCAAAGACGTGATAGACGGCATCCACTGTCCAGTCGGCGAGGCTGCGTGTGACGACATCGGCACCGGCCGCGCGGAGGGCTTTTTCGTCCACCGTGTTGGTGACGCCGAGCGTGCGCATACCGGCCGCGCGCGCCGAGCGGATGCCGGGCGGCGAGTCTTCGACGACGAGACACTCGGAGGCCTGAAGGGGAACGACGTGCGCCTCTGCACGTTGCCGGTTGAGCCGTTCGAGCGCGGTCGTGTAGCACGCGGGGTCGGGCTTGCAGACCGTCACGTCGCCCGCGCTGATGATGACGCTGAAGATGCCCGACAGCGCGGCGCGTTCGAGTACGTAATCAATCTCGGCGCGGTCGGCCATGCTGACGACGCCGAGAGGATAACGGCGCGCGAGCGCCTTGACGAAAGTGGTGACGCCGGGAAAGAGCGGCATCTGCTCGCCGAGCAGTTCGCGGTGCAACGCCCCTTCGTGCGCGATGACCGCGTGCAGAGTTTCGTCCGTCAGTTCGCGCCCGGCACGCTCGAAGGCCGCGCGCACGAAGGTCACGTCGTCCATGCCGAGCGAGTCGTAGTATTCCTCGTCGGTCTGTGTGATGCCGACGGCCTTGAGCGCCTCGGCATACGCCTTCTTGTGCAAAGGTTCGTCATCGACGATAACGCCGTTGAAGTCGAACAGGACAGCTTGAATCATGAAGCCGAATTAGTCCGCATCAGTTTTCGAGTTCGGTGAAACATCCTCATTGTATCCGTCCGCGCGACGCGCGGGCAAACAACTACTGGCCGCTTCTCTCCGTTTTCAGTTCCCTGATAAGCGTGGGCAGGCGTTCGCTCTCCAACAGGTCGAGGCGGCGCAGGACTTCGGCGATGGCTAACTCGTTTTTCAGATTGACCTGATAGTCGAGGTCTGCGCGCAGGCGGTCTTTGGCCGACTCGCGGTTTTGCGAGATGAGGATGATGGGCGCGAGCAGCGCGGCGACGATGCCGTTTATCACGTCGAGGAAGGAGTACGGATAGGGGTCTGGGCTGGCTTCGGACAGATACCATGAGTTGAAGAGTATCCAGAGCAGGACGAAGAGGGCTGTGGCCGTGATGAACTTCCAACTGCCGCCGAAGTGTGTGACGGCATCGGCCATGCGGTCGGCCGCCGTCATCCGCTCGCGCTCGACTTCGTTGGCGTTGCGCGAGACCCTGCGGCGCAGCAGTTCGTCCGTCCGGCGTAGCCGTTCGGAGACGGCGCTCAGCATCTTCAGGGCGACATCCGGGTTCGAGCGCACGAAGTCGAGGAAGTCGCCGCGCGAGAGCACGGCGAGGCGTGCGTCGTCCGTGATGGTCGCGTCGGCCGAGCGCGGTTTGCCGTCGAGGATAGCCATCTCGCCGAAGAAGTCGCCGCGCGCCAGTTCGGCCAGCGTCACGTCTTCGCCGTCGGCGTCGTGCAGGTGGATGCGGACGCGGCCGTCCTCGACGAGATACATCGCGTCGCCGGGTTCGCCCGTGCGGAAGACGCAGGAACCGCGCGGCACACAACGCACATCGAGCAACGCGCAAAGCGCCCCGGCCGCCGCGTCGTCGAGCGAGGCGAACAGCGGCACGGAGCGCAGAGCTTCGAGCGTCATCTGCGGAGACGGTGCGGAGGACATAACGGTCTCACCTCAGGAAGAAGGGATGAGGGCAGAGGGATGAAAGATGAAGAAGAGGATGTTTTTATTCATCCTTCCATCTCATCTCTCGTCCGCGTTGACGACTTTGCCGTCCTTGAGTCGGATGGTGCGGTCGGCGAAGCGTGCGGCCAGTTCCTGGTCGTGCGTCACCATCAGGACGGTGAGACGGTCGCGGTCAACCATCTCGCGCAGCAGTGCGAGGAGTTCTTCGGCGCGTGTCGAGTCGAGGTTGCCGGTCGGTTCGTCGGCGAGCAGCACGCGCGGGCGGTTCGAGAGTGCGCGTGCGATGGCGACTCTCTGTTGCTCGCCGCCGGACAACTCCGAAGGGCGATGGTCGAGACGGTCGCTCAGGCCGACGCGCGTCAGCAGTTCGCGCGCACGTTCGTCTCTGGCGCGACCGCGCAGGCCGCCGAAGGCGAGCGCGAGACGGACGTTATCGGCGGCCGTCATCGTCGGGATGAGGTTGAAGTTCTGAAAAATCATCCCGACTGAGGCGCGACGGTAACGCGCCATCTCCTTCTTCGAGAGGGGCGCGAGCGAACGGCCGTCGAAGAGAATCTCGCCGCTCGTCGGCGTGTCGAGCGCACCGAAGAGATTCAGCAGCGTTGACTTCCCTGACCCGGAAGTGCCGAGCAGGGCGACGAACTCGCCCGCTCCAACCGCGAGCGAAACGCCGTCGAGCGCGGCCACTTCGGTGTTCCCCATCCGGTATTTTTTCGAGACTTCGCGGGCTTCCAGCAGGCTCTCCATACGTGCGCGGAGATTAACATGCGGAAAGTTTCGCGCAAAGACGCGATAGCGCAAAGAAGAAGAGCGCCAAAGTCACGGCTCAACGTCCGTGCTCTGTGCGCTCTTCTTCTTTTGCGCCCTAGCCTCCCGGCGCGAGATTTCTTATGCCGAGACGGGCACGTACTTGTCTATCGTGCGCGAGAGGGCGTCGAGGCCGACCGCGCCCACGATGCGTTCGACTTCGCGGCCACCGTCGAAGATAATCAGCGTTGGGATGCCTTTGACGGCGTAGCGTTGCGGGGTCGAAGGGTTCTCGTCGATGTTCAGTTTGTAGAACTGAATACTTCCTGCGTGGCGCTCGGCCAGCTTTTCGACGACCGGCGCGAGCACGCGGCACGGCGCGCACCACGGCGCCCAGAAATCAACCACCACCGGCCGCCCCGACTTGAGCACCTCGTCTTCAAACGTCGCGTCGCGCACTTCCAATACTCGCTCACTCATCATCTCGTCTCCTCGTCTGCGATTTAAATAACCGGGTTGTAGTATGGACTCGTCGGCCGCTGCGGTTCAGTAATGAGCATTACAGAGCGCCGGAGGTCGGGAGTGCGTCGGCGCGGAGGTGTAAAATGGCTGCGTCGGCGAGCCTGCGAGAACGCGCGCCGGTCTTCGCGCATCTGAACGAAAACAGGAGTCGTCACCATGTCGAATCCGCATCCGCACACACAGACGGCCGCAGACCTGTTTCACGGTCTGACAGCCGAAGAACGGCGCGAGGTCGAACGCGTCACTTCAGAGCGGGCTTTTCCGAAGGGACAGGTTATCTACACGCCGGGCGAGACGGGCGAGGCGTTGTTTCTGCTGCGACGCGGCGCGGTGCAGATTTACCGGATGTCGGCCGAGGGGCGAAAGCTCGTCATCGCGCATCTCGCGCCCTACTCCTTCTTCGGCGAGATGAGTTGCATCGGTCAGGGCATGTACGACACCTACGCAGAGGTGACGGAAGACTCGCTTGTGCTGACGATGAACTGCGCCGTCCTCGAACATCTCCTGATGGTTAACCCGCGTGTGGCGCGGCGCATCCTCGAAGCTTTCGGACGGCGCGTGCTCGACGCCGAACAGCAACTCGAAGACATCGCTTTCAAGGGGATGACGGCGCGCGTTGCGGCACTGCTCTTGAAGGAGGCCGAAGGCGACGAGGTCGCCGGACTCTCGCATCAGGACATCGCCGAGCGGCTCGGCGTCTACCGCGAGACGGCGACCAACGCGCTCAACGAACTGAAAGCCGCCTCCATCATCTCCATCGGCCGCAAGCGCATCACCATCAACGACCGCGAACGGCTCACACGCGCCGCCGAAAGCTGAGCGCCGGACGCGCACGAACAGAGAGGGCACGACGAGCATCCATCAACGGCGCTCGTCGTGCCCTCGCAGTTTGTACGCTTGACGCTTAGACCACCTTGTATTCCGAATCCACGTCCTCGTCCGAGAAGGCGACGCGGTAGTTTTCGGACTGTTTCTGCCGCGTGATGAGCAGGTCATCTTTGGTCTTCAAGAGGTCTGCGCGGCTATAGACGGCCAACTCGAAATTGTAGCCGTGCGTGATGGCGTCCTTCGGGCAGGCTTCGACGCAGTAGCCGCAGAAGATGCACCGCCCGTAGTCGATGTTATAGACGCTCGCGTAGCGTTCATCGACGCCGGTGCGCTCCTCCGGCGGGCGCGGGTCGTCGGCGGCCACGATGTAGATGCAGTCGCTCGGACAGGCCGCCGCGCACAGGTAACACGCGACGCACTTCTCGCGTCCCAACTCGTCAACGTGCAACAGATGTTGCCCGCGATAACGCGGCTGCAACGTGACAGGCTCATCCGGGTATTCGACCGTCCACTTCTCTCTCGGAATGTAAGAGAAGGTCGTTGACATACCCTTGATGATAGCCTTCGTCGAATCAATGATATCGCTGATGATTGACATAAACCCTCACAAGCTTAGTGATGAGTGATAAGTGATAGGTGATAAGTGATAGGTGATAGGAAAAATCCTCTCCTCTCCTATCACCTATCACTTATCACTCATCACCTCTTTCCTATCACCTATCACCCATTACCTATTACCCTCTTCACACTAGTTCGAGGCGGCTGAAGAAGTAGGCGATTTCGATGGCGGCGTTCTCTTCGGAGTCGGAGCCGTGAACGGCGTTCTCGCCGAGCGAGCCGCCGAACTCTTTGCGGAGCGTGCCCTCGTCGGCTTTGGCCGGGTCGGTCGCGCCCATCAGGTCGCGCCATGCTTTGACCGCTCCCTCTTTTTCCAGCGCCAGCACGACGCAGGGGCCGCTCGACATGAAAGTCGTCAACTCGCCGAAGAAGGGACGCTCGCGGTGGACGGCGTAGAAGCCCTCTGCCTCGCGCTGCGTCATGTGCAGGAGTTTCATCCCGCGCACGCGAAAGCCGCCGTCGATGATGCGTTGGAGGATGCTCCCCGTCTTCCCTCCGCGCACGGCGTCGGGCTTGATGATGCCAAAAGTGAGATTTCCAGTCTGCTCTGCCATTTCTTCCTCGACTCGAAAGTTTGTTGAACTGTCTTAATTTTCAGACTTCCCATTGCGACCTTGCCTGACGATGTCAATCAAAGCGTCGAAACGCCGATTTGTGTGCGCCTGCGCCGCCGCCAACTCCGTCATCTTCTCCGTTAAGCTCGACACTTTGATGGTCAAGCCTCTCAGTGCTTCCTGTGTCTGAATTTGAGCATCAGCCAGAGCCACGATTTTCACGTCCGAATTGGCCTGCGCTTCAACCAGCGTGTCTAATCTATCTTCGTGGTTGTGCGCCAGTTTCGAGCAGCGTACTTAATCGCTCCTCGTGATTCTTTGCCACTTCAAACAGCGAACTGAGCCTCTTATCGAAGCTCGAAAATCTTTCATCGTCCGCCATTTTGTCGTATCTCCTGAACGCGATGCTATCGGGCGGTGGCGCGTGCGCCGAGGGCGTCGCGCATGGCCTCGCCGATGTCTGCGGGCGAGTGAACGACGCGGATGCCTGCCGCTTCGAGCGCGGCCATCTTCTCGGCGGCCGTTCCCTTGCCTCCGGCGATGATGGCTCCGGCGTGTCCCATCCGACGCCCCGGAGGCGCGGTCTGTCCGGCGATGAAGGCGACAATCGGCTTCGTCACGTTGTCTCTGGCAAAGGCCGCCGCTTCCTCTTCGGCCGAGCCTCCAATCTCGCCAATCATGACGATGCCTTCCGTCTCAGGGTCGTCCTCGAAGAGCGCGAGGGCGTGGAGGTGCGTCGTGCCGACGATGGGGTCGCCGCCGATGCCGATGGCGGTTGATTGTCCGAGTCCGAGCGCCGTCAACTGCCCGACCGCTTCGTAAGTGAGCGTGCCTGAGCGCGAGACGACGCCGATGCGCCCCTCTTTGTGAATGTGGCCGGGCATGATGCCGATTTTGCACTTGCCGGGCGAGATGACGCCGGGACAGTTCGGCCCTACCAGACGCGTCTGCTTGTCTGCGAGAAAACGCTTGACCTTGACCATGTCGTTGATGGGGATGCCCTCCGTGATGCAGACGACGAGCGGGATTCCGGCGTCGGCCGCCTCCATGATGGCATCGGCGGCAAAGGGCGGCGGCACGTAGATAACGGAAGCGTTTGCGCCCGCTTCGCGCACAGCGTCGGCGACGGTGTTGAAGACGGGGATGCCTTCATGCGTCGTCCCGCCTTTGCCCGGCGTCACGCCGCCGACGACCTGCGTGCCGTACTCGACCATCTGCTTCGTGTGAAAAGTGCCCTCTTTGCCGGTGATGCCCTGCACGACGAGGCGCGTGTTTTTGTCGACCAGAACGCTCAACGCTTTCGCTCCTGAGTTTTAAAGCATCGCGCCGTCGGCCTCTGTCTGTCCGCGACGGACGAGCGCGAGGCTGCGGCGGCTGCGCTTGCTTGATTGTTTATTGCTTGAAGACTTTTCAATATAACACAGCCTTCTTGCTTCGCTCCATCGGGCGCGGCTTCGTCTCGGCCGCTTAGGCTATTCGAGTTCGACGCGGTCGCCGTAGTCGGGCGCATCGACGCGCCAGCCGTAACGCTCGCGGATGTGCGCGGCCATCGAGGCTGCGGCTGCGGGTTCGCCGTGCGTCGTGAAGGCTCTGCGCGGAGGCACTTCGACCGGCGCGAGCCAGCGCAGCACTTCCTGCCAATCCGCATGTGCCGACAACCCGCCGATGCTCTCGACGTGGCAACGCACGGGGACGTTCTCTTTCATGATACGCACCTCGCGCTCGCCGTCCTGCACGCGCCTCCCGGTCGTGCCTCCGGCCTGATAGCCGACGAAGACGACGGTCGCCGAAGGGTCTGGCAGGATGCGTCGCGCGTGGTGCATGACGCGCCCGCCCGTCATCATCCCCGATGCGCTGATGATGATGCGCGCGCCGCGTTCGTCGTTCAGTTTCTTCGACTCCTCGCGCGTCGAGGCCGTCAGCATTGAGCGCGTACGCAAGGGGTGGCGGTTGGCCGCCAGCACGCTCGCGTATTCCTCGTCGTGCTCCTCCTTGCGCTGGCTGTAGATTTGCGTCGCGGCGGCGGCCATCGGCGAATCGACGCGCACGGGCAGGATGGGAATCCGCCCTTCGTCTTCAAGCTCGCGGATGTGATAGACGAGTTCCTGCGTGCGCCCGATGGCGAAGGCCGGAAAAAGGATAGCCCCGCCCCTCTGCGCCGCTTCGTTGATGACACGTGCGAGCGCGTCCTTCGGGTCTTCCGGGTCGTGCAGGCGGTCGCCGTAGGTCGATTCGACGAGCATGTAGTCGCAGGGCGGCGGCGGGTCTGGGTCGCGGATGATGGGCTGGTCGTAGTGGCCGAGGTCGCCTGAGAAGAGGACGCGTCGGCGCTCGTCGCCTCGCTCGCCCGCGTCGTCTATCTCGACGAGTACGAGGCTCGAACCGAGGATGTGACCGGCGATGCGGAAGCCGACGCGTATCCTTGCCGCGACCTCTGTCGGCTCGCCCGTGTTCGGACATGGCTGCATCAACTTGAGCGCGGCGCGCGCGTCCTCTTCTGTGTAGAGCGGGAGCGCAGGGCGATGGCGCGTCAACTGATGACGGTTGCGATACTCTGCTTCTTCCTCTTGCAGCCGCGCCGAATCGGGCAGCATCAGCTTCAACAAGTCGGACGTTCCGCGCGAGCAATAGACGGGATTGTTGAAGCCGAGTCGGACGAGGCGCGGCAGATAGCCCGTATGGTCGATGTGCGCGTGTGTGATGACGACGGCGTCGAGACTGGCGGGGTCGAAGGGCGGGTCTTCCCAGTTGCGCTCGCGCAGTTCCTTGAAGCCCTGAAAGAGACCGCAATCGACGAGCACGCGCTTGCCGCTGCCGCTCTCAATCAGGTACTTCGAGCCGGTCACCGTGCCCGTCCCGCCCCAGAATGTCAAGCTCGCCATCTGTCCTCCAATCAACCGACGTGTGCTTCGCGCACGAAGAAGAAGACGCTCTTTTATGCGGCTTGCTGTCCGGCGAGTGCGACGACCTTTTCGGCCGCGTCCTTCATGCCCTGCGCGACCGTGAAGTTCATCCCCGATTCGCTAATCAGGCGACGACCTTCTTCGACGTTCGTCCCTTCCAGACGCACGACGACCGGCACTTCGACGCCGATTGACTTGGCCGCTTCAATCACGCCGCGCGCCACCATGTCCGTGCGGACGATGCCGCCGAAGATGTTGATGAGGACGGCGCGCACGTTCTCGTCGGCGAGGAGGATGCGGAAGGCCGCCTCGACGCGTTGCTGCGATGCGCCGCCGCCGACATCGAGGAAGTTGGCCGGTTCTCCACCCGCGAGTTTGATGATGTCCATCGTCGCCATCGCCAGCCCCGCGCCGTTGACCATGCAGGCGATGTTGCCGTCGAGCTTGATGTAGTTGAGGTCGAACTTCGAGGCTTCGATTTCGAGCGGCTCTTCCTCGTTGAGGTCGCGCAGCGCGAGGAAGTCCTGATGACGGAAGAGCGCGTTGTCGTCGAAGTTGACCTTCGCATCGAGCGCGATGAGCCGGTTGTCTTTCGTCAGCAGAAACGGATTGATTTCGAGGAGCGAGGCGTCCATCTGCTCATAGGCGTTGTAGAGCGCCTGCATGAACTTCGCCGCCTGATTGACGAGCGCAGGGTCGAGGCCGAGGCCGAAGGCGAGTTTGCGCGCCTGATAGCTGCGAAAGCCGACGGCCGGGTCAACCGTCTCCTTGAGAATCTTTTCGGGCGTGTGCGCGGCGACCTCTTCGATGTCCATGCCACCAGCGGAAGAGGCCATGAAGACCGGACGACCCGTCACGCGGTCGAGCACGACGCCGAGATAAAACTCCTTGTCGATGGGCAAGCCTTCCTCGATGAGCAGCGTCCGCACCTCCTGTCCTTCGGGGCCGGTCTGGTGCGTGACGAGTTTCATGCCGAGCATCTTTTCGGCAATCTCGCGCGCTTCCTCGGCGCTGCGTGCGAGTTTGACGCCGCCGCCTTTGCCGCGCCCGCCCGCGTGTATCTGCGCCTTGACGACGACCACTTCCGTCCCCAATTCCTGCGCCGCGTTGAAAGCCTCTTCGGGCGTGCGCGCGACTATCGCGCGTGGCACGGCGACGCCGTATTTCTTCAACAACTCTTTGCCCTGATACTCGTGAATCTTCATCCTCGAACCTCGCGCGGCCGCCACACACACGAACACGGCCGTCGCCCATCTTTCTGAATTTGGTTGGAACGCCACGAAGTTTATCCGCACGCCCCGCGCCACTGCAAGCAGAGAGCAGAAGACGACCCGCGCGTGCCGCCTCTTTCGGCCGCCGGCTGTCTTTCGTTCTGTGGAAATGGGCGCGGATTGGGTCTCTGTAAGAGGTATTAAATCAACCGAGGTATCAGGCGATGACGCTGGCACTGACGCTGCTTTTCGCGTTCAATCTCTACGCGCGGACAAGCCATCTGCGTTGACGGCCGACGAGTTCGGCGTCGAACAACTTCTTGCTGAATCCCGACAGGCGGGGCGCTTCCCGGTGCGTCCCGCCTGTCGTCTGTTTGCCTGCCGACGCGCGGACGCGATAACTTCTCTCGTGGAGGTTCTTCCGATGAACGAAGTGACGGTCACGTCTCTCTCGAACTTGCAGAACGAAGTGCGCTACGGCGACGCCGCAGCCTTCAGGACAGACGAGCCGGAGAGCCTCGGCGGCGACGGCCTCGGCCCAGACCCTTACACGCTGCTGCTGGCCGCGCTCGGCAGTTGCATCTCGATGACGCTCATGCTCTACGCGCGTCGCAAGAACTGGCCGCTCGCACGCGTCAGCGTCCGTCTGCGTCAGCAGCGCATCCACGCGCGCGACTGCGCCGAGTGCGAACACACTACCGAAGGCTTCGTCCAGCGTATCGAGCGCACCGTCAGCCTCGAAGGCGAACTGACCGAAGAGCAACGGGCGCGCCTGCTCGAAATCGCGCACAAGTGCCCCGTCCACAGAACGCTCACCTCCGAGATAGTCATCGCCGACCTGAAGGATTAACGCACGACGGACAAACTCTCCGAAGCCGACCTAAGTCTGTATTTCACGCCCGGACAAAGCAAGAGGG
>DASZCR010000147.1:0-6233 GCA_035942915.1 Pyrinomonadaceae bacterium | reverse complement strand
GGATGAGAGAGAGGCTCAGTTGAGCATCCCTCTCATCCGCCCCGAATCTGTTGCCGCGACAAACCCTGAGCGACGGCGCGCTCAGTCGTCGCTTTCGGCGCTCGCCAGCGCCTGCTCAATGGCCTTCTGCATCCGCTCCGGCGTGGCGACGTGGTCGGAATCGCCGTCGGGCCGATTGCGCGGCGAGTAGCCTGCGAAGAAGCGGACGGGGCGGCCGTCGCGGCCGAGAATGTAGGTCTGCGGGATGGAGTTGGCGCGTCCGAGCGAAATCCAGAGCGTCTGCGTCGCCCAGCCGAGTTTGTAGTTAATCTTCATCTCGCGCGCAAACTTGTCAACCGCCTCAGCATCCTCCTCCGGGTCTTCGTTCGTCAGCCCGACGACTTCGAGACCTCGGCTCTGGTACTGTTTCTGGATTTCGTTGAGGTGCGGAATCTCTGCGCGGCACGGCCCGCACCACGTCGCCCACAGGTCGAGCACGACGACCTTGCCCTTGTAGTCGGCGAGGCGGAACGGCTTACCATCGACGCCCTGTATCTCTGTGTCGAGCACGCCGGGCGCGAAAGGCGTGGTGCTGGCGAGGTGAAGACTGCGTGCGGCAGCGTCGGCGCTGTTCTCCGCAGGCTTCTGCGCCTGCGGCGTCGCCGTCGCCGCAGCTTTGTTTGTCGTCGCGTTGGCATCGGCGCGCTGCCCGCCCGGCGTGTCGTCGGTGGCGCGGTTGCAACTCGAAGCCACGACGACGAGGAGGCTGAAGACGAGCGCGGTCGCCGTGAAGCGACGACGGTTAAGTATCCTGTTCCTGAAAATCATCTCTCAATAATTCCTCTTCCCGAATTAAAACTGTCCTCTCCAAGACCGATGCCCTAAGGGGCGGAACGCACAAGGCGGAAGCCGACGACAGGGTCTTTCCTGTCTTTCGGGAGCCAACGACGCGCGGTCGCCGTCACAGGTTCATCGCCGCTTGCCTTGCTCTGGTAAGAGCCGCCGCGCACGACCGCTTTGCCCCGGTCATCCGGCGCCAGTTGCAGCCGGTTGTTGCCTTTGTACATCGCCGCTTCGGTCGAAGTCCACTCCCACACGTTGCCAATCATGTCGTGAACGCCGTGCGGCGTCGCGCCGTCTTTGAACGAGCCGGAGGGAGCGGGCGCGGCCGAGTCGAGATTGGCGCGACCCGGCGACCACTCTGCGCCCCATGGATAGAGCAGTTTGTCGTTGCCTGCGCGCGCGACATACTCCCATTCCTCCTCAGTCGGCAGACGATACTGCACGCCGTCGCGCCGCGAGCGCCACGCGGCGAAGCGCACGGCGTCCTCGTAAGAGACGTTGCGGACAGGCCACGTCTCCTGCCCCGCACGCGGTCTTCCACCCTCCCAATCGGGCGGCGGCGGATAACCCGTCTCGTGGACGAAGGCGGCATATTCGGCGTTGGAGACCTCCGTCCGGTCGATGGCAAACGGTCTTACTGTGACGGCGTGCGCCGGCCATTGGTTGTAAAGCCATGCGAGCCGACGCGCTTCGGCCTCGCTCGTGGGCGGCGCGCCCGGCAGCGGCGGCACGTCTTCACGCCCCATCTGGAAAGTGCCGCCGGGAATTTCTACCAAGTCGGGCGTTGCGGCAGGGAGCGGCGGCTGTGCTCGTGCGCCTGCGGCGTTGGCGTCGGCGTTCGTGTTCGTCTGGGTCGCCTGTTCGGCGCGGGAATTCTGCCAGAGGAGCAGACCGGCGATGAGGCCGATGAGGGAGACGAGAACGACCGTCCCGACTATCGCCCAAGGCATCCGCGAACGGCTCTTTGCGACGGCCGCAGCCGACGCGTACTGCCGACGCGCGAGCACGGTCTCCTCGCCCGCTTCCTCAACCGCGCCCGCCCCTGCGACCTCCGCGTGAGTGCGCCCGCCGTCTGCGGCCGGAGCCGCTTGCACGCCGGTCGCGTCAGGGATGTAGGCGGCCGTTTCGCGCCCCGTCGCAGGCGCTTGCGTGCGCGTCGCGGGCGGCGGCGGGGTCAGTGGCGTGGGCGGCTGTTCGTGTGTCTGTCCGTGTCTCTGTTCGTGTGACTGTTCGGAGAACGATGCGACGGTGGCGTGCGCGTCGGTCGCCGGGGGCGCGGCGACTTCAGGGATGGTGACTGCGCCGACGGACGGATGAGCAGCATCCTCCTCAAGCTCGTCTGCGCCGGGCGTCGGTTGTTGCAGCGTGTCGGGTTTGATGACGACCGTCTTTAAGTTCTCGTCGATGATGGCGGCGTCGGTCTGCGCGGAGGCGCGCACGCGTCGCAGTTCGGCGAGCGCCGACTTCAACTCCGCAACGAACTCCTCGACCGACTGCGGGCGCTTCTGCGGCTCCTTTTCGAGCGCGTGTCTGACGACCTGCTCGACCGCTTCGGGGACGGGCACGCCGCGCTCTGCGAGCGGCGTCGGCGCGCTCGTCAGATGCTTGTTCATGATGGCGGGTATCGACCCCGCTTTGAAGGGCACGTCGCCCGTGAGCATCTGGTAGAGGATGACGCCGAGCGAGTAGATGTCTGCGCGACGGTCGGGCTCTTCATCGCCCCACTGTTCGGGAGCCATGTAGAAGGGCGAACCCATCATCCCTTGCGTCTGCGCCGCGACGAAAGAGCCGAGCAACTCACCCGACTTAATCTTGGCGAGACCGAAGTCGAGAATCTTGACGCCTTCGTCGGGCGGCATCCCGGCGCGGAGCATGATGTTCAAGGGCTTGAGGTCGCGGTGGACGATGCCCTGCCGATGTGCGGCTCCGACTCCGGCCGCGACGGCCGTCATAATTTGCAGCGCCGTCGCCGGTTCGATGCGTCCGCCTTCGGCGATGAGGTCGTGGAGCGAGCGTCCTTCGATGAACTCCATCACGAGATAAGGCGTCGAGTTGTTGATGACGCCGTAGTCCGTGACGCTGATGACGGAAGGATGCTGGATGGCGGCGGCGGCCATCGCCTCCTGACGGAAGCGCGTCAGGAGCGACGGGTCGTTGCCGACGAGGTCTGGAAGAATGACTTTGATGGCGTGCTGCGTCTTGAGGAAGATGTGACGCGCTTTGAAGACGAGTCCCATGCCGCCCTGACCGAGACGGCGTTCGAGTTGATAGCGACCGTCGAGCACGGTGTCGCCCGTGATGGTGAATCTCAGGGGGTCACCGTCACTGGGACAGTGGTTGACGTTATCGGGGAAACAGCGGTGGCAAACCGGGCATTCTTTCATCTGCTGGCTCTACGATGAACGTGCGGCTCTATCAAGGCTCATTGGATGACGATTCCATCAATGCGCGCTGAATATAACAACTCCGCGCGACGCGAAGCAAGAAAGCGACGAAGCAGGGATGAAGAAGAACGAAACGAAGGATGCGGGATGAAGGAGCAAGACTTAAAGCCCCTCTGCTTTAACTTCATTCCCTCGCCCCTCATCTCTTTACTCTGAGCGCGCGGCCTTCGGCGTCTTTCAGTTTCAGGCCGAGCAGATGTGCGATGGTCGGGGCGATGTCTGTGATGTCGAGCGCGCCAATCTCGCCGCGACGCGTGATGCCTGCGCCGGAGGCGATGAAGGCGGCGCGGTAGTTCGGTATCGTCGGCAGATAGCCGTGATTGCCGCGCTTGTTGTCCGCGACGATGACCTCGCCCGTGACGTTTGCGCCGAAGCTATAGCCTGCGCCGCCTTCGAGCATCAGCGCGGCGCGCGGGTTTGCGCCGAGGCGTCGCACCTCGCGCGCTTCGAGGATGCGAAAGGCGGGCGCGCGGCCTGTCCGACGCTGTTGCCTGAGAAAGTTTGTCAACGCGCGTCGCACGCGCCTGAGAGCGTCCGTGTCGCGCGGGTCGCGCAGGATGATGGAGCAGGAACCGGCCGTGACGTAGACGCCCGCGCGCCAGTCGGTCACGCGGACGCGTCTTCTGCCTCCCTCGTTCGTCTCATCCTCGCGCACCTGTAGAAGCCCCGCGCGCTCAAGCAGCACGCCCGGATGAACCCTCTGCGAGACGGGGAGGAAGCCATGGTCGCTGACGATAAAGACAGCCGTCTCGTCGAGCAACGCGGCGCGTTCGTAGGCCGCTAACAGTCGCGCCAGATAGGCGTCGGACTTTTCCAGCAGCGCGTGTGAGGCGGGCGCGAAGGGGCCGAAGTCGTGCTGGTAGTGGTCGAAGTCGTAGAGATGCACGAGCATCAGACGCGGGCGTTTCGTCTCGATGATGTATTCGGCAAAACGCGTCCGCATGTCGTCCTGCTCGTCCTTCGTCGAGAGGGCATACAGCGCCGGGTCGCGCGCGGCAATCTCCTCGACGAGTCCGGCCGGGCGCGCGTTGGCCGCGATGTCCGTGGCGGCATCTCTGTACGTGCCTCCCGGCCGCCAGAACTCCGGCGTGTTCCAGTCGCCCGCTCCGGCCGCGACAGGCCACGAGACGAGGCCGGTCGAGAGTCCTGCACGACGCGCCGCGTCCCAGAGCGTGTCGGCCTTGATGGCGCTCGCGTACCAGATGCCGGGCGTCGAGGCGCGCAAGGGGTCGAAGACTTCGTTGCCGAAGACGCCGTGACGAGCGGGGCGTGCGCCCGTGACGAGCGTCGTGTGCGCGGGATAAGTGAGCGACGGATAGACCGAGATGACGCCCGCACGCGCCGTCAAGCCTTCGTCCAACAGACGGCGCAGCGTCGGAATCCTGAGCTTCAACTCGTCGCGCCGCGCGAGATAACGAGCATCAAGCCCGTCAATCGAGAGCAGCAACACACGACGCGCGGGCGCGGCCTGCGCCTGCGTAAACAGGCAGACGACCGCGAGCAGCACCGCGAGTCCGAGACGATAAGCGCGCTTCGACATGCTCAAAACTCCGCCTTTCTCTGCGCCTTCCGCCGTGTCTCCGGCGCGAAACTTCTTTCTTCAGTTAAGAGATAGTTTCGCGCACAGCGTCAGGGCGCGAAGAAGAAGAAAAGCCGGACACGGGGAGAGCGCGTGTGTCCGGCTTGGTTGTCTGTTCGGTTCTCGCGTCGCCGACGTTACTGCTGCTGCTGCTGTTGTGCGCGTCCCGACTGGATAAGGCGCTGGCGCGCGGTGTTGCCGGGAACGGCGATGTGCGTCGCCGGGTCGAACTCTTTGCCGACCGACGGGCTGCCCTGCGGAACCCAGATTTCGACGCGCGTCGAACTGTAGCCGCTCGGCAGGTAGCGGACGTAATAGCCGTCCGGGTGCAGAGACCAACGCCCCGAAGGCACGTCGCGGCTGCCCTCGCCGCGCGGAGCCATGCCGGAGAGCACGGCGACGCGCTCCATCTCCGCAAACGAAGCGCCGGGCGTCGTCAACATCTGCCGCAGTTGCGACTCGGCCTCCAAGACCTGACGGACGGGGCCAGCCACGTCGCCCAGTGCGCTCTGCAATTGCGAATTGGAGAGCACGTCGAGCGCGTTGCGGTTGAGCGTGGCGAGTTGGCGCGGCGTCAGCAGTTGCGAGGCGACGGCCTTGAGGTTGCCCTGCAAGTCCTCAAACTTCGCGCGGGCGATAATCGCCCACAGGAGTTGCTGGATTTGCTGCTGCGGAATTTCGGGACGGTTGACGGAGTTGCGGACGATGGTCATGACGGCGTCTTCGGCCGGGCCTTTCGGCGGCGCGTAGAGGTAGCCGTCGCCGCCGCCGGGGCCGTGCGTCCCGGCCTTCAGGCAGTAGCTCTGCGTCTGCATCTGATATGAGCCGGGCTGAAGAACGAAGCCGCCGTTGGGCGTGCGCTGAAGCGTCATCAGCGAGCGCGACGCCTCGCGCGGCGTGAAGCCGTCCTTCGACGTGTCGCCCCACTTGGCATCTTCGAGGCTGGTCGTAATCGGGGGTTTGCCCGCGAGCAGAGAGGAGACGCCGGGCGTCTTCTTCTTCAGCTTGTCGCCGAGGCCGCCGAGGCCGCCGAGTTGCGCCGAGACGACGGCCGACGAGGCGAGCGCCACCAGCACGGCGAGCGCCGCGAGAATGAAAACTTTTCTGACCTGTTGATTTCTCATGAGTATTTCAGGGAACCTCTCGGAACGATTCTAGTAAGTTGGACAAGTTGTACGTTCGACACAGGAGACCGAATCGCGGGCGGAAGGAGCGTGTCTGTCAGGCATGCTCCTTCCGCTGTCGATTATAGTCCTAACGGACGACGATGTTAACCAGACGACGCGGCACGACAACAATCTTCACCACCTCGCGCTCGGCAATCCAGCCCTTGACCTTCTCGTCGGCCAGAGCGGCTTCGCGCAGAGTCTCTTCGCTCGCGTCGTGGG
>DASZCR010000146.1:0-8871 GCA_035942915.1 Pyrinomonadaceae bacterium | reverse complement strand
GGTCTAACGTGCCCTCGCCCATCGCCACGCAGCGACCGCCGACGCGCACACTCGTAAACTCTCCCGCTTCGTGTGCGACGCGGACGTGTATGAAGCTCGGCCGCCCCATCTCAACGCCCTGCTCGCTGACGCAGGAGAACTCGCCCGGTGAGTCGAAAAGCTTGTGCCTGATGAGGTAGCAACCCAGAGGGCCGCTGGCGCTGCCCGTCGCAGGGTCTTCGCCGATGCCCATCTCCGGCGCGAACATGCGCGAGTGAACGGTTGAGCCTTCGTATTCGACCTCGCGCGTGAAGACGAAAATGTCTCGCGTCTCGAACCCGCCCAGAGCCTTCTCCCAAACGTCTAAGCGCACGCGGCAACGCCTCGCCGCAGAGAGACTCCTGAGCGGAACGAAAAGAAACGGGATGCCGCACGAGCCGACTTCAATCGGCAGGTCGGTCTCGATGTCGCGCACGTCCAGCGAGAGCATCTCGGCTATCAGCGCGGCGTCTGCGAAGCGCGCGCCGAATCTGGGCAGCGGTTGATTCATCTCGACAAAGTCCGGCGCGTCGTTCCTGAAACGCAGGCTCACGGGAATCGTCCCGACGCCCTCCTCAAACATGACAGTAGTCTCGTCGCTCGTGCTTTTTATCATCCCCTCGCGGGCGAGCACGAAGGCCGTCCCGACCGTCGGATGTCCTGCCATCGGCAGTTCGCGGCCGGGCGTGAAGATGCGGACGCGGAAGTCGTGTCCCGGCGTTTCGGGCGGAAGCACAAAGGTCGTCTCCGAGAGGTTAAATTCTTTGGCAATCGCCTGCATCACTTCGGCAGGCAGACCGCGCGCGTCCGTGAGGACGGCCAACGGGTTGCCGCCGAAGGCGCGGTCTGTGAACACGTCAACGAGTTGATAACGATATTTTTTCACGGCTCAAGCTCAATCTGTCGTGCGGAGATGACCTGCTCGAACGAGCGCAACTCGGAGAGCGTCGCTTCGTCTAAAGGTGCGTCGATTTCGATGACGGAGAGCGCCTCGCCGCCGCGCGCGCGGCGTCCGAGATGGAAGCAGCCGATGTTGACGCCGTGCGCGCCGAGGCATGTGCCGACGCGCCCGACGACGCCGGGCACGTCGGCGCTGCGCGTAAACAGCATGTGCCCCGAAGGAATCGCCTCGATGCGGAAGCCGTCGATTTCGACGATGCGCCCCTCGCCCTGCCGCCCGAAGAGCGCGCCCGCCACCGTATGCTCGCCGCCGATGGTCGCCACACGCGTCGAGAGTGCGGGCGTCGAATCGCCTGCCCCGCCTCCGTGCCTGTAGGAAGCCGTAACGCTGATGCCGCGTTCCTCCGCGATGAGAAAGGCGTTGACGACGTTGACGCGCGCACTCACGTTGCGCAACAGTCCGGCGAGGAAGGCGCGCGTGATAGGCGCGGCATCCATCTCCGCAACTTCGCCCGCGTACTCGATGCCGACCTCGCGCACGGCCTCGTCAACAAGTTGCGCCTGAAAGCGGCCGAGCCTTTCGGCCAGCGAGATGTAGGGCTGAAGCGCCGTCAACTCGTTGACGCCGAGCGACGGGACGTTGACTGCGCCGCGCAGAGCGCCCGTCAGGAAGTAGTCTCGCATCTGTTCGGCGACCGTCACGGCGACGCCCTCCTGCGCCTCCTTCGTCGAAGCGCCGAGATGCGGCGTGACGATAACCTCTTCGAGCGCGAGCAGCGGATGGTCTGCGGGCGGCGGCTCCTGCTCGAACACGTCGAGCGCCGCTCCGGCCACCCGGCCTTCCCGAATCGCCGTGTAGAGCGCGTTCTCATCGACCAGCCCGCCACGCGCGCAGTTGATGACACGGACGCCCGGTTTCATCGAGGCAAACTCGCGCGCGCCGACGATGCCGCGCGTCTCCGGCGTGAGCGGCGTGTGGACTGTCAGAAAGTCTGCGCGGGCGCAGACTTCTTCGAGCGAGGCCAACTCTATCTCTGCGTCGCGCGCCTGTTCGGGCGAGATGAACGGGTCGAAGGCGACGACGCGCATCTCGAAGCCGCGCGCGCGGCTCGCCACGACGCGACCAATCCGCCCCAGACCGACGATGCCGAGCGTCTTCCCGCGCAACTCGACGCCGACGAATTTCTTGCGCTCCCAACCTCCCGCCTTCAAACTCGCGTTGCCTTGCGGCACGCGACGCGCCAGCGCAAGCAGCAACGCCAGCGTGTGCTCGGCCGTCGTCATCGTGTTGCCGTCGGGCGCGTTCATGACGACGATGCCGCGCGCCGTCGCCGCCTGCACGTCGATGTTATCGACGCCGACGCCCGCGCGCCCGACGGCGCGCAGACTCCCGGCCGCCTCCATCAACTGCGCCGTCACCTTCGTCTCGCTACGCACGACCAGACCATCACACGCGCGCAAGGCCTCTGCCAATTCGTCGCCCTTCAGCCCCGTCCGCTTCTCGACGGCAAAGCCCGCCGCCCTCAGCGGCTCAAGCCCGCCCTCGCTCACGTCGTCGGAAACAAGAATCTTGATGTCAGCCATTTTATTAGGAAGTCAGGAGTCTGAAGTCAGGAGTTAACAGCAGTAGCGGGAGACTTCAGACTCCTGACTGTTCTTTACATCGGCCCGCCGGTGTCGCTGCCGTCTGCGCGGCCGCCTCCGCCTTCGCCGGAAGGCTTCGGCGAAGCGCCTTCGAGTGAGCCGCCGGAGGAGTCTGAGCCAGAAGCGTTTGCGCCGCCGGTCTTCTCGCTGCGTTCGATGTCGGCGAGGGTTTCGCTGCTGGTCGCTTCGTCGTCGCGCGCCGTGCCGCCGGGATTCGCGGCGGAAGTTCCTTCGCCGTCCGAGAGGTTCGCGGAGCGGCCCGGTTCTGTCGATTCTGTCATCGCGTTTGTCTCCTTTAGAAGAGTAAGTAGACCGAAGTCAGCAAAGACATGAGCGTCGCGGCGTATGCACCGGCGAGCACGTCGTCGGCCATGATGCCGAGGCCGGATTCGAGCGATTCGAGACGGCGCACGGGGTACGGTTTCCAGATGTCGAAGACGCGAAAAGCGATGAAGCCGACGACGACCGCCCACGCGCCCGCGTTGAAAGGCACAAAGAGAAACGTAATCAACTGCCCGGCGACCTCATCGACGACGACCACACCGGGGTCTTTGCGACCGAGGAGCGATTCCGTGCGCGTCGCCGCCCATGTGCCCGCCAGCGTGATGCCGATAATCAACAGGAGGATGAACGTGATGCGGAAGGCTTCGAGCGGCGGCACGCTCCAACCGCGCCCGACCGCCTCTGCAAACAGCCGCGCGCTTCCATCGCGAATCATCAGATAGAGCACGACGCCGAGCGCCGACCCCCACGTGCCGGGCGCAACCGGAATGAGGCCGACGCCGCACGTCGAGACGGCGAGCGCCGCATAATCGCTCGCTCCCCTCCGACGCGGCGCACGCGCGATAAACGCGCTCGTCACCACCGTCGGATTCAACTCGTCGCTCGACTCTTTGACGACTTTCATAAGTGATGGGTGATAGGTGATGGGTGATAGGTG
Organism: Pyrinomonadaceae bacterium; assembly: GCA_035942915.1. Classification (GTDB taxonomy): domain Bacteria; phylum Acidobacteriota; class Blastocatellia; order Pyrinomonadales; family Pyrinomonadaceae; genus DASZCR01. The sequence goes on along the minus strand of DASZCR010000146.1, from coordinate 5,369 downwards.
ATAGGAGGGAGCATCCTTCTTATCACCTATCACCCATCACCTATCACTTTTCAGACGATGTGGCCGACGAGGTCGTACTCCTGCGCCTCCGTGATGTGGACGTTGACGAAATCGCCCGGCTCTGGCAGATAGCCATCGGGCGCATCGTTGATGAGCACGCAGCCGTCGATGTCGGGCGCTTGAGTTTCCATCCGCCCCTGCCAGAGCAGGTCTGTCTCCTTCGATTCACCCTCGAAGAGGACGCGCACGGTCTGACCGATGCGTGCGCGATTCTTCTTCAGAGAGATGCGCGCTTGCTCTTTCATCAGGCGCGCACGACGCCGCGCGGCCGTCCGTGCGTCCACCTTGTTTGGCAAATCGTAAGCGGGCGTGCCCTCCTCGTCCGAATAGGTGAAGACGCCGACGCGGTCGAACTCACATTCGCGGACGAAGCCGAGCAGTTCGCGGAAGTCTTCTTCGGTCTCGCCGGGGAAGCCCGTGATAAAGGTAGTGCGGACGGCGAGTCCCGGCACGCGTTCGCGCACGCGGCGGATGAGACGCGTCAGCGAATCGCGCGTGCCGCCGCGACGCATCAGCTTGAGCACGTTCGCCGAGGCGTGCTGCAAAGGCATGTCGAGATACTTGACGGCCTTCGGCTCTTCGGCCAACACGTCGAGAAAGGCATCGCTGATGTGCGTCGGGTAAGTGTACATGACTCTCACCCACTCGACGGCGTCGAGGTGCGAGAGTTCGCGCATGAGGTGCGCGAGGGCGTCCTGCTTGCCGAGGTCTTCGCCGTAACGCGAGGAATCCTGTGCGACGAGTATCAACTCTTTGACGCCTTCGTCGGCCAACTGCTGCGCCTCGACCATCACGGAACCGAAGCGACGGCTGCGGAAGTGGCCTCGCATCTGCGGGATGAAGCAGAAGCCGCACGGGCGGTCGCATCCTTCTGCAATCTTGATGTAGGCCGTGTAGCCGGGCGTCGCCAGCAGGCGCGGCGTCGATTCGTCGTAGAGATAAGTCGCGCTCTGGTTGCCGAGCGGAAGCACGGGCAGCGAACGCGCGTCCGTCCGTTCGTCGCACACTTCGACGATTGACTCAATCTGATTCGTGCCGATGAAAGCATCGACTTCGGGCATCTCCGCGCGCAGTTCGTCGCGGTAGCGTTCGACGAGACAACCGGCGACGACGAGGCGCTTCGCCTTCCCCTCCGTCTTCAAACGCGCGGCTTCGAGAATGGCATCGACCGATTCCTGCTTGGCCGCGTCGATAAAGCCACAGGTATTGACCACCACCGTCTCGGCCTCTTCGGCATCGGCCGTGATTTCGTAACCCGACAGCCGCAGCCGTCCCATCATCACTTCGCTATCGACGAGATTCTTCGGACAACCCAGACTGATAAAACCAATCTTCTTCATTGCGTTAAGTGATAGGTGATAAGTGATAGGTGATAGGATAAGAAACAGCTTTTCTCTTATCACCTATCACCCATCACTTATCACTGTCTTTCCCTTCCATCTGCCGCAACGTCTGTTCAATTTCGGCGGCCTCGGTTTGTGATAGACGACGCGCGCCGAAGCGCACGCTGTTATAGGTCTGTGTAATCTGCAAAGCTTCTGGAACGCCCGTGTCGAGCGCGAACTCAAGCGGCGTCTGATGGGCGGCGCGACGCAGACCGCGCGCTTCGAGTGCCTTCAACATGCGTTCGTAGAACGCTACGGCCGAGGCCGACGCGTCGGCGTCTGCGCGGGGCTTGCGTCGAGCGAACGCGACGAAGCCGCGTCGGCGCAGACGGCGCACAAGGAAAAAGAGCAGGATGAGCGCCGCGCCGAACGCGAGCAGGCGCGGCACGTAAGCCGAGAGGCCGCGTCTTGCTGCGTCTGCATCGCCTGCCCCTGAGAGGCTGTTCCACGCGGACGAAAACATCCGTCCGAGGTCTCTCGTCAAAGACGCGAGCGAGCGGCCGAGTGAGCCAAGCCCTCCGCGCAGAGTGTTCGCCAGTGTGCGCTGCTCCTGCTTATCATAAGCGACCACGTATTGAATCCAAAACAGGTCGAGCGCCTCTGCGTACTTCTGCCAGCGCGACTGCGCGGCCGCCGTCTGCGCGCTCGACGGACGCCCCTCGACGGGCGTCGGGTCGAACGTCACCCACGAATCTGTGGCCGGGAAATAGACTTCCACCCAAGAGTGCGCGTCCTGCTGGCGGACGATGTAAGCGTCGGCCGCGTCGTTGAACGAGCCGGACTGAAAGCCGTTGACGACGCGTGCGGCGATGCCCTGCGTGCGGAGCATGACGGCCATCGCCGTCGAGAAAAATTCGCAGTGGCCTGCGCGCGCGCGAAACAGGAAATCGGCGAGCGGGTCTGCGCCTCCCGACAGGTCTTCGAGGCTGTAACGATACGCGCCGCCGAACTCGTTACGGTTGAGATGCGCTTCGACAGCGCGCGCAAAATCGTAGCGTGTGCGCGCGCCTGAACTGGCCTCGATGGAGCGCGCAAGCTGCGCGATGCGCGGGTCGAGCGTTCCGGGCAGCCATAGATAGTTCTCGACCGGCGGTTGGAAATTGGGTCTCGCTTCGCGCGGGTAGGCGCCTGCGTCGAGACGCAAAACTTCGGGCGCGGGTTCGACCGTGTCGGAGTAGGCACGATAGACGAGCCGCTCGCGCGTGTGCGGGCGCGTCGTCAGTGTGCCGCTCGCCTTCTCGCGCCTGAGATAAGGCAGCGCGCCTTGCAGAGCGACGGCGCGCGAGGCAGCGAAGAGCACGGGCGTGTCAATCGGCTCGACGAAAAACTCCTGCGTCGTCAGACGCCTGAGGTCTTCGGTTGTGCCAAGCTGGAACATTCCGCGCTCGTTGGCCGTCCAGAGTTCGCTCGTGTTTGATGAGCGTCGCCACGTGCGCCCGTCGAAGTTGTCGAGCGCCACGCCGCGCCATCTCAGAATCCGTCCGCGCCCCGCGTTCGCCTCTTCGACGCGGACGCGCATCACGAGGCGGTCGCTCTTCTGCAAACGTCCCACGTCGCCGAGCGAAACTTGGTCTGTGAAGCCGACATAGCCGGTGGCGGAGCTTCCTCCGGCGGCCATCGCCATATCGCCGAAGCGCGGCGTGATGAAGAAGATGGGCAGCGCGAGCGCGAGAATCAACAACAGCAGACAGAAGGCCGCGACCGGCAGACGGCGCAACTCTCTCGGCGTCTGCGCTGCGCCGCCCCGCCCTCTGATGCGCGCCAGCAGACGACGCGAGCGCGCGGAGTCTTGCGCGACAAGTAGGCGCGTCTCGCTGCGCGGCGCGACGCGCGCGGCCTTACGCAACTCGAAGCAGACGACCGTCAGCAGCACGCTGAACAGATAGAGGCCGAGTGTGGCGACATAGACGGGACTGATGCTCAAGCCCGCCGCCAGCAACACCTGAAAGAAGGAGATGAGATAGAGGAACAGCCAATCGCGGTCGGCCTTGACCTGTAGGAGTTTGACCGTCGAGAGAAAAAGCGTCAGGTGAACGAGCGCGCTCACACCCGCGTGCTTGGCGCCGCCCGCGTCGGCCTGCCAGTTCCAGTCGAGATAGAAGACGGGCAGCGCCAGCAGCACGACGAACAGCCCCGCGCGCTCCGACAGTTGCCGCTTCGTGCCTTCGAGACACCATGCGACAACGAGCGCCACCGCAAAGCCTGCGGCCAGCCATCCGCCAAGTCCGCCCGCCAGCAGCAGCGCGAGCGCACCGCAGCCGACCGTCACGTATGAAGCCGCTCTGAAAAACTTGTCGAAAGTCACTACTGCCCCGTCAACCTTCCAGACCTACAGCCCGACGCGTTACTTCTTCAAACGAATTTCAAAAATTTTCGGCCACAGTTTGCCCGTCACGAAGAGTCGCCCTGTCGCCTCGTCGTAGGCGATGCCGTTGAGCACCGCTTCATCGTCGCTCAGTTCCGAACGACTGATGATGCCCGTGAGGTCTATCCAGCCGAGCACCTTACCGGTCTGCGGGTCGATGCGCGCGATTCTCTCTTCGTGCCAGATGTTGGCGTAGATTTCGCCCTTCACATACTCCAACTCGTTCAGTTGGCGCACGGGCTGTCCGCGATAGACGACGTTAATCGTGCGCCGCACCTTGAACGTCTCAGGGTCGATGAAACGAAGCTGGCTCGTGCCGTCGCTCAAGATGAGCGACTCGCCGTCGTGCGTCAGCCCCCAACCGTCACCGTCGTAGGGGAACTCACCGAGTTTCTGAAAACTCACCGGGTCGTAAATGAAGCCCCTGTGATGCTCCCACGTCAGTTGATAAATCTTCCCGCGAAAGAGCGTCATGCCCTCGGCGAAGAACTGCGGCGGCACGGGCGTCTCCTGCAAGACCTTGCCCGTCTTCAACTCGACGCGCCGCAGAGAAGACTTCCCATATTGACCGGCGCTCTCAAGGAACGCCCCATCGTGGAAGACAAGCCCCTGCGTAAAAGACTTCGAGTCGTGCGGCCAAGTGTTGACCACCTCGTAGCCATAGACGGGCGGCTCTGCCTCGCGCGGCGAAGCGGAGGCCGCAGCGTTGCCGGTTCGCGCATCTGCGTTCACGGCCGCTCCTTTCTGCGTCGCGCCTGACTGGCAACTGAAGCTGACGACCGAGAAGGCGCACGCCAGCAACAAGATTCTCAACGATGTGTCTCTCATAGATTTTCGCACTGGCCGGAAGTTTCAGCGCAGACCATTTTCGCCTGAGTTGGCGGAAAAACGAAAGCCCGCTCAGGTTCGATGACCGAGCGGGCTCATTCGTCTATCTTAATCCGGCGACTTCCTACTCTCCCACACAGTTTCCCGCGCAGTACCATCGGCTCCAAGAGGCTTAACTTCCGTGTTCGGGATGGGAACGGGTGTGACCCTCTCGACAAAATCACCGGAAAACTTGTCAACTCTGCTGGAAGAGAGCTTTGATAATCGAATAGTGAAAGTTCGAGGCACTGGCAGTGCAAGTGCTTCTGAATTTGCGTTTGCTTGAGAGTAAATCTTACGGTCAAGCCATGGGAACATTAGTACTGGTCAACTGAGCGCCTTACAGCAGCTTACATTTCCAGCCTATCAACCTCGTGGTCTACAAGGAGTCTCACTGGCAGGACTAATCTCTGGTCTGGCTTCACGCTTAGATGCATTCAGCGTTTATCCATGCTCGACTTAGCTACCGAGCGCTACCGCTGGCGCGATAACTCGTACACTAGAGGTCGATCCAACCCGGTCCTCTCGTACTAAGGTCAGATTCCATCAATCCTGCTCCGCCCACACCAGATAGGGACCGAACTGTCTCGCGACGTTCTAAACCCAGCTCACGTACCGCTTTAATTGGCGAACAGCCAAACCCTTGGGAGCTTCTGCACCCCCAGGATGCGATGAGCCGACATCGAGGTGCC
>DASZCR010000145.1:0-22625 GCA_035942915.1 Pyrinomonadaceae bacterium | reverse complement strand
GTCTGGGACTCGGTCTGGTCGGCAGCAAAATGTTCGACCGGGGGCTGAGGCACGAAGAGCTCGAACTCGGCGCGGGCGACACCGTCGTCTTCTATTCTGACGGGATTACGGAGGCGATGAACGCCGAGGGCGAGGAGTTCGGCGTCGAACGTCTGCTCGACGTGGTCGAGCGTTGCGACGCGATGGATGCGGATGAGGTGCGCAATGCCATCCTCGACGAAGTGGCGATGTTCGTCGGCGAGACGCCCCCGCACGACGACATCACGGTCGTTGTCATACGCGTCGGCGAGCCTTAAGATTTCTGTTACAATAAAGACCCCTTGTCAGGCCAAAGCACGTTGTCGGTTCAGCCCACGTTCGGCCGTCCATCAGAAGGGAGTAGGAGTCGGAGAAACATGCCCAATCCGTTTGCCATCGAAACGTCTTCCGAGGGAGACCTGTCCGTTATCCAACTCGAAGGTTATCTGGACGCGCATACCGCGCCGCAGTTCGAGCAGGCCATTCAGGCTGAGGTCGAAGCCGGTCGCCATCGCATCATCGTCGATTGCGAGAAACTGACCTACATCTCTTCGGCGGGCTTGGGCGTCTTCATGAGTTTCATCGAGGAGGTCAGGGAGCAGGGCGGCGACATCAAGGTGTGCGGGCTGACGCCGAAGGTCAGACAGGTCTTCGACATCCTCGGCTTCGCGGAGATTTTCGACATCTGCGACGCGCGCAGGGGCGCAGTCCAGCGGTTCTCCGAATCGCCGTTGAGGGAGGGCTGAAAGCTCATATGGGAACGCTCGAAAGGAAGTTCACGCTGCACGTCCCTTCATCGACGGAGAACCTCGCGCTGATACGCGAGTTCGTCACCACCATCGGCAAGCAGGCCGGACTTGATGACCCCGAAATCGGCAAGCTCGAACTGGCCGTTGACGAAGCCTGTGCCAACGTTATCGAGCACGCCTACGGCCACGACACCTCGCAGGAGGTTATCGTCCGCGCCACTTTCGACGCCGACGAGGTACGCATCGATGTCGAAGACACAGGGCGCGGCTTCGACCCGAAAAAAGTCCCTTCGTCGGAAGTTGAAAAGCTGGTGGCCGAGCGCAAGTCAGGCGGCCTCGGCATGCGCCTGATGAGAACGCTGATGGATGAAGTCCATTACGAAATCGAACCCGGCAAGAAGAACGAACTCCACATGGTCAAGCGCATCAGGAAAAAAGCGGATTAGCCATCGTCAACTTCCTTTGAAAACCGCCGCATCGTTCGACCGCTTCTTCTTTGCCACCTCTCGCGTCTTTACGGAAATCTTCTTCTTGATTAAAAAATAGTTTCGCACCGGCGACGCGCAAGGCGCGAAGAACGCAAAGAGCTTTTTGCAAACTGAGTACTGATAACTAACCCGCAAATTCTCCCTGCCGTTATGTCAACACCGCACCTCGACTCAACGCGGCTCGAAGCCCTGCTCGAATCGGCGCAACTGCTCCATTCGTCGCTCAAACTCGACGACCTCCTGCGACACCTCCTGCGCTCCGTGATGGGACGCCTGCTCGTCGGGCGCGGATTCGTCGCGTTGGAAGAGGACGGCGAGATGCGTCTCGCGCTCGTTCGCGGCTTCAAGGATTTGCGCGCGGGCGACCTCTTTGACGAAGCAGCGGCGCATGCGGCCGGGATGCACCTGCTGCTGCCTATCGGCGAGGCGGAGCGGCCTCTGGGATTGCTCGGCGTCGGCCGTCCGCCGGGCGGCGTGGTCGAGTCGAGGGAAGAGGAGGCTCTGCGCGCGCTCGTGAGCATCGCCGCCAGCGGCATCGAGAACGCACGCGCACACGCCGAGACGCAAAGCCTCAATCAAAGGCTCGAACAGAAAGTTCAGGAACTCAGGGCGCTGCTCGACCTCGTGCGTGGTCTGTCCTCCGCACTCGAACCCGAAACAGTCGCCAAACTCTTGATGCTCACACTGTCCGGGCGTTGGGCTGTGCGCCGTTACGCGCTCGTCGCATGGAAGGACGGACATCCGCCCGTCCGTCATCAGAAAGGGATGACGCTGCCCGACCTCAAGGAGTATCAGCCTGCGCTCGCGGAACTGCCGGAGGCCGTCCTTGTCGAAGACCTCGCCGACGGCGAATTGAAGGAGATGCTGCGCGCGCAGCAGGCTGAACTGCTTTTCCCTCTGCGTTCCTCCGCGACGGCCGTCGGCGCCGTCGTTCTCGGCGCGCGTCCGTTGAAACTCGGATACACCGAAGCCGACCTCGAATTTGGCGCGGGTCTGGTCGCGCAATCCGTCGTCTCTTTCGAGAACTCTTGGTTTGTGCAGGAGACCTTAGAGCGCAAAAGGCTCGAACAGGAACTCGAACTCGCCGCCAACATTCAGGAACGGCTGTTCCCCGAACAACTGCCGAAAATCGACGGCTACGACCTCGCTGCGCGCAACCGTCCGGCGCTTCACTGCGGCGGCGACTACTTCGATGTCATCGTCACGAAGGGCGAGAGCGAGACGGGGGCATACCTGTTTTGCGTCGCAGACGTGTCGGGCAAGGGGCTGCCCGCATCGCTCCTGATGAGCAACATGCAGGCCACCTTGCGCGCGCTCGGCGGCGAATCGCACGGACTCTCCGCGCTCGCCGCGCGCATCAACGACCTGCTCTACGCCGCCTCGCCCTCCAACAAGTTCGTCACCGCCATTCTGCTCGAAATCGACCCCGCGACCGGGCGCGGCCGCTACGTCAACGCCGGACACAACGAATGCATGCTGCTGCGCGCCGACGGCGAGACAGAGTTGCTACAGTCCACCGGCCTCCCGCTCGGCATGATGCCCGGCGACATGCTCGACATGCTCGGCAAACAGTATGAGGAGAAGGCCGTCGAGATGCGCGTGGGCGACACCTTCGCGCTCTATTCCGACGGCGTGCCCGAAGCTTACGACCTGAACGAGAACGAGTGGGGCGAAGAGAATTTGCTGGCCTGTCTGAAGGCTGCCAGAAACGAATCCGCTGCGGCCATCGTCGAGAGCATCATCGTCGAACTCGACCGCTTTGCAGGCTCAGCCCCGCAACACGACGACATCACGCTCCTCGTCTTCAAACGTAATCAATGAGCCGCTGTGAACACCTGTCGTGGCAAGTCAAAATGTTGTATGATGACGGCGAAGTGACGGCAGTAAAACGACTGGCGAACGAGTAAGACCCGACCCTTCGCCCTCCCCGACCAACGCTCATGAGGACAGATTAAGCAGGGAACGTGCATCAAGCCCGGTGGGCTTTTTCGACAAAGGATTTTCATCATGCGGATTCTCCGTCGCCTCGCAGCCCTGTCGATGTCGACGCTTATCTTAACCGCCTCTTCCCACGCACAATCCCCCCAACCTGCCGCCAACGCCCAAGACCAGACGGCGCAGACTTCTCAGAACGAACTAGAATTGAAGCGGCTGGCCTCGCCGGCCGACCTGCAATCTCTCGCGGCCGACGCGACGAAGTTGGACGGACTGCCGGCGCAGGCTTCGGCGAAAGCGGAACCAGCTATGCGGCGCTCACCGACGAGGCGCTCAAAAGAGGCGACACGGAGACGGCCGGATGTTACATCGAGCAATCTTTAGAGGTTGACCCGACGCAGATGAATGGTGAGGTGTGCATCATCGCGCTCGCCGCTGTCTATCAATGGAAAGTGGAGGAGTGTGCGAAGCAGTCGGCAACGAAGGCACAGAGCCGGAAGTCAAACGGCAACTAGAGCATCAACGAAGGAGGTTATGCGAGATGGCAGACGAGAAGAAAGAGAACAAGTGTGCGCGTGCCACTTGCGAGTGCCCGGCCGGTGCGGGCAGCAAATATTGCAGTGAAGAGTGTGAAGACGCCGCCAAAGTTCACATGATGGAAATCGGCTGCACCTGTCATCATCCTGAATGTACTTAGGCGTCGTGTGTGCACACGGCCGACCGAGACGAGCGGTTTTCTCAGTCGCCGCAAAGTTCATCTCAAGCGTGTGGAGAGACGTTGCGAGACCGCACGCGCGGGAATCGCGGCGTCGTCTATTCGCCGCGCGCATCAACTCTGAGGGGCGAAGGAGCGGTCGTATGAGATTACGCAGGGTGCTCGTCTCGGCGCTGTTGGCGATGTTTGCCTGCGGCTTCTACGCGCGGGGCGCGGACGCCAGACAGATTAAGCTGTTCTTTATCGCCGTCGAGGACAACGGCCAGTCTGGCAAGAAGATTGGCTGCAACGACAGCGTCGTTCCCGTCGATGTGAACGTGGCTCGTTCCGCCTCGCCGCTGAAGACTGCCTACGAGCGTCTGCTCGCCGTCCGCGCCGATACTTACAGCCCGCGCAAACTCTCCAACGCGCTCTCGAAATCTCGCCTGAAAGTGAGGAGCGTCGCCATCAGGAACAGGACGGCGGTCGTCAGGCTGACGGGCAGACTCGTCTCTGCGGGAGTTTGCGAAGACCCGCGCATCGAAGCGCAATTGAAGGAGACGGCTTTGCAGTTTCCGGCCGTCGAGCGCGTCTCGGTCTTCGTCAACGGCGTCGCGCTGAGCAGGCTGTTGTCCGGCCGTTGAGACGGGGCGACGCTCAGGCAAACTCTCAGCGCACGAGACGGTCGGCGCGGCCGCCCAACAGGTCGCCGCCGCCGATGAAAGTGTGGCTACCCTCGCCGCTGCCGAACGCGATGTAGAAACGCAGCAGCACGTTCTCGCCGCGACGCGGCACAAAGACGACGCCTAGCCCGTAGGTGTGGCGCAGGCGTCCCTCGTCGAAGCGGCTGATGCTCGGCGCGACTTTGCCCGTATCGTAAAAGGTGATGAAGTCGAGCGGGCCATAAAGCTCACGCAGATATTCGGCTTGCAGCAGGATTAAGTCGCGGTCGCGGAAACGATAATCGCGAAAGCCGCGCAGCGTGTCCTCGCCCCTGATGTCCGAGCCGCCGAGCGTCCGCATCAGGTAGAAGGGCACGCGCTGGCCTTCTCTCGTCTCGGAGAACGAGAGCCGGCCACGCACGCGTATCTCGTTCTTGTCGGCGAAGGGCAGTTTGTGCAGCAAGTCTGCATCGAAGCGGCGGAACGAGTAGAGATGCTCCTGCACGTCTTGAAAGACGTGATAGTAGAACTCGTAGACGAGCTTGCGCGATTCGGGTTGACCGGGCGAGTGCAACCCGGCGAACGCGACGAAATGCAAGAACGCGGGCTGCGTGTTAATGCCCGGCGCGCTCGCCTCCGTGTGGACGCGCTCGACCGAGCGCACCGTCGGGTTCGAGATGGTGACGATGTGCGGGAAGACTCCTTCGACCGCTCCGCCTACGTCGAGCCAGCGCCTGACAGGCTTCGAGATGTCTGCGCCGACGACGCCTTCGCGGTAATGAAAGACGGCGCGGTTATCGACGCTGCTCTCCGGCCCCAGTCCGAAAAAGTCGAGACGCTGCATGTCTTTGACGAGGCCGTAGAGGTTGATTTTCAAGTCGCCCGACGGCCCTGTCGCGTCGTCGTCACCGAACGTGTTCTCGCTCCTCGTCAGACGCAGGTTCGCGTCCACCTCCCAATACTTTCTCACTGAAATTCTGGCCGACGAGTCGAAGTTGACGCGCCATGTCTCGTTAGCGTGTCTCATGCCGTAGCCGACGCCGCCCGCCAGCCCGCTGCCCGGCGCAACGCTGCCGACAACGAGGCGAAAACCGTCCTTTGAAGTGACCTTCTCGTAGAGATGCGCGGCACACTTGGCAAGGTTCGACAGACTCTTGTCCGACTTCGCCGTGTCGCACGGGCTGGCGGTCTGTTGCGGCGTCGAACCCGGCGGCGTCGCGGGCGGCGTCTGAGCAGTCGTCGCCACAGGGCACAAGAGCAACAGGACGCAGAGCGACAGACCACGTCGCCACGCACCGCGCGCTTTTCGTCCGCCAACCGCCGAACCCCGCTGACCTGAGACTGCAATCATGACTTCCTCCCTGATGACTTCCGAGACGACTTCTGAGACGACTTCTGAGACGACTTCCGGGCAGCCTTCCCGCCAGCCTTCCTCGACGATTTCTGTGACGCCTTCTGAGCAGCCTTCTGAGCAGCCTTCCGACCGGCCTTGCGCGACGCGGAGGCGCGCGGCGAAGACGACGAAGACGCTGCGCCACGCGTGCCCTGTCTGCGCTCTTCAGCAATCCTCGCGCGTATCGCCGCGAGGTATCCGGCCGCGTCCTGTTCCGTCCTGATGGCGCTGACGAGCGTGTCTGTCTGTTGCTGCGACGGCAAGGCCGTGTCGAGGACGAACGCATGTTGAATCATCGTCGCCTGAAAATCCGAAAGCCCTCCGTCCTGTGACCCGGCCGCCGCGCCGACGGTCGAGGCCAATGCAATCTCCGCTTCAAACTCCTTTTTTGCAGCGGCACGCGTCGCGCCCGCTCTGCCCTTCTGCGCGCCCGCACGCGCCGAAGCTTTAGCGCCTGCCTTGAAGTTTGAAGGAGCGTTCGTTGGCTGCGGGATTGTGACCTTGCCTTGTCGCGGAGAGGCGAGCGTCAGAGAGTCCTCAAAGGTGAGCGCACGCCGGTCGCGCTCGGTGAGGAAAGATTTATCCGGGTCTCTGAGAAAGAGCTTTCTCGCAGTGGCGATGATGGAAGTGTGGTCGAAGACCTTGCGGACGATTGTGCCGCGCGGGATAAAGGGCGAGACGAGGACGGCGGGCACGCGCACGCCGAGCCGCTCGAAGTTAAAGGTGGTCGTTCCCGGAGGCTTGTCGCCGGGATTGACAGTGGCGGGCGGCGTCACGTGGTCGTAGAGTCCGCCGTGCTCGTCGTAGGTGATGACGAGCAGCGTGCTCTCCCACGTCTGCCGGTTGCTTGTCAACGCATCATAGACGGCTTTGATGACCTTCTCGCCCTGAAAGACGTTGTGGTCTGGATGCTGGTCGGAAGCGGGGAAGAACTGCCCCCGGTCGGAGAAGTCGTTAAAGCGCGGCTCGATAAAGCTAAAGGCGGGCAGACGGTTGTTCTTGCAATCTTTGATGAAGTCGTCGAAGAAGAAGAGAAACTTTCTGGCGCGCTGGATGATGTAGCCGACGGCGAGGCCGATTGTCCAGTCCGTGTAATAAATCTTCGACGCGACGCCGTTCGAGTCGAGCAACTCGAAGATGGTCTTGAGCGTGAGATAGTTCGGGTTCATGTCGACGCGGCCGAGCGATGTCGCGCCGAAGGCGAAGGCGCGGTTCGGCAGCGTCGGCCCCGGCACGGACGAAAACCAGCGGTCGCAGACGCCGTACTCGCGCGCCAGCGTCGAGAGCGCGGGCAGACGACCGGGCGCGAAGCACTTCATGACGTTGTGCGACTTGGTGACGTTGCCCGTCTTGCTCTGATAAGACTTGACGAAGCCCTTCATGAAAGGCCCCGTTCCCGTCCCCTGCGAGTTGCCGAATATCTGTTCGTTGACGCTGATGAAGTCGTGGCCGGGGTCTGCCAGAAGGTCGCCCGCGTAGCGCGCGTCGGGCGTGACGCGCACCTGCACGCCCTGCGTGTTGGGATTCGTCTCCGTGCCGTTGAGTCCGTCGATAGGCCACGAACTGCTTTTGAGAAAGCCGAGCGCGTGGTCGAACGAGCGATTCTCCATCATCAGAACTACGAGGTGCTCAATCTTCTTCGCCATAAGCTGCTCCTTTGTGTGCGGGCGGGATGCGATTATGGAGACTGTCTATCCGTTTCAGAGCAACCGAGGGGTTAAGGCTTGTTATCGTCGTGAGAGGTGAAATGGATGCGACGTGTCAACAGGAATCTTCCTGCACAAACTGATGCTGAAGAGCTTGTAAGTTGTGTGCGAATGTATGTCCGCGTCACGTTTATGTCAAGAGTTTAATCCGCAGGCCTCAACGCGCGTCATCGATGCGACGTTCGCGGAAGAAGAGAAAGAGCGGCAAAGCCAGAGAGACGCCGACCAACAGATTACACAACACGTAGAGCCAGAGGTGGCGCATCCCGCGTCGTCGCCCTTCGGAGAAGACGAAGAGCCACAAGACCAGAGACGAGATGATAACGTCGAGGCCGAAGAAAGCAGAGACGTGGTTCTGGAAAAGCTCTCGAAAGAGGAGCGGCACGTCGAACCCGTGCGCCGCGATAAAGGGAAAGAGTTGAGAGAGCGGGAGGACGGTTCCCAGAATCGCCGCGATGAGATAGAGCCATTGCATGAGCTTTCGTCTGTGCCTCTAATCAACCATCCACTTGAGCATCTGCGGGTATGGCTCGACTCCTTTTGTCCTCGCCGTCTTCGCTTCGCAAGTCAGACCGAGCCATTCCAGAGTTGCGACGCCGATGTCATGCCCGCTGCTGAAATTCTCAATCAACGACTGGCTGCCGCCGCGATAGCCTTCCCGGTGAAAGACGACGGCCCGGTGCAGGTCGAGATGCACGGCCGCCGCATAAGACCAAGCGATGGCAGACATCTCTTCGTAAGCTTTCTGGCCGACGTTGCCCGTCAAGCCGTTCCTTCGTTCCGACGGGACGATGGCGAGGTGTCCGGCCTCGTGTAAAAGGTCGCCGGGATACTTCAGTTTCGTTTCGTTAACGAAGAGTGTGCCGCCGCGTGGCTCTATTCCCGGCAAGACCGTCTGTGTGTTGAGCGGCTCGCTCTTGACCTCGATGCCGATGCGACGCAGGAAGGCGACAATCCTCGCGGTCGTTTAATTATGAAACTCCGTCTCGTGCTCATTCATTGAGGCCGAAGTATATCCGCGCGCGAAATTTGCTTGCAAACAGTTCAATCGTCAGACGAAAAAGAGGCGCGACTCTCTTTCAGAGCCGCGCCCCTTCGAGTGCAAACTGTGATGTCTGATGCCCGGTCTTCGTTTAGTTGAAGACGCTGCCAATCTTCCTGAGACCGCGACTGAACCAGTTGCCGGTCTTCTTCGCGGCTTTGACGCTCTTATCGCCCGCGTCTTCAGCCTTGTCGGCCGCTTCCGCACCGACAGCCTTCGCACCGCGTCCGGCCACGCGCGCGCCCTTCGCCGCTTGACCGGCCGCATCCTCAGCCTTGTCGCCGACCTCGTTGCCGACGGTCTTCGCGCCGCTGACCGTCGCATCCGCCGCGTCTTCGGTCTTGTCAGCGGCTTCCTTGCCGACGGTCTTCGCTTCCTTGCCGACCTTCTTCGCGCCTCTGGCGGTGGCGTCCTTCGCGTCGCCAGCCTTGTCTGCGGCCGCCGCGCCTAAGTCCTTGGCCTTATCACCGGCGTCTTCCACTTTGTCGGCGGCTTCGCTGCCTACGTCCTTGGCTTTGCCGCCCACGTCTTCGGCCTTATCGGCAGCCTCGCGCCCGGCCTTTTTCGTCTCGCGTCCGGCGGCCTTTGCGCCCTTCACAGTCTTGTCGCCCACCTGTTCGGCCTTGTCGCCGACCTCCTGTCCTACTTCTTTCGTCTTCTCGACAGTTTTGTCGGCGACGCTCTTGTCCTGACTCGCGCTCGTGCTATTTTGCTGTGCCGAAGCTGTTTGCACGGCCGAGGCGGCGGTGAGAGCGAAGGCGCAGAGGGCGGTCAAAAAATACTTACGCATCTCGATGCACTCCTTTGTGTAGTGTAAGCAGCCATTTTTTACGTCCGTTTTCAAGATAAGCAAACACGATGCCAGAGCGACGCACAGGGAGGAAAGATGAGTGAGCCTTTCAACGATAGTCAAGTTGTCCAGACGCTCGTCGTGACCAGAGAGCGCGAGTTGGTTGACGGCTTCCGAGTCCGCCGCGCGCTGCCCTCGGTCAAGCGGCGGATGGTCGGCCCCTTTATCTTCCTCGACCAGATGGGGCCTGAACTGCTGCGCGCAGGCTCCGGCCTCGACGTTGCGCCGCACCCGCACATCGGCCTCGCCACCGTCACCTATCTGTTCGACGGCGAACTGCTGCACAGGGACGGCCTTGGAACGGTGCAGACGATTAGACCGGGCGAGGTCAACTGGATGAGCGCAGGCCGTGGCATCGCACACTCGGAGCGCACCCCGCCGGAACTTCGAGGCGGCGCTTCCGCACTCTTCGGCATTCAGTCATGGGTCGCCCTGCTGACGCGCGCAGAGGAGACCGAGCCGACCTTCGCGCATCACGCGTCGAGCGAGTTGCCCGTGCTTGAAGACGACGGCAAGCGCGTGCGCGTCATCGCGGGCGCACTCTACGGCGTGCGCTCGCCCGTTCAGACGCTCTCCGAGATGTTCTATGCAGACGTGATGCTTGCAGACGGGGCGCGTCTGGACGTGCCTGTAGAGCACGAGGAGCGCGCCTTCTACGTGGTCGAAGGAACGGTCGAGTTGACGGGCGGGGAAGGAAGTTTCGACGCGGGACAGTTGGTCGCCCTCAAACCGGGCGCGGCCGTCGTGCTTGGTGCGACAGGCGGTACACGTGCGCGTCTGATGCTGCTCGGAGGCGAGCCGCTCGACGGCGCTCGACATATCTGGTGGAACTTCGTCTCAAGTTCACGGGAGCGCATCGAGCAGGCAAAGGAGGACTGGAAGGCTGGACGTTTCGCCTCTGTGCCGGGAGAGACGGAGGTCATCCCGCTGCCGGATTCCCGGCCGGTCGTCGTGCGCTATCCTTGAGATGAAGACGGAAAATTGTTCTCAGAAAAGCGAACAGGCGCGTCAGCTTTGGGGGCCTTCGCGCCTGCTCTATACGTAGTCACTGTCCTCACCCCAGCAACTACTTAGGCATTTGGATTTACCGCATGCCCGGTTGCCGTCATTCTACACAGGCACATATGAGTGTCAACCGACTTTATTTTCAGGATTTTCTATCTGTTTGAATACATTAGGGATAAACATCAATGCAAAAAATTGGCATCGAAAATTTAATGCTCGACAATTCGCTAAGACAACATTCGCGTCACCGCCTCTTCGGCGTGAATCCGCGCCGTGTCGAGGAAGGGAATTGATTGGTCTGACGCATCGCGCAGGATAAGCGGCAGTTCCGTCCCGCCGAGCAGCAGCCCTTCGATGGCCTCCTGCTGCTTGAGCCGCTCGACTATCGAGAGCAACCCCTCGCGTGTCTCCGGCAGGAAGAGGCCGTTGACCAACTCGCCCATGTACTTCTCGTGAATGTAGCTCTGCTCGTCCGCGTCGGGCAGGACGAGCGTGATGCCGCGCCTTGAGAAGACCTGCGGGTAGAACCTGCCCTGCATGGTGAAGCGCGTGCCGAACAGGCCGACCCTCGTCAGTTTCATGGCGGCGGCTGCATCGCAGGCGGTTTCGACGATGCTGATGAGCGGAAGCGTCGAGCCGCGTCGAAGTTCGTCGAAGACGACGTGCGGCGTGTTGGAAGCGAGCAAGGCGAAATCCGCCCCGGCGCGTGCGAGCCTGCGCACTTCGTCGAGCAGATAGCGCGTGACCTCTGCCAGTTTGTTGGCCGCTATCAGATTGAGCATCCGCGTCATGTCGATGCTGTTGATGATGACGGGCGGATAGCTGCCGTCGCCCGTGCGTGCGCGGTAAGAGGCGATGACCGTGCGGTAGTATTCAACGGTTGATTCGGGCGCGATGCCGCCGACGATTCCGAGAATCTTCATGTCGTTATAGTGCCTCATCCGTCGGCGGTTAGGAAACATTCTGCTGCGAATCTATGAGCGGCGAAAGCGGAAATTATCTTGAGAGGAATCCTCCCGACGAGTCACATACAGACGAGTTTGAAAACGTGCGAGACGTTTACTAAATGAAGGGAGTCGAGGTGCGGATGAGAGCTTCTATCGTCGTAATTTTGGCGTTTGTCGGCGTGGTCGTAGTCGGGGGCGTTGCGGCAGGGCTGTTCTGGTCAGGCCATTCGGCGCAGAATCTTCAAGGTAGCGCGGGTGCGCCGGGTGCGAGCCAGCCGCAGGCGTCCGGCGCGGCTCAGGCGCAGAAGCGCGAGAGCGTCGATGAAGAGTTAACTGAACGGCTCAGGCAGCTATGCGAGCGTGCAGGCGGGCGTATCGGCGTGGCGGTGGTTCACGTCGAGAGCGGGCGGACGGTGGCGTTTGAGGGCGCGCGTGCGCTGCCTCTCTACAGCGTCTTCAAACTACCACTTGCTATCACGGTGCTGAAGGAGGTAGAGGACGGGCGGCTGCGGCTCGAACAGAAAGTGCGCGTCACGCCGGAGGAGGCCGCGCCGGGAGCGCAGGCCAATACAGACCTCTGGCGCAAACCCGTCGAGCGCACCGTCGCAGAGTTGCTCGACCTCTCCGTCCGCCGCAGTGACAACACCTCGACCGACAAGCTGCTTCAACTCATCGGCGGCGCGGGCGTCGTGACCGCACGGATGCGCTCGTTCGGTTTCACGGACATCGACATCCACTCTTCAACCCGTGAGTTTGCAGCGCGCAGAGACAGACCGAACACGGGCACGGCCAGAGACCTTGCGCAACTGCTGGTGCGACTTCAGAAAGGCGAACTGCTGCAACCGCCGCAAACCGCCCTGCTGATTGGCTTCATGGAACGCGCGACGACGGGCGCGAGACGTTTGCGCGGCGACCTCCCGGCGGGCACGCGCGTCGCAGACAAGACGGGCACGGGCGAAGCCGGTTCGACCACGAACGATGTCGGCCTCATCACGCTGCCGGGAGGCAAAGGCCATCTGGCGATAGCCGTGCTCCTGAGCGGCTCGAAGCTATCGGAAAAGGCGCAGGAGAAACTCATCGCCGAACTCGCACGCGCCGCCTACGACGCGCACGCCTGACACGCCGAGAGCCATCTCTACATGGATGCGCCTCCGCTCTTGTCCATCTAAAACAGACACGGCCTCAGCGCCTTCACTCCTGACGCGAGGTGTCGGGAGTGAAGGCGCTGAGGCCGTGAAGTGTGCGGCTCTCTGGTGCGCGTTTAGCGACGCGAAACCGTGCCGCTGCCGGTGTTGGGTATCCAGTAGCCGTAGGCATTGGCCGTCACGTAAAGCGGGCTTCTGCCGACTCGCAGCGTCGTCACTACCGTGCCGTCTTCCGTGAAGACCGTGACGGTGTTGCTGCCGTTATTGGCGACCAGATAGTACTTGCCGTAGGAGGCCAGACCGGAAGGGCCGTCGCCGACCGCAATCTTGTTGACCACCTCGCCGGTGCTGCCGTTGAGCCTCAGGACAATCCCGTCGAAGAAGCACGAAACGAAAACATCCGTGCCGACGGCGACGACGCCGAAGGGGCCGCGCCCGACCGTGTAAGTGCCGAGCACCTCGCCCGCAGGCGAAAGCTTCGTCACGGTGTTCGAATTGTTGTTTGCTACCCAGACGTTGCCCGCCGCGTCAAGCGTCAGCGCCGTCGGACGCTTGCCCACAGTCGTGCTGCCGACAAACGTGCCGTCAATCGTCATCCTCGTCACGGTGTGGCTGCGCTCGTTGGCAACCCAGACGAGCTTGCCGCTCAGGAGGAGCGCCGTCGGGCCTTCGCCGCCCGACTTGTACGTGCCGAGCAACAGGCCGTCGAGACCCAGTTTGGAGACCGTGTTGTCGTCGTTGTTGGCGACCCAGACGTTGTTGCCTGCGACGATGCCGGTCGGGTTGTTGCCGACTCTGTATTTGCCGATAACGTCGCCGCCGCCGCCCATCTTGATGACGACATTGCTGAACTGAAGCGTCACCCAGAGGTTGCCGGAGGCGTCGCTGGCGATGTTGGTCGGGCCTGCGCCGATGCCGACATCGGTCGAAGCCGACGAGTCGATAGCGGCCGGTTCAACCTGCGTCTCGCCGCTGATAACCGTCGGCGAAGTCTCAGGGGCGATGGTCTTTTCCTGCGTGGCGGTTTGAGCCGACAAGGCCGCAGGCGAGACGAGAGCGACGGCCGCCAGCATGAGCGCGCGGCGCGAGACTTCTGCTATTTGAAACTTTCTCTTCATTCACCAACTCCTTTCCCCGACACTTTTTTGTTCTTCGGCCAGTCGAGCCACAGCAGAGACTCGGCGATAAAGCTCGCGTTCGACAGACCGGGACACGCGCCCCACAGTTGCAGAGGCTCGTTGCCGTAGCGGACGTTACCGATGTGGTTCGTCTTGTCGGCATCGAGTTCCGGGTCGGGGTCTGTGAAACCGAGTTTGCGCCGCAGCAGTTCGATGTTGTCGGCCGTGCCCGTGAGGAACGTCCAACCCTTGCGAACTTTGTACGCCTCGGCATACTTCCTGAGCACTACGGGCGTGTCCTGCTCCGGCTTGAGCGTGATGGAGTACATGAAGATATCTTTGCCGACGCGGTCGCCGAGAGCCTTCTGCACGCGCAGCAGGTTCGACGTGACGCCGGGACAGACGCCTTCGCACTTCGCATACATGAAGTTGATGAGAACCATCTTGTCCTTCACCAAGTCTTCATAAAAACTGACCTTCTTGCCTTCGTGCGTTATCAAAGCCACGTCCGGCAGGTGACGCTCTTTGAAGCGTTGACGCCCGGAGACTTCGCGCCACTTCTTGGGCTGCGGAGCGACGATACCGTCGAGCGTGGAACCGCGCACAACGCGGCTCACAAGGGCAGCGGCCAGCGGTGAGGTACCGAGCATCGCCATGACGCTTCTCCTACTGATGTTTTTCATGATTCTGAGATTCCTTTCTCCAATCTGTGCATCTGCCGGGCTACGGATTGGGGTTGGTATCGCCCTGGTCGTTAATCTGGAACAGCACCATCATCGCGTGGTCTTCGTGCAGCACGTTATGACAGTGCATGGGGAGTCGGCCGACGTAATCGCGGAAGCGGAAGTAGAGTTCGGCCTGCTGGTTGTGTTCCAGACGGAACACGTCCTTGCGACCCTTCTCGACGATGCCCGTCGTGCGCGGCGCGCGACCGTTGATGCTAAGCGTCTGGAACTCCTCGAAGTGGACGTGGATGGGGTGCTGCCAGCCGCCGGAGTTGTTCTGAATAATCCAACGTTCGGCCGTGTTGCGTTTGACGGCGAACCTATCGGCGGCGCAATCGGGGAAGCGGCCGTTGACCGACCATTGCCCGTTGTTGCGCTCGAACTTGAAGGTGCGCGTGACGACCGGAACCTGATTCGTGTCAGGGAACTGATAGAAGTAGACGGGCTGCGTGATGGTCGCCGGGTTGATGCTGTTGTCGGGAACAACGGGGCCATCGACGACAATCTTCAGAATCTTATCGCCCGCGCCAGCCGGCAACACGTCGCCGGTCGGGCCGCGACCGTCTACCTGTTCGAGACGGTTCTCGATATAGAAGGTCTTGCCTTGCAGGCCGGTGAAGTCGACGATGACATCGACGCGCTCGGCGACCGAGACGCGGCAGGTGTTGACCTGCACGGGTCTTTCGAGGAAGTTGCCGTCCGTGCTGATTTGCCAGAAGGACTTGCTAGAGTTGTTCGTCGGGTCGAGGATGAAGAACTGATAGAAGCGCGCCGGGCCGGTGTTGAGCCAGCGGAAGCGGTAGCGGCGCGGGCTGACGTGGAGCACCGGGTTGATTTTGCCGTTGACGAGGAACTTGTCGCCGAGCACGCCGTCGAAGTTGAAGCTGTCGAAGGCGAGGCGACCCGTCTGCTCATCGAACACCTTATCGTTGAAGGCCATGTAGATGTCGAAGTTCGGATGGCTCGGCAGGCGGAAGCCGGTCGTCTCATCACCCGTATCGAACTCGTTGAACTGGACGAACGTTCCGGCCAGACCCTTGTAGGTGTTCTCGGCCGTGTGGTCGAAACGGTGGTCGTGATACCAGAGCGTGTGCATCGCTTCGCGCACGTCGCCTCCGGCATAGACCATCGGGTAGTGATAATCGTAGTAGTGGCCGCCATCGAAGAAATAGCAGGGGTGGCCGTCGGATTCGGGCGGCGTGTGGCCGTTGTGCAAGTGGGTCGAGACAGAACCCATGCCGAAGCCGTCTGCGCCGTGCAGCGGCAGTTGGTTCTTCTGTCGGACGAGAATCGGCTCGCCGTAGCGCGCGACGATTTGCGGCCCCGGCGTCTGACCGTTGAACGTCCAGAGCGTTTGCCCCGGAAGGTCGGGCGAGACCATGATGCCGCTCGTCTCGGCCTGAACCATCTCGTAGAATTTCTGCGGAGGATGACCGAACCAATCCTGATGCGCGACCGTGCGCTGCTCAAGCGGCGCGTTCGGCAGACGCGTCGGCGTCGGAAGCAGCGACGGGACGGGGGCGAGAACCTGCGCGAGCGGCAGGTTGTCGACGAACGGAGTCGTCGGCGGGCTTTGCGGCTCATCGTTTCTGTAGCCCGCGCTCGTCAGCGGCCGCGCGCTCAAACCGACCTTGGGGACGAGCAGCCCGGCGCTGGTCAGGAGACCCATCTTCAACAGTTCTCTCCTGTCCAGATGCGCCGCCACCAACTCGCGCCGATTCTTCGCAGCGATTTGCCTGTCTCTTTCTCTTTTTCTGTTCCTCTTCGAGATGAATGCCATTGGTTTCTCCTTGAAATAATCGTACCCGGACGACGCGCAACTGCTCCCGCAAATGGCCGCGAGTGTGCTCAGAGACGCCGCCCTTCCGGCGACGGACGCACGGATATCCGCAGGGACACGGCAGACGTGATTTTCACGTCGGCGTCTGTCCGCCGGATATGCTCTCGCGGAGCACATCTATCGGATATGTCAAGCGAGCGTTCGTGAAGACTGACGGTAATGACAGAATCTTCCCTGTCGCATGAGTGCGGAAGACCCTGACACAAATTTTCCTTCGGGACGTGAGCTTTGAAGATGGAAACTCACTACGGGGAAGTTGTGAGTTTCGTGATTACAGTTAACCGGCTGTCCTTCGCCTCGTCGCCGCGCTGTCAAACAAGACTCTGAGAAACCGGCAGTGAGCCGTGTAATGCACACTGACACGAAGCAAACAGTATTCCTCAACCTGCACTGCGCCTAAACGTTCGGGATGTCGCGCCAATCACAGCCGCAAGGCAGTCGAGGCGCTGGCGCGGCATGTTTCAAACTGAACCACGCCGGGCTGCCGCGTGTTACGGCGTGAAACAACTGCGCGTGCGGCCTTCTCCGCCTGAGTTAAGAAATTGAACTTTAAGTGAAACAACAGTGACACGAAGGGCTGTAGTCTTTGGCCGGGACGTGCGTGCGGTCTTCTTTTGTGTCTATAATGGCGACAAAGCGAGCAGGGAAGAGACAAGGGGTAAAAGAACACGGGCAATCTTTTTCACCTTCCACCACTCACGACGCTTTACAAGACGACCCCACACCCCATCCCTCTGCGACTCGCAAAGTCGCACGCAAACCGTTTCCCCCACAGATTTTTCCGAGACTTCTGTTCTCGCGCGAGGCGAGGGCGACGACTACTTTTAGGAATTTCTTCAGGGGGACACCACGATGGCAACAGCTACGAAGAAACAAGCACAGGGGGGGCAGCGACAGGGCAACGCAGGACAGCAGTCCGCACAGTCGTCTTCGCCTGACTCCCGCCAGACCGGACAGACGACCGACGGCACTCTGCCCGCCATTCGTCATCACGCAGGGCAGAGCGGCGGCCTGATGAACATCAACGCCGAACAACTGGCGCGCGGACTCGGCTGGTTCAGCATCGGCCTCGGACTGGCGGAACTGTTAGCCCCGCGCGGCATCGCCAAAGTGGCAGGGGTGCGCGGCCACACGGGGCTGATACGCCTGTTCGGTCTGCGCGAGATTTTTCACGGCATCGGCATCTTCTCGCAGGGCAGGCGACCGGCGGCTGCCGTCTGGGCGCGCGTCGCGGGCGATGCCTTAGACCTCGCTGCACTCGGCGGCGCGTTTGCCTCGCCGCGCTCGGACAAGGCCAGAGTCGCCTTCGCAACGGCCAACGTCCTCGCCGTGACGGCGCTCGACGTGATTTGCGCGCAGCAACTCAGCAGCGGCAACAGCGACAGCACCGCAGGGGGAGGGACAACCGTGAGAAAGAGCCTCATCATCAACCGTTCGCCGGAGGAGCTTTACAGCTACTGGCGCAACTTCGAGAACCTGCCGCGCTTCATGCACCACCTCGAATCCGTGCGCGTGACGGGCGAAGGGCGTTCGCATTGGGTGGCGAAAGCTCCGGCCGGTTCGAGCGTCGAGTGGGATGCGGAGATTGTCGAAGACCGACCCAACGAACTGATTTCGTGGCGCTCGCTCGAAGGGGCGGACGTGGACAACTCCGGCTCCGTACGCTTCGAGACCGCGCCGGGCGGACGCGGCACGATTGTCCGGGTCGAGATGCAGTACAACCCGCCGGGCGGCGTCATCGGCGCAGTCGTCGCGAAACTCTTCGGCGAAGAGCCGGGACAGCAGGCGCAAGAGTCTCTCCGCTGCTTCAAGCAGGTGATGGAGACGGGCGAAGTTGTCCTCTCTGAGGGCACGGTCTGGGACAACGGTTACCTCACGCAGCGTCCCGCGCAGCCGCCTTCAGGCGCAGAACTCGGCGCGGCGCGCGCTGGCGGGCGCGCCTGAAGGTCACCCCTTCGACGCGCACAGTTTTCGCGGGTTGTTCATTCAAGGAAAGGGAAAAGTGATGAGAGCGAATTGTTGGTATGGCAAACAGGACGTGCGGGTTGAGCAAGTGCCCGACCCGAAGATTCTCAACCGGCGCGACGCGATAGTAAAAATCACCTCGACGGCCATCTGCGGCTCCGACCTGCATCTCTACAACGGCTTCATGCCGACGATGCAGAAGGGCGACATCCTCGGCCACGAGTTCATGGGTGAACTCGTCGAGGTCGGCCCCGACGTGAAGAATCGCAAAGTGGGCGACCGCGTCGTCGTCTCCTTCCCCATCTCGTGCGGCAACTGCTTCTTCTGTCAGCAACAACTGTTTACGCTGTGTGAAAACTCGAACCCGAACGCGTGGATGGCCGAGAAGATGTTCGGCCACAGCCCTTGCGGCATCTACGGCTACTCGCACCTGACGGGCGGTTACGCCGGAGGACAGGCCGAGTATGCGCGCGTGCCCTTCGCCGATGTCGGCACGCTCAAAGTCCCGGAAGGGATGCCCGACGAGCAGGTCTTATTCCTCTCCGACATCTTCCCGACCGGCTACATGGGAGCGGAGATGTGCGACATCAAACAGGGCGACACGATTGCCGTCTGGGGCTGCGGCCCGGTCGGGCAGTTCGCCATTGCGAGCGCCTACCTGCTCGGCGCAGAACGCGTGATTGGCATTGACCGCTTCCCCGAACGCCTCACGATGGCGCGCGAGAAGGCCAAAGCCGAGACGATTAATTATGAAGAGACGAACGTCTACGACGCGCTGATGGAGATGACGGGCGGGCGCGGGCCTGATGCCTGCATCGACGCCGTCGGTCTCGAAGCGCACGGCGGTCACGGCATCGTCTACGCCTACGACCGCGCCAAACAAGCATTGATGTCCGAGACGGACAGACCCATCGCCTTGCGCGAGGCGATTATGTGCTGCCGCAACGGCGGCACGGTCTCCGTCATCGGCGTCTATGGCGGGCTGATTGACAAATTCCCGATGGGTTCTTTCATGAACCGTTCCTTGACGATGAAGACCGGCCAGTGCCACGTCCAGCGTTACTGGGGGCAACTGCTCGAAAGAATCGAGCGCGGCGAAATCGACCCCTCCTTCGTCATCACGCACCGCATGGGACTCGAAGACGCGCCGCACGGCTTCGACATCTTCACCAACAAAGAGGACGATTGCATCAAGATTGTCCTCAAACCCTGACGCTTCACGTCGGGAACAATCCTCAACTCTCGAAAGCCCGAAGCTGCGCTCGCTTCGGGCTTTTGATTGCGGGGCAGCTTTCATCGCATCCGTCGCCTGAAACCTGCCCGAAAGCTGCAACGTATCTTCCACACCTTCTCACACGTTCGAGCGCGACGGCCGCTCGCGCGCCATACCTTCTCCGTAAAGAAACATTCGAGACGAGAAAACGGCACACAGATGCTTGAAATCAGAGAGTTGAAAAAGACCTATCCAAGCGGCGTGCAGGCGCTCAAAGGAATCACACTCGAAATTCCCGCCGGGATGTTCGGTCTGCTCGGCGCAAACGGCGCGGGCAAGACGACCCTCATGAAAATCGCCGCCACCCTCCTCGAACCCGACTCCGGCCACGTCCGGCTCGACGACGTGGACTTCATCGCCGACACCAGAGCGGCGCGCCGTATGCTCGGCTATCTGCCGCAGGAGTTCGGCCTGTATCCGACGCTGACGGCCGAACAGACGCTCGATTATCTGGCGCGACTCAAAGGCGTCACGGACGGACGCGAGCGCACACGATTGGTTGATGCGCTGCTCGAAAGAGTCAATCTCTCGACGGCGCGTGGGCAGAAGGTCGGCGGGTTTTCGGGCGGGATGAGGCAACGTTTGGGAATTGCACAGGCGCTTATCGGTCAGCCGAGGCTGATTATTGTCGATGAGCCGACGGCCGGTTTAGACCCGGAAGAGCGCGTCCGCTTCCACAACCTCTTGTCCGAGATTGCGGGCGAGGAAACAGTCGTTATTCTTTCGACGCACATCGTCTCCGATGTCTCGAACCTCTGCACGCGGATGGCAATCATGCGGCAGGGCGAGATTATCGCTTCATGTACGCCGCAGGAGGCGATTGGCCGGATTGCGGGCGCACTGTGGGAAGCTGCTCTGCCGCGCGAGAAGGTGGCGGCTCTGAAGAAGACGCGGCTCAGAATCATCTCCACGCAGGTTGCGGGTGCACAGGTGCGCGTCCGCGTCTACGCGAACGAGGGGCGACCCGGCGACGAGTTCAGCCCCGCCGTGCCGTCTCTCGAAGACTACTATTTCAGTCTCGCCGCGCGACCGGAGAATGTGAATTGAGAAGTCTCGCACGCACGCCCTTCGGAGCGATTTTTCAGACGGAAGTGTTGCTCAACACGAAGCGCGTCGCGCCTTACGCGATGATAGCCCTGTTCGCCATGAACGGCTGGCTGTGGACGGTTAAAGGCGCGGCTGCGTCTTACGGTTGGGCGACGAACAGCGAGTTCTACATCGCACGCAACTTCGCCGGCTTCTCATTTCTGACGTTACCGCTCTTCAACGCGCTTATCATGGGCGACCCCGTCATCAGGGATTTTCGCCTTGGCATCAGTCCGCTCATCTTTTCCCGGCCGGTCGGCCGCGCCGAATATCTGCTCGGAAAATTCTTCGGCAACTTCTTCGTGCTCATCTGCTGTCAGGCGGCCTTTGCGCTGACGCTCTTCGTCCTTCAGGCGTTCCCCACCGCGCAGATGATAACGCAGCCCGCGCGGGTGTGGCCTTACTTCAAACACTTCTTCTTTTTCGTCGTCATCTCGCACCTGTGTCTGGCGGCCATCTACTTCACGGTCGGGACGCTCACGCGCAACGCAAAAATCGTCTACGGATTGGCCGTCTCTTTTTATCCGCTCTACATCGTCTATCAACTGAGCTTGAAAGGGCTGCCGCTGCGCTGGCGCATCGCGCTCGACCCGCTGTTGCTCAACTGGAGCGCAGAGATGGCGAAGGGGCGCAGCCCCGAATGGCTCGACCAGCTAGTTATCAGTTACGACTCCGACCTGCTCTTGAACCGCGCGCTCGTCGTTCTGGTCGCGGCCGTTTTGCTGGCCTTCCTCTACCTTCGATTCTCGATGGTCGAGCGATTCGGGAAGTACAAAGACACTAGCCCGCTCACGACCATCAACCTCGCCGCGAGCGCCGACTGGCTCGACAGAGGGATGGAGAGCGCAAGCCTCGGTCAAAGCGCGGCGGTCGAGGAATCGAGTCGCGTCGAGAGGGTTGCGATATCGGATGTCAACGTCGAAACCGAAGGTGTGCGCGCGAAGCTCAGACAGTTGGCGGCGGCTTTTGAAGTTGAGTTGCGTTTGCTGTACGCGGAGCGCAGCCTTGTAGTGCTCGCGCCGCTCGCCACGCTGCTGTGCGTCGTCGGGCTGGTCTATTACAAAGTTGACCCCGACAGTTCCTATTCTGCGACATACGCCGGTCGCACGGCCGAATCGCTGCTCTTATTCCTGTGCGCGCTCGCCGTCTTCTACATGGGTGAGGCCATGCACCGCGACCGCGAGTTGAGATTCGAGCCGGTGCTGTGGAGCGTCGCCATACCGAACTTCGTGCTGCTCCTCTCGAAGTTTGCGGCGACGCTGCTGCTGTCGCTTTCGTTGAGCGCGGTGGTCGGCCTGACGGCCTTCGCACTGCAAATTTATCAAGGCCACACGCCCCTTGAACCGGACGCGTATCTGAAGATTTACACGTTGATTCTGATTCCGAGCATGCTCTTTCTCATCGCTGCCGCGACGGCGCTGAACGTGCTGCTGCGCGATAAGTATCTGGCATACGCCGTGAGCTTCGGGATGGCGGGCGGCCTCTTTTATCTATACAGTCAGGGCTACAATCACTGGCTCTATAACCCCGTCCTCTACGGTCTCTGGACTCCGGCCGATATCACGGGCGCGGCGACGAATCAGGCGCGCATCATCAATCTCAGACTCTACTGTCTGGCGCTCGCGTTCGTCCTCCTTGCGCTCGCGCATCTCTTCTTCGAGCGCAAATCGACGAAGCGATAGGCTCTTTTCGGAGGGCGTCTGACGGTCGTCGCGTGTCGGCTTACATCTCGGCTCAGATGTGATATTGAATAGGCCGCAAGCGCGGGCGCGCCGCCGCGCCTGACAGGTCTTGTGAGCAGCACAAGCTTTCGCGTCGCTTGCTCTCGCGCGTGTCGCACACCGTTGTTTGCCACTATCCCACCTGAGGAGGACTTCGCCGATGCTAAATCCAAAGCGCACACTTATCATCTCGGTCGGCCTCGTCGTATTGGCCTGCGCCGTCGTCTTGACGGGATTGACGGGCCGCTTCGTCACGCCCGACG
>DASZCR010000144.1:0-6211 GCA_035942915.1 Pyrinomonadaceae bacterium | reverse complement strand
CCCCCACGACTCCAAAAGCCCCCACCGGCGCGGAAGAGTTAGAAGTCACAATCGAACGCCTGCTGCCGGGCGGCGTCGGGTTTGCGCGCGCCGGTGAACGGACGCTGCTCGTCGGCCTCGCCGCGCCGGGCGACCGTCTGCGCGTGCGCATCGAGCGCGTGCGCGGTCGCGTCGCCTTCGCCTCAATCGTCGAGGTGCTTGCGCCTTCACCCGTGCGCGTCGAGCCGCCCTGTCCATACTTCGGGCGGTGCGGCGGCTGCGACTTCCAACAACTCAACTACGAGGCGCAACTCGCCGCGAAGGTCGAGATTATCCGCGACTGTCTGCGCCGCATCGCACGCATCGAACCTCCCGCAGAGATTCCCATCACGCCCTCGCCCGCCGTCTGGCAGTATCGCTCGCGCGCGCAGTGGCAGTTCGAGCGCGGCGGCAGACGCCTCGGCTACTTCGAGCGCGGCACGCACAACGTCTGCGATGTCGCCGTCTGCCCCGTCGTCATCCCTGCGCTTCAGGAGACGCTTGAGCGCGTGCGCGCCGAATTGAAGGAGCACCCACGCGACGCGCGCACGGGCGAGTTTGAGGCCGTCGCAGGCGACTCCGGCGTTATGCTCTGGCCTCCGCTCGATGAAGAGACCGACGACGCTCTCGCGCGCGAACAGACGAGAAGCATCGGCGGTGAGACCTACCGCTTCGGCCCAGACTGTTTCTTCCAAATCAACCACACTCTCCTCGAACCGCTCATCACGGAAGCGACGCGCGACGCTGAGGGCGAACGCGCACTCGACCTCTACTGCGGCGTCGGACTCTTCACGCTGCCCCTCGCGCGTCGCTTCCGGCATGTCGTCGGCGTCGAGGGCAATCCCTCGGCGACGCGCTACGCACGCCGCAACCTCTCCGACGCCGGACTCACCCACGCCGAGATTGAAACCTCCGCCGTCGGCGACTGGCTCACGCGACGCACAGAGAGCCTTCCTCCCATCGACTTCATCCTCCTCGACCCCCCACGCGCAGGAGCCGAACGCGAAACCATCGACGCCATCAACGCCCTCGCACCGCGCCACATCTCCTACGTCTCCTGCGACCCCGCCACCCTCGCACGCGACCTCCATCTCCTCTTCGAGCGCGGCTACCGTCTCACCTCCCTCCGCGCCTTCGACCTCTTCCCGCAAACACACCACGTCGAAACCGTCGCACACCTGAACCTGTCATTGTCAGATACAAAAGTAGACTTACAAATTCATCAGAGGGCACGCCGCCTATAGCCGTAAATCGACTGTTTTTACCTGCTCCAGTCGAATACGGCTTCTGTTTTTGACAGGCTCTTAAATAAAGTGCGCAGATGAAAGTAAAAGCGTTGACTGGTCAGGGGGTGAAGTGTTAAAAATTGCCGCCAATTCTCTCGCTGCTGAGTTCTTCCGTTTCCAAGCCGAGAACATTATTCTCCGGGTCTCCTAAGCCTGAACCCGATTTTCAGGAGATCTCATCCCACAATTTTTGGATAGGCCTGTGCCTATCAACAAAGGAGCCTGCTATGAGCGACGACAGAAAAGGTTGGACACCCGACCTCGTGCGAGAGTATCTCCAGAACGCAGTCTATCTGGAGCTATGGACTATCCCGCTCTACCTGACGGCGGCCTATTCCATCAATGTGCCGGTAGACGCGGCGACGGGTCGTCCTGAAATTGCTAACTTGGAGGACTTCCCGAAGAATCAAGACGGGAGCTATGATTTCAGCAGGTTCACCAACGACCAAGCCAGCCTGTACGCGTTCGACAGCGTGCTCTCGGTCGCCATTCAGGAGATGCTGCATCTGGAACTCGCCGCAAACATTCTCAACGCCGTCCGCCCAGAAGAGAATCTCCCCCCGAACAAGTCGTGGGTGAAGTTCACCGGCGACTATGCCCCGAACTACGAACACCAGCCGCAACGTCTCCCGACACCTACGGGTCTGACGCTGGAGTTCGGCCCGCTGGACGTAGACCGGCTCAACCTCTTCCAGTGGATCGAGCAAAAAGGGAAGGACGCTGAAGAGGAGAGGTGCCTCGAAGTGTACGACTCAATCGGCGATTTTTACCACGCGCTCAGCTACGGCTTAAAGGTTTGTTGGGAAGAACTCTATCCGACAGGGGGACGCCAGAGCGACCCGCTCCAAAAGGATGATTGGGGCGAGGCCATGGCCAAGTCCGCCCTAATGCTTGTCCGCAGCGGCGCTCGTGGCGCCACTCATCGTCTCCCCGCCGTCCTCAGTCAAGAGATTAAAAAAAGGTTGATGGGTAGTAAGCGGACGAGCGATGGGCTGCTGACCGCTGACGCCCTTCAGAAGGCCGGTAACTATCCCTTCAGCATTAAAATTGAGGGTTCATCCCAAGAAGCCGTCGAGCGCGCCAGAGTCGCTATAGATGCGATATCAGCACAGGGAGAAGGGGCTGGCGGGACAGATGTGCCCTCTCAATACGTGCCGACGACGGGCGAAGCAATCGAACTCTTCTTCGATAGCAAGAGCCACCTTGACCGCTTCACAGAGCTTCAGCAATTAGTTCATAAGGTCAATGTCTATAAGACCGAACTGAAACAGGGTGACACGGAAGATGATGCGAGCCTCCGGTTCTTACAAGACGTTCTGAATAAGAGCTATTCGTCTTTCTTGGGAAGCATCGAATCATCGTTTGCCAGCTCAGACAGTGTGGGTCTCGCTGCCATGGCGGGTCTGGGCAATCGAACACTTCAGGTGTGGCAGGCTGGCGGCATCCCCGAATACAAATGGATAGACCCCAGCACGTACATAGACAAGACACAGACGCATCATTACCACGCCTGCCAGGGGCTTAACATAGTTGAAGAAAACGGCAAGGCTCCGGGAGCGTGCGATTGCGCCACCGCTTACTTCCACGCTTGCCAGCAAACGAACGTGTGTAAAGGGCAGGGCGGCTGCGGCTATCAAGGAGACGCGAAAGACCCGAATGATAACTGGGTGCCGAATTTCAATAACTGTTACAACCTCGGCGGCTGCGGCGCGCCCATCCCGCCCGGTCAGGTCTTCAACGCCAATCCAAAATGGACGCAGGCGCCCCAAGACCTTCAGAACAAAGAGGTCTGGGAGCACGCACGCGAGCTTTTGCAAGAGCACTTGCAGACGGAGTTGCCGCCAATCAAAGAGGTCAGCCCCATACGCCAGAGCTTACAACCGACCTCTTATCCATATCCTCCGAAAAAGTAGCTTATGAAGCGTCTGGGACTTCCGAATCTGGGCATGGGGGTCGGTCTCCGGTGCCAGCATTTCAGCTACGTGCTGGAGCACTGGCCCCCCGTTGATTGGTTCGAGGTCATCTCGGAAAACTTTATGGACTCGCAGGGCTGGGCGCGCCATGTGCTCGACCGCATCTGTGAGCGATACCCTATCGCCATGCACGGAGTTTCGCTGTCAATCGGCAGCGCAGACCCGCTGGACTTCGAGTACCTCGCAAAGCTCAAGCGTCTGGCTGAGGTGACGGGGGCGGCGTGGGTCTCAGATCACCTGTGCTGGACGGGGATTTTGGATTGCAACACGCACGACCTGTTGCCCCTTCCCCTCAATGAAGAAACGCTCCGGCACGTCGTCCGCCGGATTCGCATCGTCCAAGACTTTCTGGAACGACCACTAGTCTTGGAGAATCCGAGCAGCTATCTGCGCTTCGCCGTTGACACGCTTCAAGAGTGGGAGTTTCTGGCCGCGATGGCAGAGGAAGCGGATTGCGGCTTGCTGCTCGACGTAAACAACGTCTACGTGTCGAGCGTCAATCATGGTTTCGACCCGGTCGAGTACATAGAGTCTGTGCCCGCCGAGCGCATCGTACAGATTCACCTCGCGGGGCATAGACACTGCGGCACTCACATCGTTGATACACATGACAGCCGTGTGCTGGCTCAGGTGTGGCATCTTTACAGGCTGGCCTCCTTGCGCACGGCGGGCGTCTCGACGCTTCTGGAATGGGACTCGAATATCCCGGAATTCCCGGCCCTGCACGCGGAGGTGCTCAAGGCACGCAGTTGGCTGGCTGAACAAGAGCCTGTGATGGACGGGAGAGACCTTGTAGATGAGAACTCTGCGATACTGTATCCGAGCCGGGACTCGCGGGAACCTTTCGCCGGGGCGCACCCGTTGGGCCTCACGTCGCCGGAGCACATATGAGTACAGGCGTTAAGAGCAAGCGCCGCCCGGAGCTTGACCGGCTACAGCAATGGATGCAGGCGGTCATCACGCATCCGCGCGGCATCCGTTCCGACCTGACATCCAGAGAAGCATTGTGCAGCCTCGATGCCGACATCAATCTACTGGAAGAGATTATACTGCCTTCGGCCAAGCTGTCCGGCGCGGAGCGGTTAGCTATCTACTGTCGGTCATACCACGCGCGACTGCTCCAGTGTTTCCAATCAATGTTTCCAGCTCTCCTTGGCGCTCTGGGTGAGAAGCTATTTAACAGGTTCGCTCTCGACTACCTGCAACACCACCCTCCATCCAGCTACACCCTTGACCGGCTGGCCGATGCCTTCCCTCAGTACCTCGCCGAGACACGGCCCGACGCCGACAAGCCACAGGATGAGAGGGAGTGCTGGCCGGACTTCATCATCGAGCTGGCGTCACTCGAATGGGCGTTCCTCAAGGTGTACGACGGCCCCGGTATCGAAGGCCGTGCACTACCGCGCGCGGGGGATATTCTCTCGTCTGCTGCCGAACGCATCCTTCAGGCGCGCCCGTCGCCTGTCTCTTGTCTGCGGCTGTTCGCCTTCCGCTACCCGGTTCACACATACATGCTTGCCGCGCGCCGTGATGAAAACCCGGAACTGCCAGCGCCGCTCAAGAGCTTCATTGCCATGACACGTTTGAACTACCGCGTCAGCCTGTATGAACTCTCCGCAACGCAATATGCGTTGCTTGAATCCCTCGACGGCCGTCACACCATCGGCCAAATCCTCAATCGGGGCTTGGCCGCAGACAGCGGCCGTCAGCCATCCGCTACCACCGTCCGAGACTGGCTTTGCGACTGGGCCGATAAAGGATTTTTTGAAAGCCTCGAAATCGCGGAGGGCAGTTCTTACACCTCCTAGTCAGACCTTAGCTCTCGATATTCCTTCCAGACTCGTCGCAAGAACTTTTGTATATTTCCAAACCCGTCGCGCCAACTTCTGTCCATATTCGCAAGCACTTCTGTGCCAACTGATGGGTTTTCACCTATCCGCTCGCATTGTCTTTTGTTTTTAGGAGCAGCGTGAATTTTGCGCAACACGGGGGGGCTTCTGCTATCATCGGCGTCTCAACGCAGTACTCCACCAGACAAATCAGTTAGACGGAGGCATCCATGAGGCTTCGTTTCTCTCGCGTAGTGTTGGCGCTCGCGTTGTCGTCTTCGTTGGCCGCGCAGTCGGCGCAGACGGCCGATGAGCGTCCCTTGCTCGGCTTCAGCCGGGAGCGCGTCGCCGCGCAGCGCGCCCTCGAAGCACGCTTCGACGCGATGCTCAAGCGCGAGAACCTGCGCGAGTGGATGCGTCGCATGTCTGCGCGTCCGCATCACGTCGGCTCGGCCTACGGGAAGGAGAACGCAGAGTTCATGGCGGCGCAGTTCCGCGCGTGGGGCTACGAAACCGAGATTGAACGCTTCGACGTGTTGCTGCCCGTGCCGAAGACGCGCCTGCTCGAAATGGTCGCGCCCGAACGTTTCAGCGCACGTTTGGTCGAGCCTCCGCTCAAAGAGGATTCAACTTCGGGGCAGACCGACGAACAGTTGCCCATCTACAACGCTTACTCGGTTGACGGAGACGTGACCGGTCAACTCGTCTACGTCAACTACGGCGTGCCGCGCGATTACGAGGCGCTAGCCGAGCGCGGCATCGACGTGCGCGGCAAGATTGTCATCGCGCGCTACGGCGGCTCATGGCGCGGCATCAAGCCGAAGGTCGCGGCCGAACGCGGAGCCGTCGGGTGCATCATCTATTCAGACCCGCGCGACGACGGCTACTATCAAGGCGACGTGTACCCGCGCGGCGCGTGGCGCAACGAGTGGGGCGCGCAGCGCGGCTCGGTCGCCGACATGCCGCTCTACCCCGGCGACCCTTTGACGCCCGGCGTCGGCGCGACCAAAGACGCCCGGCGGCTCGACCGCGAGAGCGCGCCGACGCTCACGAAAATCCCCGTCCTGCCCGTCTCCTACTCCGACGCCCTGCCGCTCCTCAAGGC
>DASZCR010000143.1:0-2149 GCA_035942915.1 Pyrinomonadaceae bacterium | reverse complement strand
TTTCGCCCCTCGATGCTCGGCAAAATCAACACGGTCGTCCTGCCCGTCCGCTACGGCTGCCTGCCGGAAGTCTCCTTCCTGCAACTGCGCTCTCTCAAATAGTTCGGAGTCTGGAGTCTCAAGTCTGGAGTCAGAGACAGTCTTTGGCTTTTGACTCCGAACTTCGAGGCTTCGGACTTTCGACTTTCTATGTCTTCGCGCATCGTCACGCTCCCGAACATCCTGACCGTCGTCCGCATGGGTCTCATCCCTGTCTTCGTGACGGCGCTTTACTACCAGCGTTTCGAGTGGGCGCTCGCCATCTTCATCTTCGCAGGACTGACCGACGGCATCGACGGCTTTCTCGCGCGCCGCTTCGACCAGAAGTCGCAACTCGGCACGATTCTCGACCCCATCGCAGACAAACTCCTCCTCGTCACCTCCTTCATCACCCTCTCTCTCGACTCCATCGTCGCGCGCGGCAATCATCTGCCCGTGCCCTTCTGGGTGACGGCGGCCGTCATCAGCCGCGATGTCTTTATCGTCGTCGGTTCGGCAGCCATCAACGTCGTCACGGGCTTTCGCGGCTTTCGCCCCTCGATGCTCGGCAAAATCAACACGGTCGTCCAGATTGGCGCCATCGTCGTCATCCTCGTCATGGCGCGCCTGCCCGCCGTGCGCGGCTACGTCCTGCCGACCGTCTACGCCATCGTCTTCCTCTTCGCGGTCATCTCCGGCATACACTACGTCTTCTGGGCCGCCAAGCTCATGAACGACGAGAAGAACGCGCGCGAGGAGTCCTGAGCGCGTCTCCATAAACCACTGAAACTAGGGCGCTTAAAGTGCGTCGGGCGATGGAGCACGGGTTTGATAAAAAACTTGACAACAACTCACTCAAGTATTATATTGAGGTCGTATTCAACTCACCCCGCCCGTCTCCTCTGGATTGTTCGCTGAGCGGGCGGGTGTGGCGTTGACGGCTCAGGAAGCCGAAAATCGGTCGCGCAGAGAGAGACCCCCGGCAGGGTCGCACTTTCCGCAGGCGCGTTCGAAATCAAGATTGGAGAAGGGAAAGCGATGAGTAAGATAATCGGTATTGACTTAGGGACGACGAACTCGTGCGTGGCCGTGATGGAGGGGGGAGAGCCGACCGTCATCACCAACTCGGAAGGCGGGCGCACGACGCCTTCGGTCGTCGCCTTCGCAAAGGACGGCAACCGTCTGGTCGGGCAGGTTGCCAAGCGTCAGGCGGTGACCAACCCGGAAAACACCATCTATTCAATCAAGCGTTTCATGGGACGCCGCTTCAGCGAGGTCGGCGAGGAGATTAAACAAGTCCCGTATCAGGTGCAGTCGGCCGGCAACGGCGACGTGCGTATCGTCGCGGGCGGCAAGGACTACAGCCCGCCCGAAATTTCGGCGATGATTTTGCAGAAGATGAAGCAGGCGGCCGAAGACTACCTCGGCGGCCAGAAGGTGGACAAAGCGGTCATCACCGTCCCGGCCTACTTCAACGACGCGCAGCGTCAGGCGACGAAGGACGCCGGACGCATCGCCGGACTCGAAGTGATGCGCATCGTCAACGAGCCGACGGCCGCCGCGCTCGCCTACGGCCTCGATAAGAAGAAGGACGAGACCATCGCCGTCTTCGACTTTGGCGGTGGCACCTTCGATATCTCGATTCTCGAAGTCGGCGAAGGCGTCGTCGAGGTCAAGTCGACGAACGGCGACACGCACCTCGGCGGCGACGACATCGACGAGCGGCTCATCGAATGGATTATCGAGGAGTTCAAGCGCGACCAGGGCATCGACCTCTCCGGTGACAAGATGGCCTTGCAGCGCCTCAAGGAAGCGGCCGAGAAGGCCAAGATTGAACTCTCCTCGACGATGGAGACGGAGATAAATCTGCCCTTCATCACGGCCGACCAATCGGGGCCGAAGCACCTCGTCATGAAGTTGACGCGCGCACGCGTCGAGCAGTTGATTGACCCGATTCTGCAACGCTTGCGCAAGCCCGTCGAACAGGCCATCAAGGACGCGGGCCGCATCGCCGGCCTCGAAGTGATGCGCATCGTCAACGAGCCGACGGCGGCGGCGCTGGCCTACGGCCTCGACAAGAAGAAGGACGAGACCATCGCGGTCTTCGACTTCGGCGGCGGCACCTTCGACA
>DASZCR010000142.1:0-2196 GCA_035942915.1 Pyrinomonadaceae bacterium | reverse complement strand
GCAGGCGCGGCGAGTCCTGTAGGACGCGCGTGCCGGGCGGCACGGAGTGCGTGAGCCAGACGTTGCCGCCGATGACGCTGCCGCGCCCGACCACTGTATCGCCGCCGAGGATGGTCGCGCCCGCGTAGATAACGCAGTCGTCCTCGATGGTCGGATGGCGTTTCGTGCCTCTGACGAGCGTGCCGTCGGCCGCCTTGTCGAAGGAGAACGCGCCGATGGTCACGCCTTGATAAATCTTCACGTTGTCGCCGATGACGGCCGTGCCGCCGATGACGACGCCCGTCCCATGGTCGATGAAGAAGCTTGAGCCGATGCTCGTGCCGGGGTGGATGTCGATGCCTGTGCGGTGGTGCGCGTGCTCGGTCATGATGCGCGGGATGAGCGGCACGCGCAGTTCGTACAGTTCGTGCGCGAGGCGATAGGCCATGACGGCGTAGAGGCCGGGGTAGCTGAAGATGATTTCATCGAGACAGGTCGCGGAGGGGTCGCCGTCGAAGGCCGCCTGCACGTCGGTCGCCAGCTTCTCGCGCACGGCCGGGAGACGAGAGATGAACTCCTCTGCACAGCAGGCCGCGTTCAGAGGCGTGACGGCGCAACCCTCGTGCAAGTTGCGTCCATGCGAGATGGCGCGGGCTATCTGCTCCGAGAGCGTCTCGTAGAGCCATGCCATGCGCGCCTCGACGTGGACGCGCAAGCTCTCGCCGGTGAGACCCTGCGCGCCGATGTAGCCGGGAAACAGAAGCTCGTGCATCGTCACGAGCACGCGGATGATTTCGGCGTGCGACGGCAGCGGGCAGCGGTCGAGATGATGAATCTTGACGCGGCCGCTCCTGTAGGATTCGACCAACTCTCGCGCAGCCTTGTCCACTTTCTCATTCATAAGTAAAGAGTCTGAAGTCTCAAGCCTCAAGTCGGCGCCTTGATTTCGACTTCAGACTTGAGACTCTGGACTTCAGACTTTCAGCGTCACTCTATTTCGATACCGCGCTCTTTGGCGATGCCGCGCGCCTTCATGATGATATCGTCGTCGGGCGGCTCCTGTCCGTTCATCCATGCTTCGACCTCTTCGATGGGGCGGCCGAGCGCGACGGCGTAACGCTCATTGTCGCCCTCGAAGCCGTTGTCTCTGAGGCGGCGCAAGAGGGCGAGGCCGCCCGTCGTGTCCATACCCTGCGAGTCGACGGCTTCGTCGTTCGCGTCCTGCGCGTTGCTGCTGCTCATGTTGTCGGTTTCGGTCATCTCGGTTCTTTGTCTCCCCTTCGGTTATTCGTCGGCGACGGTCGCCGTGTAGCCTAAATCCTGAATCTTCTTGATGAGCGTGGTCTGCTGCACGGTGGCGTCGTCGAACTCGACGACGGCCGTCTTGCCGTTAAAAGTCACGTCGGCGCTCTGGACGCCTGCCGTCTCTTCGAGCGTCTCCTTGATGTCTGCGGCGCACGACTCGCAGTGCATGCCCTTGATGTGAAACTCCGCCCTCATCTCATCTCCTCCTTGAAAGCGCGTGCCGGGCGAGCCGCCCGCTGTTTGCGGACGCGTCGCCCGCGTCGCCGTCGAGAATTGTTCACGTCTTAAACTGTTGCGGCGTATTATACACACAAGCGCGTGCGTCAGGCTAAGGACGCGGGGAGGCGCGAACGCGTGCGGGGGCGGAGGCCGGATGAGTGAACAGCTAACGGGGACGACCATCGCTGACGCGCTCGTGCGCGCGACCTTTACTTTGCGGCGCGCCGGTGTGGACGAGGCGCGGCGCGAGGCCGCCTCGCTCTTAGCGCACGCGCTCGGCCGCGACCGCACGTTTCTCATCACGCACGCCGATGAGAGCCTCGCTGATTCCGATTTCCAAAACTTCCAGCAACTCGTCGCGCGCCGCGCCGCAGGAGAACCCTTCCAGTACATCACCGGCCGACAGGAGTTCTACGGCCTCGACTTCGAGGTCACGCCCGACGTGCTCATCCCCAGACCCGAAACGGAACTGCTCGTGGAAGCCGCGCTCGAACTCTTAAAAGAGAGACGCGCGCCCGTCCTATGCGACGTGGGCACTGGCTCCGGCTGCATCGTCGTCACACTCCTGCACGAGCGTCCTGATGCACGCGCACACGCGCTCGACATCTCTCCGGCCGCGCTCGCGGTGGCCGCACGCAACGCCGCGCGTCACGGCGTCGCCGCGCGTCTGACGCCGCTCGTCTCCGATTGCTT
>DASZCR010000141.1:0-25301 GCA_035942915.1 Pyrinomonadaceae bacterium | reverse complement strand
CTGTTAGACGGAGCGCCCTGATGCCCCGCATCACCCGACCGCGATTCAGCGAGAATGTCATCGGGAACTTGGCCGTCTCGCTGCTGCCTGCGCGGAGGGTGATGCGGGGCG
This sequence comes from Pyrinomonadaceae bacterium, assembly GCA_035942915.1. Classification (GTDB taxonomy): domain Bacteria; phylum Acidobacteriota; class Blastocatellia; order Pyrinomonadales; family Pyrinomonadaceae; genus DASZCR01. The sequence goes on along the minus strand of DASZCR010000141.1, from coordinate 25,190 downwards.
TCAGGGCGCTGACGCCAAGCCGATTATCAGGACCACGAAACCGAGCACCAGAAAGCCGACGCCCAACCATTGAAGGGCACGTCTGTTAGAAGCGTCCGGTCACAGAGACGAGGCGGGACTTACTTAGCGCGTCTCTTTCCGCCTTGCAGCACTCCGGCGAGTCTCAACAGGTCTGCAAGCGTAAACTCGTTCGGCTTGGCAGAAGGCAGGCTCGGCTTCCACTTACCTTTGACACGCAGGATTGAATCTTCGCTGCGCCGCACCAGTCCTATCAGGACTTCCGCGATGATGGTGCTGCCGACCGGCCCAAGGTGGTTGCCTCTGGCGCGTGCCGACGCCTCGGCCAAGATGTAGTACCAGAGGGGCGTGCGCCGCAGGAAGCCTGCCTCACGCAGCACGGTCGCTTGCGACTCTTCACCTTCAGGCGGCTGAATCGTCTCTGCGACCTCAAGGATTTCGGCCGGGGTGAGCGGCGTCTCGCCGATGGCGCGGGCGACAGCCTGCCCGGTCGGCATACGCAGCAGGTAGCCGCGCAGCAGGTTGCGCACGGCCAGCCGTGCGCCGTCGCCGGGCACGACGTTCCCTTCCAAGTCTTGCAGTTGGAAGAGTGGCTCGACGAGTTTCGGGTCTAAGCGGCGTGCGTTCTGTGCGCGCGTGCCCTCGCCGACGAAGTTCTCCCATTCGATTATCCAGTTGTCGGGCAATGTATCGGTGCCTTCTCCGAACCCCAGTTGCCCGCTCAGTGCGGTGAAGACGAAAAGGAAGCCGAGCGTCGCCGGTCGGGTGCCCTGCTCGCCGCTCGTGTTGAAGTTGAGGTTGAAGTCGTAGGCTCCGCGCACCATGCTGTGGCCGAAGCGGTAGCCCGCGACGGCAAACTCCAGCGGCATAAAAAACGGCTCGGTCATCGCGTCGTAAAAGCGGTTGCCGTTCTTGAGAATGTCGTTCACGACCCTCTTATCGGCCACCTGCTTGAGGAATTGGTGGATGACGATGTGCTGGTAGTGCTGGCGCAGCAGCCTCCTCGCCTGGTCGAAAGAGTTTCCCTGCTTGACGAGTGCGTTGTGGGCGCGCAGGAAGGCGAGGTGCAGTTGCGCGACGATGGTGTTCTCGTCGTTGCGTGGGTCGCCGATGAGGGCGGCGCGGTCGTGCGTGATGTCCTCGCTGCGCGGCTCACGCGGGAGGTCGCTGTCGTCATCCTTGCTCGGCGGGCGCAGCAGAGGCTTCTGTGCACCGTTCAGCGGCGTGACCTGCCCCAGAACCATCTTCTCGCCGGAGCGGGGCGCGGGCAGACCATAGACGCTGTCGAGGTCTAAGGTCGCGGTGCGCGCGTTGCGAATCTTCTCTCGAATCTCTTCGAGCGTGAGGGGCGTGAGGTCTGGGTCGAGGAGTTGACCAAGTTCGGCGGAGACGGTTTCGAGTGTGATGTCGTGGTCGATGAACTGGCCGAAGTAGGTGAAGAGCGCCGGGATGTTGGAGTCTCCGGCCGGGTCGTCGCTGACCGTCTCGCGCATCGTGCGGCCGAGTCGGACGAGGTTATCGCGTGTCTCGCGCGATTCAGGGAGGAGACTGGCCGCGTTGTTCTGCAACTTCGGAAACATGAAATCGAAATCCTGAAGGTCAACCGGCTGCGTCGTGACGAAGGCTAGCGGGGCGTCGGCACTCCTGCGGGCAGTGTCTTCGCGCGCCTCTCGGAATTTGTTCAGCGGGATGGTTGCTCCATGAGGTATGCGTGGCATGTGCGTTTTCTCCTGATGTGAGTTGGTGAGATTGGATTGTGAAGGCCGGAAGGCAACTCTCAAGAGTTATCCAACCGGAGGAAGCACCGGGGCAGCCGTGAACTCCGAGCCTGCGAAGTCCCTCTTGGGAATCAGTAAGGCCGTTGAACCGGTGAGGTCTGACCGCGATGCCGGTGTGCGTCCGATGAAGGTGCGGCGAGGATGCTTTGGAGACCGATTCGGACGCCGCCTGCACAGAAGACGGAGCTTTAACGGCACACATTTTATAGATGAGACCCATAACTGACAAGACTTTTTAGAGAACACGCGACGGTGAAGCCGCGCTCACGAGAGGGCGTGCCGTTTCAGTATCGGGCGCGTGTCTGGACGAAGGAAAGATATGCCGGGCGCGGCCGAAGTCGTGGTAAGTTCATCTCTATAAAACTATAGCTATTCGGTTGGCAGGACGCGCCCGACAGCACTATGCGGCCGACCGCACGTCAGCGTCGAAGCGATTGCCGATGGTTAACCGGAAGGAGAGCGAATGCGAAAGTTTGTCATGACTGTAATTTGGTTGTGCGTTGCGGCTCTGTTCATCACCGCGCAGGAGAGCGAAATAAAAGCCCCTGCGGAAGTCGCGCTGTTCGTCGAAGGAGGCACGAAGGTCATTGCGGTCGAAAGAGGGGATTTGAACGGCGACAGTCGTGAGGATTTTATTCTCGCGCTGGAAAGAGAGAATCCGGCGAAGGATGAAGATGGCCTCCCCGTCAATCAACGCCCGCTCCTGATTCTGTTGCGCGGCGCTGACGGCAAGCTGACTTTAGCGAAACGTAACGAGCGAATCATCATGTGTTCGCAGTGTGGCGGTATCTTCGGCGACCCGTTCGAGGGCTTTATAACCGGCCGCAACACCTTCACCGTCGAACATTACGGCGGAAGCGCGTGGCGCTGGCGATATAGCTACAAATTCAATTACTCGCGGATTGATAAGACGTGGCAGCTTGTCCGCGTCGAAGAATATTCCTATCACACGTCCAACCCGAACAAGGGCAAGCTCAAAGTCTATACGCCGCCAAAGCATTTCGGCAAAATTGATATCGCCGACTTCGACCCGCAAAACTATTTGAAAAAAGCGGCGAATCGCAAGACCGGAAAATAGACTGAGGTTCGGCGGCTCTGAAGATGAGAGTCGTCGTCAGTGATGATTAAGAGACGACATTTAGGAGGTGTGTCAATTATGGAATTTCAACTTGAACAGGCCAGAGAGATTCTCAAGCGGACTCCCGCCACGTTGAATTCTCTGCTCGGTCAACTGCCGGACGAATGGGTTCTGTCAGATGAAGGGGCTGATAGTTGGAGTCCTTTCGACGTTCTCGGTCATCTCATTCACGGCGAGCAGACCGATTGGATTCCCCGTGCGAAAATCATCCTGAATGACGGCGAAGGACGCCCTTTCGAGCCGTTCGACCGCTTCGCCATGTTTGAGCAATCGAAGGGTCAATCTGTAGGCGAATTGCTGGCTACGTTCGAGCGTCTGCGCGGAGAGAGTTTGAAGGAACTGGAGGAGATGAATTTAACGCCGGAGATGCTGGACAAGCGTGGAATGCATCCTGAACTGGGGGTGGTGACGCTCGGTCAGTTGCTCGCGACGTGGGTGGTGCATGACCTCGGCCATGTCGGGCAGATTGTCCGTGTGATGGCGAAGCAGTATGACGAAGCAGTGGGGCCTTGGCGGGCTTATTTGTCTATCTTGAATAGATGATTGCAGGGAGGTCAACTTTTGGAAACATCTGTGGTCGTACAGGGCGCGAGGCGGCGCGCTTATAAGTATTACGACTTGGTGATGGTATCGTTCGTTACTGTCCTGCTCTGTTCCAGCCTGATTGGGGTCGGGAAGGTTTGTCAGATTGCCGGTTACTCGGTCGGAGCCGGTATCTTCTTCTTCCCTATCAGCTATATCTTCGGCGACATCCTGACGGAAGTTTACGGCTATGCACGCTCGCGGCGCGTCATCTGGGCGGGATTCGCGGCGCTTGGCTTCGCCTCGTTGATGAGTTGGGCGGTGATTGCGCTGCCGCCCGCGCCCGATTGGCCGCATCAAGCCGCTTACGTTCTGGTCTACGGCCAGACGCCCCGGATTGTCGCCGCATCTCTGACGGCGTTCTGGGCTGGTGACTTCATCAACTCCTACGTGCTCGCCAAGCTCAAGTTGAAGACGGCAGGACGCTTCCTCTGGTTGCGCACCATCGGCTCGACCATCGTCGGGCAGGGCGTTGACTCGCTCATCTTTTATCCGCTTGCTTTCCTCGGCGAGTGGCCGACCTCGCTGGTGCTCGCCGTGATGACCTCGAACTTCCTCGTCAAGGTTGGAGTCGAGGCCGTCATGACGCCCGTGACCTACAAAATCGTCGGCTTCCTCAAGCGGGCTGAGCAGGAGGATTACTACGACCGAGGCACAGACTTCAACCCCTTCAAAATCAAACTCGAACAGCCGTCGAGCTAAAAGGCCGCGCGGCTGTGCGGCGAGTGAGTATTATTTCAGTATGTCGAATCAGAGATGGAAGCCGACAAAAGAGCAAGTCCTGAGTGCCTTCGGAAAGAAGATGACGGATGTGATTGCTCCCGGATTGAAGATTTTATTCTGTGGAATAAATCCGAGCCTGTATTCAGCAGCAGTAGGACATCATTTCGCCAGACCGGGAAACAGGTTTTGGCCGACCTTGTATGCAGCAGGATTCACCGATAGGTTGTTCTCAGCCTTCGAGGACACACGCTTGCTGGAACACGGTTACGGCATCACGAATATAGTTGAGCGGGCGACTGCTTCAGCAGCAGAATTAAAGCAGGAGGAATATATTAAGGGCGGCAAAATGCTTGAAGCGAAAGTGCGACGGTATGCTCCGAAAGCTGTCGCCGTGCTCGGCATCAGCGCCTATCGTGAGGCATTCGGAAAGAAAGCTGCGGTAATCGGCCGACAGGAAGAGAGATTAGCAGAGGCTCTGGTGTGGGTAGTTCCAAATCCAAGCGGTCTTAATGCTCATTACAGGCTTGAGGATTTAGCAAGAGTATATAAAGAGATGCGTATATCAATAGAAAAGGGATAGCGAGATTGGAAACGAGCGTCGGCGACGACCATCCCCGACGCTCGTTTTCATAACGCACCATGACCGTGAACAATCGCAGCGGTCGTTTCCGGTAGCGCCGCACGTCATGCGCGACCGGCGCGTGCTTGTGACGGTCGCGCCCTAATCAAACCGGAGATTCGCTCCCGCTGACAGTGACATCCTCTAATAGCGCGCTCAACAGCGGCGCGATGTGTCGCAGCTCTTCCTGATGGATGGCCGTGAGGCGTTCGAGTAGCTCGGCTCCTTGTTCCGTCAGGCTGACGTAGACTTCGCGCCGGTCGCTGTCGCCCTGCTCCCTGACGATGAGACCCTGCGCCTCCAAACGATTGACCAGCCCGACAACGCTGTGATGTTTAATCTGTAGGCGTTCGGCCAGTTCTCCGTTTGTCGCATGTTCGCGTCCGGGGAACCCTTTGATAGCCAGTAGCGCCTGATGTTGCTGCGGTGTGAGACCGACGGATTCGGCTGCCTCTTCGCTGAACCTGAGAAAACGTCTGAGCGCGTAACGAAAGGCCGAGAGCGATTCGTACTCTTTCTTAGTCAGACGCTTTCGTGATTTGGGCATACGCTTATCAATTCAACTCCTCTCAGGTTTCTATTCTGAAATTGCGCTGTTGATTTACGTCGTACTGCGACATATAATCTTCTTATCCGATTATACAACCGCAGCCCGGAGAAATTGCCGAGTTACAGGCGGCTCGCTTTCGACGGGCGGTGCTAGAGACTGTCCAAGCTACAAATTAGGAGGTAACCATGATTAATTCACTCAATAGCATCAATGCCATCAGACATCTTCCCGAACGCGCACGTCACGTCTCCATTTTAGCGACCCTGCTTCTGCTGGTCTTCGTGTCTGCCGGCGCGCAGGCTCAGACTGAAAAGGCGTCGGAGGCGAAGACGCAGGGCGAAACCGTTAGCACAAGTCAGACCGCCGGGGTTGAAGTGGGGAGCGAGCCTCTGCTGCGCGAGTACAAGGGTGTGACGCTCGGCATCAGCGCCGCAGACGCGCGTGCGAAGCTCGGCAAGCCTGCTGAGAAGAGCGATGAAATGGACTTCTTCGTCTTCTCGGAGAGAGAGCGGGCGCGGGTCTACTACCGCGACGGTAAGGTGCACGCCATCATTACGACCTACATTGGTAAGGACAGTGGCGCGCCGCTGCCGACGGCCGTCTTAGGCACGAACATTGAGGCCAAACCCGATGGTTCTCTCTACAAGATGGTGACGTACCCGCAGGCGGGCTACTGGGTCGCCTACAGCCATGTTCCGGGCGATTCGCCGATGGTGATAGTCACGATGCAGAAAATGCTGTGAGGGAGGCTTCAAAGCAGATAAGTTCAGTGAAGCTGAACTGTGCGTTCCGTTTCCTCTGCCCTTTCAGCCGAGGTCGCAGCCTGCGTTTCGGAGCCTGCGGCCTCGCACTTAGAGATGTTGAGCGCCGAGCGAATCAGCGCCAGATGCGAAAACCCTTGCGGGTAGTTTCCCAAAAGCTCGCCGCTTACAGGGTCAATCTCTTCGGCTAACAGGCCGAGGTCGTTGGCATAGCCGACGATTTTTTCAAACAGCGCCCGCGCCTCCTCCGCGCGCCCCTGCATCGCCAGATTGTCCACCAACCAGAAACTACAGAGGGCAAAGGTTGCCTCGCCTCCGGGCAACCCGTCGTCAGTCAAATAACGATAGACGAGGCCGTTCGAGGTCAGCCGTTCCTGCACACGCTCGACCGTCGAGAGCACTCTTGGGTCGCTGGCCGGAAGAAATCCTGAGAGCGGGATGACGAGCGCACTGGCATCAAGGTGTGGTTCACCGAAAGCCTGCGTAAAAGCCCCGACCTCCTTGTTATAACCTTCCGTGAGAATCGCCCGGCGTATCTCTTCACGCGCCCTGCTCCAACGTCGCACCTCGGCTTCCGCATGTGCGTGTTCGGCCAGTTTGACGGCACGGTCGAGCGCCACCCAGCACATCAGTTTCGAGTAGAGGAACTGTCGCGCGCCGCCTCTCACTTCCCAAATTCCATAGTCAGGCTCGCGCCACCTTTCAACCGTCTGCTCAGCCATGAACTTCACCTCGTCCCACCACTCTTGCCGCACGGCGCTGTTCGTCCTCGTGTGGTAGAGGTGCACGGCGTCCAGAACTTCGCCGTAAATGTCCAACTGTTTCTGCTCGAAAGCGGCGTTGCCTATTCTCACCGGCCTCGACCGGCGATAGCCTTCGAGATGTTCCAGTGTGTGTTCGGGAATCTCTGACCGGCCGTCAATCGTGTACATGATTTGCAGCTTACCGCGACAAGTGATGCACAGGCTGTCGAGCCACTCGAAGAAGTCGGTTGCTTCTTCCGTATAGCCGAGAAGCTGAAGCGCGTAGAGGATAAGCGATGAGTCACGCAGCCACGTGTAGCGGTAATCCCAGTTGCGCACGCCGCCAATCTGCTCCGGCAGAGAGGTCGTCGCCGCGGCGACGAGCGCGCCCGTCGGCTCGAACGTCAGCAGCTTGAGAGTGAGCGCGCTGCGGCGCACGAGTTCGGTGTACTGCCCGTCATAGCGGCAGGTGTGCCACCACTCGCGCCAGTAACCGAGAGTCCTTTCAAGCTCCGCGTCGTAACTGGCGGGTGCAACTGTAATTTCCTGTCGGCCCGTGTCCGGGTAGTAAGTAAGCGAAATCCAGATGCGCTCGTGCGGCCGGACTGTGAGACGACCTGTGAGCGCGCCCGAATCGTCCGCCTGCAAACGAACCGGACAAGAGAGGCCAAGCCCTTCCCTTCCCGCATGCGCCAACGCGCCGTGTTCATGCGGCGTGAGAAGCGTCTCGGCGAGCGCGTAGTTGAAAGTGGGGCGAAAGCTGACCTCGACATCGCCCGTTCCCGCGAGTCCTTCGACGAGGCGAAGAATCATGTAGCCGGGCGCGATGTCCTCACCACGATGGCTGTCCGTGAGTCTTGTGACCGGCATGAAATCGGTCAGACGGAATTTGCCCTCGTCGGTCTCGAACGTCGTCGTCAGCACGTTTGTCGTCTGGATGTAAGAGCGCGTGGCGGTGTGTGCAGCGGCCGGGCCGACGCGAAACCACCCGCCTTGACGGGCATCGAGGAGGCGACAGAAGACGGCCGGGCTGTCGAAGCGAGGCCAGCAGCACCAATCAATCGAGCCGTCGCGCGCCACAAGCGCGGCCGTATGTGCATCGCCGATGAGCGCGTAATCGCCGATGGGACGATAGCCCGTTCGGTCTGTCTCTGTCCTTCCCGCTTCTGGTCGCATTTATCGATGCCCCTGCTTAACTTTCCCGGATGTCAACGGGGCAGCGAGAAGCTGAAGGTTGACCCGACACCCACCTCGCTCTGCACCCAGATACGCCCCCCGTGCCCTTCGATAATCCTTCTGGCAATTGCCAGCCCAAGCCCCGTACTCTGTTCGCCGCCGGTGCTTTTCACGCTGAGGCTTTCAAACGGAATAAATAATCTATCAATCTCCCCCTCAGGGATGCCCTGCCCCTCGTCGCTGACGGCGACGACAACCTCCTGTTCTGCCTTAGCGGTGTGTACTTTTACTGTCGTCTGCGGGTAGGAGAATTTGACGGCGTTACTTATCAGGTTGTTCAGCACCTGCTCGATTTTCGGCGCATCAACTCTGAGCGGAGGGATGTCATCCTCATGCGAGACCATGATGTCAATCTGCTTCTGCCCTGCTAAGAGACGATTCAACTCCACATTCTTTTCCAGCAATGTGAGTAAATCCGTTTCCTGCAATTCGAGATGTAATTTACCGGCTTCAATCTTTGAGATATACAAGAGGTCTGTCACCAGCTTGAGCATGAAATCGCTGTTTCTTCTGATGACAGAGATGACCTTCTGTTGCTCTGCTGAAAGCTCCCCAAGCACCTCGTTTTTGAGTATCTGGCTGTACCCCTCTATCACCTGCAAGGGGTTTCGTAGGTCGTGTGCGACGACCCCGATAAACTGGTTCTTGATTTCGTTGAGCCTTTCCAGTTCGACGTTGCGCTTGACCAACTCGCGCTGCGTCGTGACAAGCTCGTTATTGAGTCGCGCTAGTTCGTCGTAGAGTTCGCTGTCTCTGTCCTCTTGCGGAAGAATCGGAGGCGATGCCTGCGCACCTTGAGAGGCCGAGTCAACGGAGGAGCCGCCGCCGATGTGGACGAACTGCTTGTAAACCTTTGTTAAGGCCGAGCGTGTGACCGCCCCGACAATGAATATTCCATCCGCAGTTACATTCCCGCTGAAGTGTAAAGACCTGACGCGCTCGCCGACAGGGACGTTCATCTCCCAGTCATAGACTGCTCCTTTCGCGCGTATGGTATTGAGAAACGCCTCGCACTTCTCATCGCTCATGCAATCCAGGAGAGACTCGAACGGTTGGCCTGACGCCACTAGTCCGGCGCCCAACCCGTCGTAGAGGACACGCCGCACAGCGCCCGCCGTGTCACACAAGAGGGCAAAGGCGGCGACTTCTTCGTTCGGGGTGACGGTCATAAACTCAACGGGTTTATAACTGATTCATCGTCATCACGGCATCAGAGGCGTCCGCCGCAGAGGCGTCCGCCCCGATACGCTTCCACAACTCCGGCTCAACTTTGAAAGGATATCCGCCGACTATAATCTTTATCTCTCGGAGTTGTTCCGACGCGCGCACCGCCGCGACCAACTCTTCGACCGCGCGAAGGTGGAAAGTCATCGTCGCCGAGACGGCGAGCACGTGAGCTTTGCGGTCTGCGAGGGCTTGCATGATTGAGGGCGTCGGGCAGTTAGCTCCGAGGTAATATGTGTCCCAGCCCTCCATCTCACAGAAGTCTGTGACGATGCGTGCGCCGACTTCGTGAAGTTCTCCGGCGATGCTGGTGGCGACGAGCCTGCGGCCGTTCTTCTCTGTGCGAAAAATACGCGGGTAGAGCTGCGCCATGATGAGTTGCGTGGCGGCCGTGCAGTAGTGCTCCTGCGCCACACTCACCTGATTCAACTGCCACAGACGCCCAATCTCGCGTTGCGAAGTCTGAAAGACGTGCAGGTAGATGTCCTTCAACGCGACGCCGGAATCGACGGCGTCTAGAATCAAGCGGCTCGCGGCGTGTCTCTCCCCGCTGAGAAGGAGGCGTAGGTACTGGCGGCCGAGGTCTGCGTGAGGCGCGGCGTCGTCGAACAGCGTCGAGAGGTCGGGCGGCAACGAAGGCAGTCTTTTTAGCCCCTCCTCGAAAAACTCGTCAATGACGCTCGACACGTCCGGAGGTAATCTCTGTCGGATGACCTCCTGCATGACCACGAGGTTACGCGAGAAGTCCGCCATCGGAATCCCCCGCGCACTGAGCATCACTTTCGCCCAGCCCACGTAGTCGGAGAATAAAGAAAGGCTGGACGCGGCGACGGCGTCAGCCAGATAAGAGAGATGATAGACGGCATCCTGTAGACACTTTGCGCGCCCCGCCTCGCCATATTTGGTTGCCAGTTCCGGTTGCGCTTCATACTGGCGCGCGGTGATAGCCTCCGCCAGCAAGGCGCGCTCTGCAATGATAAGCCGGCTGGCTATCTTGTTCAGTTCCGACACGGTGGTATCCCGCTCATGAAGAGACGTGCTCAAAGAATCGAAGCCGGGCGCTCTGTGGAACGAGCTTCAAGCCTTTCGGAATTCCCTTATGTGAATCGTGATAGAGGTGACTGTGATGCCAGGCCTTGAAACTCGCTTCGTCGAGCCAATAGGTCAACAGCCAAATCTCATCTTTGTTGTCCAGTGGGCTGATGACCTCCAAGCGTAAGAAGCCCGGCGCCTCTTCCACCAGATGAGGGCGATTGGCGAAAGCGTCCTTCACTTGTGCGGTCATGTCGTTAGCAACGGTAAACTGGCTGAGGGCAATAAACATCGCAGACACCGTCTCTCGTAGTCGGAAACCATCTCGCCGCCAACGGGAGCACTCGTCCTAGTCCGGCGCTCCCGCGAGAACCATTTCAACGCTATTTAATTATCACTCGACTGACAGGTTTTATTCCTCATCATACCCCAAGAACCCTTCGAGATTGCTGTAATTAAACATCGCTCGTTGACATTGTAATTCTTCGATTGAGGAACTTCATACTCGCGCACTGACAGGAAGGCAAGTCTGGGTGAGCAAAACATCCTGATACGGGCGGACGGCGAGGACGACCGCCCGTATCTCTCACTCGCTTAGTAGTCCAGTTCGCCGCCGGACATTGTCGAGGCTGCCGCTTTGTCTTTCTTCTCCGGCAATTCGGCCACGACAGCTTCGGTCGTCAGAAGCAGACTCGCAATTGAAGTTGCATTCTGCAAGGCCGTGCGTGCGACCTTAGTCGGGTCAATCACGCCATCTTCAACGAGGTCGGTGTACTGCTCGGTCGCTGCGTCGGCGTCGTCGCAGGCGTGCTGGCCTTTGTCTGGCCGAATGTTACGGCGCTCGTGCTGCTCTATCTGATAGCGGCGTGGGCGGTCGTCACCGGAATCTTCGAGATTGCTACGGCCATCCGTCTGCGGAAAGTCATTAGCGGCGAATGGCTGTTGGCTTTGGGCGGCATCCTCTCCGTACTCTTCGGGCTGCTGCTTGTGGGTTGGCCGGGAGCGGGTGCGCTGGCGGTGCTATGGCTGATTGGCGGCTACGCAATTCTGTTCGGTTTGCTGCTGATGACGCTCGGCTTCAGATTGCGCGGTTGGGGGGCGCGGAGGATTGAGATTCATGCCGTCACCTGAGTTGTGCAGAAACTCCCTCCGCGCACAATTCCCGGTAGTGTTGCAAAAAATCTCCGACTATCCAATATATTGAGGCTGAGACATAGCCTATGTCCAACTAATTGTAGCCAATAATGGACGTGTTTCTTATCTCTGGCGGAACTCCTCAGTAGGATAAAGGACAACAGAAACAGATTAAGTGCGGCGACGTTTCTCAAGAAGCTCAAGCATCTCTTTATCGCCGCTACTCTTCGACAGCTCATAGCAGGAGCGGTAATGATTTTCTGCTGCTGCCATGTCTCCGATGCGCTCGCATACCTCACCCAAAGCATAGCGAGTGGCAGGATTCGCGGGGTCGTTAGCTAACGAGACCTCAAAGAGCTTCCGGGCTTCGTTCAGCTCTCCTTTTCGCAGGTGCAACAAGCCCGCATTTCTTGCTAAAAGAGCCGACCATTTCTGCTCTTTAGCCTTATTGGCTTGCTCAAGTCCCTCATGAAGCTTCAGAAGGGCGGCTTCTAAGTCACCCGAACCGGCCAACGATAAGCCTTCTTCGAGCACCCGTCTATAATTGTTCATCCTGTTCATCCCCTCCGGTCAGCGTGCCGGAATTAATGGCTTCGGAGGCAGATTATTGAGGCAGCGGATATAGTTCGTCCATGCGTTGTCCATGCATTTTTCATAGAGGTAATCATCCGTGAATGTTCGACCGCACCAGCCGGTTTCCCTGATGTATGCCGCATAACAAGGCTCGTCATCCCTCGGCGGTTCGCGGTCAAGCGTCAGAGGCGGAAGCGGGAATGGACTTATTCTACGCCGATGCCCGGACGTGCAGGAGGACACACCGTCAGCTCTCGGCGGCAAGGGATTGCTTAGTGAGCCGGGGCGCGGATTCGCGATTGCGTCGAGAACCAAGTATGCGAGCAAGCCACCGACGACGGCCGCCCCGCCAGCGGCTGCGCCTCCCGCCGCCGCCGCGCCATTTACGCCACCGCTGATGAGCGGCCACACAAGGACGCCCTCACGGCCTGAGGGGTCGATATACTTGACGGGGTTGTTTCTAACGTAGCCATAGAGGTTGATGCCTCCGCTATAACCGCTTGGGTCTTTAGTTAAAAACCTGCCCGTGCCGGGGTCGTAGTAGCGGTGCTTCAGCAGTTGCAGACCCGTCTCCGCATCCGCCTGATAACCCCACTGAGCACCGTAGCCGAATTCGGAAGAGACACCTGAGAGCGCCTGCCCATGTGCGGTGTAAATCTTAGCCTGCGACACGGAGCCGTCAGAGGCCAGTCCTTGGGAGACATTGCCCTGTGGGTCGAAGGAGTAGAACTCCGTCGCCGCCGCGCCCGTCTCTGGCGTCTGGCCGACCACTCTCGACACCAGCCCCGCCGCCCCGAAGGTGTTCACCGGCTGGATGGATGAGGCGCACGGCAGAGACCCGGCGCAGGCGCGCACTTCCATGATGGGCAGCGCCCCGTCGTAGACGTAGTAGACGCGCCCCTCCGTTGTCTGCTTCCAGGCGCGCAGCCCGTCGCCGCGGTAGCCGGCCGTGAGTTGCCCGGCGTAAGAGGTGAGCCTGTTCTCCGGGTCGAAGGAGAGCGTAGCGCCCTGATAGGTCGTCGGGTTGCCGCTCCCATCGTGCGTAAGCCCCGTCGTCGTCTGCTGGTTGTTCGCATTGTAGGTCTTGGAAGTCCCGGCGAACAGCGTCGGGTTGCCGGACGCGTCGTACTCGAACAGACGCGTGAAGCCCGCGCCGCGCGTGCTCTGCTCGCGCGTCAGTTGGTCCTTCGCGTCGTACTGGTAAGTGACCGTGCCCGAAGCCGATGGGGTGTCGGGGACGCTCGCCGCGTAGGAGAGCACGTTGCCTGCCCCGTCGTAGGTGAAGTTCGAGAAGTCGGAGAGCGTGTAGAGGCTGCCTCCCGTCGGAAGCCCTTCCTCACCCCCCTCCGAACTCGGCGGCGTGCTGAAGCCTTCGTTGTGGAGGCGCGTGAGCCGCCCTAGCGCGTCGTAGCTGTAGGTGGTCAACGCGCCGTTAGCGAGTTGCTGCGTCCGCAGCCGGTCGTTCTGGTAGTACGTCCAGTTGGTCGCCTGCCCTTGAGGGTTCGACATCGAGATGAGGCGGCCGGCCGCGTCGTAAGAGTAGTAGAAAATGCCGGCGGGTGTCGTCATGCCCTGACGGCTCCCGTTCGGATAGTAGTCGTAGGAGACGACCTGCGCCGACACGTCCGTGTAGGAGGTCGTCACACTCCGCAGTTCATCTAAGTCGCCGTAGGTGTAGGTGTGTGTGCCTGTGCCGTCAGTCATCGAGGTGCGACGGCCGAACGAGTCGTAGCTGAAGTGTACGTTGAGCGCGGGTGTCGCCGGGTACTGAACGTCGGTCAGCAGATTCTCGGAATCGTCGTAGGAGTAGTTAGTCACCACGCCGTTGCCATCGATGCGCCGAAGGACGCGCCCCGAAGAGTCGTGTAAGGGGAACTGGATGACTTGGCTGCCGGGCATCTGGATGCTCGACAGGTTCCCTGCCCCGTCGTAGTTATAGGTCGTCGTATTGTTCTTGCCGTCCTTGAGCGTCTTGAGCCTATAGAGCGCGTCGTAAGTGTAGGTCACAGGCTCCGTGCTCCCGGTCTCTGACAGGCTCTCTCCTTCGGGGCCATAGCCGTACGTGACCTGCCTAAACTGCGCGTTGCTCTCGTCTAAGATGGTGTTCGTCTTCAGAGGCCCGCCCGGATACAGGTACTCCTTCACGACTTTCCCGCGCCCCGTCCCCGTCTGCTCGGTGGGCGGCAGCGTGACGGTCTCAGTCTGCCCGACGATGTTGTAGCTGAAGTTCGTCTCGTTGCCGTCTGCGTCCATGCGCGAGATGACGCGACCCTGCGTGTCGTAGCGCAGGTGCGCGGCGTGTCCGAGGCCGTCCGTCACGGTGAGCGGCTGGCTGACCTTCGCCGGCTGCGTGTACGTGCCATCGACCGTGTAGTTGAAGGTCGTCGTGAGTTGGCTGGCGGCGTTGTTGCCCGGCCCCGTCACAGTGAGCACGTTGCCGAGCGCGTCGTAAGTGTAGGAGGTCGTGACCGTGCCGGAGCCTGTGGGCGAGGGCGAGGTGACGCTCTGGAGTAGCCCGCTCGGCTCGAAATAGGCGAAAGTAGTTGCCGGCTTGCTGCCTTCCTTCACACTGGTCAATCGTCCCAAGAGGAAAGCCGCGTAGTCGTAGGTGTAGACGGTGGTGAGGTTGCGCGGCGAGGTGACGGTCAGCACGTTGCCGTACTGGTCGTAGGTGTAGACGGTGGCCTTGTTGTTTTTGTCTACGACGCGCGTCGGCAGGCCGGGATTCTGCGGGTCGTTATACTCAATCAGCGCGCTAGTCCCACCGGAGTCGGTGATGCCTGTGTCGCGCCGGCTGCTGTTGAAGTTCTGCGTCCATGAGCGCACGACGTTACCGGCGGCGTCCTTCACTTGCACGAGCGTGCTGCCGGTGTTGTAGGTGTAGACGCGCTGGTTGCCGTTGGCGTCCACCAGTGAGGAGACCTTCCCGTCTGCGCCGTAGTTGAGCGTCGCCGTAGCAGTGCCGGAGCCGGTCGGGCTGGGCACGGTGATGGTGCGAAGTTGACGGTCAGCGGCGTAGGTGTGCGTCCAGCGCGCGGGCGCGTTCTGGGTTCCGGCGGGCACCACCTGTGAGACGGACGTGAGCGAGCCTGTGTCATTGCCGGAAGGCGTGCTGAACGAGTAGGAGACCTGCCGCCCGTACGCGTCCGAAGCCGCCGCCAGTTTGCCGCGCTCATCATAAGAGAGGCTCAGCAAGACCGTCCCCGAAGTGGCGTCGCTGACTTGCGAGAGCGTGCGCCCTGCGCCCCAGTGCAGGTCGATGCTGCGCCCGACGCCGTTCGTGATTCGCGTTAGCGCATAGGTGCCCGGCGAGAGTTGCGTGAAGCTCCAACGCATTCGGTCTCTCCACGTTAAAGTCAAAGACTCCCACTGCCCGGCCGAGGCGCCTGGAACCCCTGTCGCAAAATAGGTCGAGCCTGTCGGCGCCGTGAACGCGCCCGTCGGCTGTCCGCCCGCGCCGAGCTGCGGGGTCAAAATCTCTTCCGCGCCGTTGTAATAGACTAGCCTCAGCGCGCCCCATGTGCCGGCGACCGAAGTGCTCGTGATTCTGATGTCGAAGGGGTGAACCCACCCGTGCGAGAGGCCGGGGGAGTGGTATCCGGCCATAGCGTTATGACCTTCATACATCCGGTTCCAGACGACGTTCGGCCCATCGGGGTTGTAGATGTTGAGGTCGGGCGCGGGCGCATAAGATTCGCGACCGGTCGCGAGGTTGACCGGGTCGCCTGCGGACGCGCCCGACCCGGAGCCTGAGCAACCGCACGAGGAGCCGCCCGATGGCTCCTCCTTTTTATCGATTGGGTCACCGGAGCACCCGCGAGGAGTGTTCGGGGGCGGGTCCTTAAACACTTTCGCGATGTTAGAGGGGTCGCTGGGGCCACCACCGTTCCTCGCAATCACGTAGTAGGAGTACCAGTTGCCGGGGCTGACGTTCGAATCGGCGATGCTCGTTGTGGGAGAGACCGGCTGGTCTACGAGTGAAAAGCCACCAGCCCCGACTGCTTTGAAGACTTGATAGGAGTCAGCCTCCGGCACCGCGCCCCAACTGACTATCACCTTTCCGCCTTCGAAGTAGGCAGAGACGGACGGTGCGGCGAGCGGCGGCGTCTGCGCGGCCGCGACATTCGAGTTCTCGCTGCGACCGCCGGCGTTCTCGGCGACCACGTAATACTGGTAGTACCAGTTGTTGTTAAGCCCGACATCCTCAAGCTTCGTTCCCGAAGAGTTCAATGTTCCGATGAAGGTAAAGGCGCCGACCCCGATGGCCTTGTAGACATGATATTGGCTGGCCTCCGGCACGGCGCCCCAAGTCACCGTAATCTTCCTTGGGCTTGCCGACGCCGACACGCTCGGCGCGGCCAGAGGTGGCGTCTGCGCAGCTGCGACGTTTGAATTCTCGCTGCGCCCGCCCCCGTTCTCGGCGACCACGTAATACTGGTAGTACCAGTTGTTATTCAGACCCGTGTTGACAGCCGTCGTGGTCGGGGTGTTGTAGGTGCCGAGGAAACTGAAGGCACCGGCTCCGATAGCCCTGTAGAGGTGGTATCTGTCGGCCTCAGGCACCGAGTTCCATGAGAGCGTAATCTGCATCGGGCCGGGTGAGGCGGTCAGACTCGGCGCGTCGAGCGGCGGCGTCTGCGCGGCCACGATGTTCGACTGAGGGCCGGAGCCTGCGCCGTTGGAGGCAACTACGTAATACCTGTAATACCAGTTGTTGGGGAGACCTGAGTCAACTATCGAGGTGGTAGAGCCGTTGTTGATTGTGGCGAGGATGCCGAAGCCCCCGCCGCCCACTGCACGCCAGACCGTGTACTGGCTGGCGTCGGGCACGACGTTCCACGTGACGGTGATTTTCCGGGGGGCGACAGACGCCGATATCGTCGGGGCGCCGGGCGGTTGAAGTTGGGCGCCAGCGGGCGGAACGTAGGCGAACTGAAGGGTCAACACGAAGATGGCGAAACACACGTAGTGCCGGAGGCGAGGGGTGGAAGGCATGAGGGTTCAGTCCTTGTAAATGGAAATGATGTAACAGTCCGAGCAGGCTCGTGGCTTGCAACTTGGCGGACAAGGCTAACTGTTTCAGGGAAAGTGAACTAAAGACTTGCGTCTATGACACAGGCAACGGCGGTGTGGGACGCGCGCGTCATCCAGTGAAGCGCGGATACTCTAGTTACGGTCAGGAAGGATGTCAAGCTGGCGGCAGGGCGCTGTAACATAATTGCCGTTATAAGCTGCACGACACGTCACTCATCGCGCGCCGAATCTGTTATAGAATGTATCGCCTAACTTGAGCAGAGGCGTTTGTCAAACCTACATCCGGTTGGTAGTTATGTCATCTTCATCCACCCTCGCGGCCGCCGCTTCCGCCTTCGTTTGCGGTCTTGGCGCGTGTGCCTGTCTACGTCGGAAGACCCTTACTCTCGCCTTGTTGCTGCTCGTCGCGTGCGTGACGACGCTGGCTCGGCCCTTGGCGTCACCCGCCGACTCGGCGAGGGCTGCGGGCGCGACGGCGCACGCCTCTGTGTTGCCGGTGAGGACAGGCATCGAGACTTTTCTCGCCGACGTGCCGCGCTCGCTCCGCGGGAAACGGGTCGGCCTCATCACCAACCACACCGGGATCGACCGTTCGCGGAACTCGGACATCGACCTCATCGCGAAGCACAAGGACGTAAAACTGGTCGCCCTGCTGGCGCCCGAGCACGGCATCCGGGGCAACGTGGAGGCAGGCGAGCGGGTCGTAGACGAGACCGACCCGAAGACGGGCGTCCCCATCTACTCGCTCTACAAGTCCGAGGACCGCGGCCCAACGCCAGAAATGCTGAAGGATGTCGAGGTTCTGGTCTACGACCTACAGGAGGTCGGCGGGCGCACCTGGACATACGTCTCCACGATGGCGCTCGCGATGCAGGCGGCGAAGAGGAAGGGCATCCCGTTCGTCGTCCTCGACCGCCCCAACCCCATCGGCGGCGAGATAGTCGAGGGCGCCCTGCTCGACCCCCGGTTCAAATCGTTCGTCGGGATGTACCCCATCCCGGCGCGGCACGGGATGACGGTCGGCGAACTCGCCACCCTCTTTAACCGGAAGTACCGGATAGGCTGTGACCTCATCGTCGCGCGGGTGGCGAACTGGCGGCGGTCGCAGTGGTTCGACGAGACCGGGCTGCCGTGGGTCAACCCCTCGCCGAACCTCCGCTCACTGGCCGCTTTGACAAGCTATCCGGGAACGGTCTACTTCGAGGGCACCAACCTGACGGAGGGGCGGGGCACCGACCGGCCCTTCGAGCAGGTCGGCGCACCGTGGCTCGACGCGCGTGAGGTCGCGCGTGTGATGAATGAGCGACGGCTGCCGGGCGTCCGGTTCGAAGCCATCACGATGGCGGTGGCGCCGACGGCCGCCAAGCACGGGGGGATGACCATCCCGGCGCTCCGCTTCGCCGTCACAGACCGGCGGGCGTACCGGCCTGTCCGCACCTCGCTCCTGCTCATTGACGAGATCCGTCGGCGGCACCCGCGCGAGTTCGCGTGGACGGGAACAATCGACCGCCTCACGGGGTCGGACAAGGTGAGGCTCGCCATCGAAGGCGGCCGGCTCAATTCACTACTAGAGGAGTGGGAGCGCGAGGCCGCGGAGTTCCGCGAGAGCCGCAAGCCCTTCCTGCTTTACCCCTGAGTTGTTCAACACAACTCGCGCGCGGGCGTGAAGTCGGCGGGGCGTTAGAGGTGGCGATTGAGTTCACGCCCATCTCCTTTGCGGCTCCTTCCTTAACACTAATTCATACATTAAATGAGCACCTCTCCCGTGCTCTAGGCCACTGAATGAACTTGCTCACGCACGCAGTTTAGCGCAGCAAGCTGCGGGGTATTAGACCCCAAGAGAATAAACGGCAGCGAATCAATCCCGCAGTTTATCCTCGCTCATTCAACTCGTCTCAAAAACGAGAAACAGTCATCTTCCTCTCGGTACAACTTTTTACAATCTGATTACAGCGTGTGGAGACTTGGGAGTTCAAAAACTATAGGCTCTCAAAGCGCGCTGGGAAACAGTTTCTCTCAAACCGAAAGGAAAAAAAGATGCAAGCAATAGTCAACTTTACTCAAAACAATGCGGAGCATGGAGGCTCTCCTGATGAGCTTAATCACCGCACGGCACGGCTCTTCAAGCTGTTCGGGCTGCGGACGGCAACTCTTCTGCCGACAATTCTGATTTGCCTGATGATGATGACGGGGCACGGAACGTCTGTTGCTCAGACGGTGTCGCGCCCAACCAACGCGGCCGCGCCGTCGGACGCGCAGAAGGCTTTAGAGCAAATGAAAACTCTGACGGGTTCGTGGCAAGGTACGATTATGGGTATACCGCTCGATGTCACAATTCGCCCCGCATCGAGTCGTACCGCACTTCTGCATGAGGCGCACGGAGATGGAAAGCGCCCCCCTGACCATGAAATTACTATGTTCTACGTGGAGGGAGAGCGTTTGCTCGCGACCCATTATTGTGACGGCGGAAATCGTGCGCGCTTGGAGGGGAAAATCTCGCCGGATGGAAAGACAATCGAGTTCACTCTCCTTGATGTCGCCGGTAGCACGCAGGGAGGATTGGTGAAGCGCATGATGTTCACTATGATTGACGCGAACAAGCACGCCATAGAGTTGACTTTCGTGATGCCGAACGGTAAGCCGGTCGAGTTGCGGGCCGAGTTTCAACGTACAAAATGATTGGCCGGATGCCACCCGGCGCGCCTCTATGCCTTCGAGTGAACCTTCTCGTCCCGCCAACCGTTCTTTGTATGAACGCGCAAACTATCGTCGTTTCTCTACATACGATTCACGATGACTGGACTACCAATGACATCACGCAACACACAGTCTTCCCCACGTTTTCTCGCGCGCATGACAGGTCTGTTTTTTCTGCTCACCATCTTGACAGGAATATTCGCTCAGGGCTTCGTCAGCGAAAGACTTATCAACTTCAGCGACGCTGCGGCTACAGCAACCAATATCATGGCGCACAAGAGCCTGTTTCAGTTGGGCTTCACCGTCTATCTTATCGAGATGACGTGCCAGATTGTGAGTGCAGTGCTCTTCTACCAGTTGATGAAGCCTGTAAACAGAACCGTCGCTCTGCTGGCGCTCTTTCTGGAAATCACCGGCTGCATCATCAAGACCTTCGCCCGCGTTTTCTATATCGCTCCATTGTTCGTGCTGGGACGCCCGGCGGCTTTAGCAGGATTCAGTGCCGAACAATTGCAATCCGTGGCGCTCATTCTTCTTAAAGTGAATGATCAGGGCGCGGGTGCGGCTTTGGGACTTTTCGGATTTTCGACCCTTCTGGGCAGCTATTTGGTTTTCCGCTCCACGTTTCTGCCGCGCTGGCTGGGGGTGCTGTCGTTCGTTGCAGGCATAGGCTGGCTGACCTTCCTCTATCCACCACTTGGGTATCGCGCGTTTCCCATCGTCGCACTCTTCGGTCTGTTAGGCTCAGCCGCAACAATCTTCTGGCTACTTGCGTTTGGTGTGAATCAAGAGAAATGGCTCAAAGAGGCGGGGGCAGGAGCCGGGTCTTAAGCTAAGTTCTCTCGTTGGCTTCGTGTTGCCGCTTTGGAAACGGCGGTTGTAGACCGAAGAACATCGGGTTGTGTTTCAAAAACTGCTTCTCGACTATCATCCTGCTTCTTTATCATCACACGTCCGATTCATTACTCACCCATGAGACGCAATTCTTCCCCATTCAAGCGGCGTCATTACGCACCCGATGTCATCCTGCTCTGCGTCCGTCGGTATTGCCGGTATTCGCTCAGCTACAGAGAGTTCGAAGTTCGGGGTGGTTGTATATCTCTCCGTTGGCGACGAGCGCGAGTGTGCGTTCTTGATTGTAGAGAGCGACTGCCGCGAAACGCTCTTCCGTTATCGCTTCGTGGCGGACACGACGCCGCCCCTCGCGCTTGCCCAACTGCTCAGCCTGATATTAAAAGGGCATGAAAGCTTTCGACACCTGATGAACGTCACACCTCCACGGCCGGGCATCAGGGATGAGGCAGGAGAATCATAGTTTGATGTCCTTCTCAGGGTCTAACGCGCAGCATCACCCGCCGCGCCGAAACGCCGATATAGACAAGCCCTGTGGATGAAAGCTCTGCTTAACGCTGCTCTGCTTCGGCTTTTCTGTTCTCGTGCGTATGGCGCGGTGTGTTTGTGAAGCCGAGCCGCTCCTGCACGAAGTACAAGGGACGGTGTTTGACCTCGCCGTAAATGCGCCCGATGTATTCACCTATAAGCCCGATGCAGATGAGTTGTACGCCGCTCATGAACAGTACCGCCACGAAGAGCGACGCCCACCCGCGCACCACATCCCCGGTAATAAACCTTCCGAAGAGAGCGTAGACGATGCCGAGCAGTGCTACGCCGATGGCCGCAAAGCCTGTCCAGATGGCAAGCCGCAACGGGGCCGACGAGAATGAAACCACACCGTCCACGGCGAAGCGCGCCATCTTCCCCAGTGAATATTTCGTGACGCCCGCGTAGCGCGGGGAGCGGCGATAGAGCACCGCTACCTGCCTGAAGCCGACCCAACTAATCATGCCGCGCAGAAAACGGTCGCGCTCCGGCATCGCTCGCAGCGATTCAACGACCTTGCTATCCATCAGCCTGAAGTCGCCCACTTCGAGCGGTATCTTCGTCCTCGACAAGCGGCTCATCAGCTTATAGAACAACTTCGCCGTCCACAGTTTGAAGCGCGTCTCGCCTTCGCGGTCTGTGCGCAGACCGTAAACGACATGGTAGCCGTCACGCCAACGCTCGACCATCTCCGGGATGACTTCGGGTGGGTCTTGGAGGTCTGCATCTATCACAACTACGGCGTCTCCTGCGGCATGTTCCAGCCCGGCGGTGACAGCCATCTGGTGGCCGAAGTTCCGCGACAGAAGGACGATGCGTACATGCTCATCCTCGGCTTGCAACTCGCGCAGCAGCGCGGCCGTCGCGTCACTACTACCGTCGTCCACATATACAACCTCGTGGTCAAGTTCCGTCAGCGTTTCAAGCGTCAGGCGCAAACGCCTATGCGTCTCGCGTATCACCGGCTCCTCGTTGTAGCAGGGTACGACGACAGAGATGAGCATTGCTTCCGGCCTCCACTGTTTGCCACCATTCACTCCGGAGTATCGCCTCGGCTGAGTAAGCGCGCCGCTGACCGACGCCGGTATCTGTTGATTGACCGCCCGATGAAGACATCACTATCATACGCGGATGCTACAGCAACGCCTGAAAGGCGCGCTACTGTCGTTTGCGCGCGACCGTAGCTTACACTCTGCCCTCTTCGCGTTCGCACTATCACGTGGCCTCATCTTTTCACTCTTCATACTGAGCGCACATCTCACAGTCTTTCAGCCCGACCCGCAGGTGGAGTTCTACAACGGGAGAATCTCAGTCCGACACGTCGCCTTCGCGCGCATCATAGACCAGACGGTCAGCGTCGCCGACACCGTCTGGTACGCAGGCATCGCGCGAGACGGATATGAACGTCTTCCCTTTGCGGACGATAGGCTCCACAACTGGGCCTTCTTCCCCCTCTACCCACTGCTCATCGGCTACGTCTCGCGCCTCACCGGCGATATTGAGTTGACCGGCGTTGCGCTCTCTAACGCCTTCTTCTTAGTCGCCCTCGTGCTGCTCTTCAGAACGGCGCGAGCCTTCGGGTTCGATGACGCTGACGCGCGCCGAACTGTCTTCTATGTAGCAGCCTTTCCCCTGAGTTACTTCTTCTCGGTGCCGATGACGGAGTCGCTCTTCCTGATGCTGACGGTCGGCAGCTTTTACGCAGCGAAGCGCGAGCGATGGCTTCTGGCGGGTTTGCTCGGCGCGTTCGCCTCGGCCACACGAGTCACGGGCGTGCTGCTTTTACCCGCGCTCGCCGTGCTCTACTGGGAGACATATCGCAGCTTTCGACCGCGTCTCAATTTTCTCCCACTGCTACTGATACCTTCGGGACTCTTGTGTTTCATGTACTTCCTCTACAAGACGACGGGCAATGCCTTGGCCTTCAGGGACAATATCGCAGGGGCTTGGGGACGCCGCCCACAGTTCTTCCTCAAGACGCTGTTCGGCTACTTGTCTGAGCCGCTCTTAATTGTAGAGCCTTGGGACTTCCGGTTGCTTAATTTTCTCGGCGCCGCGGGCGCACTGGCGGGCGGGGTGGTGCTACTCAGGTGGCGACAGTGGTCTCTCGCAGCCTACGTGTTCGCCGCGAGCTTTATCGCGCTCTCGAACGTGAAACTCGCTTCGCAGGGGCGCTACTCAATGGTGCTCTTTCCGGCCTTCATAGTGCTGGCCGTCGCGGGGCGCAACACGCATGTCGATAACGCGTTGCGCACAGCGATGCTCATCCTGCTCACGCTGATGACTATTCTCTATGCCCGGCACTTCGACTTCGCGCTGGCTTGAATTGCGGCTGTGTTGCAAGAATAGCTTTTCAGGTCTTGTCGCCCTCCTACCCGGAAAAATAGGGGGCAGTAGTTTTGACACGCGGCTGGACGGAGTTTACCCTCCATCGTCCATGAATACTTCAAGCAAAGAGCGTCCGTAGGTTCCGTCGAGCGAGGTATAAGTACCTCAATAACATCATCAAACTCTGGCATTGTTTATTCTCGTGCGGCAGAAGGGAGCGGTGTGGACGCAGTAGTCGTCTATTCATGAAGGAGTCATCGATGAAGTCCGATTTCGTCCCGCACAATTCGGTCGTCAGGAAGATTTGGGGCGACCCGGAGCTAGTCCTGCTCGTCTTCGCAGGCTCGGCCGCCGAGTTCGCCTTGAACCGGGCGGTTGACTGGCTCTTCTTCACCGGCAAGATACCCAGTGACCCCATCGGACGACTGTTCTCGACGGTACGGTACGCGCAGGAGATAGTTTTCGCGGACGAAGAAACAGCGGGGCGGACGCTTGGGAGGATTAACGCGATTCACGGCGCGGTCGAGCGCGAGCGCGGGCAGAGCATCCCCGACTGGGCTTTCAGGGACGTGCTCTACATGCTCATCGACTACTCCGAGCGCGCGCACCGACTGCTCTACGGGGCGCTCACGGCGGCCGAGCGCGAAGAGCTGTATGCCGTCTTCAGGCGGGTCGGCGAGGGGATGAACATCGAAGAGCTGCCGGAGAACTACGCGCGTTGGCGAACCGACAGGCAGGCTCACCTCGCGCGCGACTTAGCTTTCAGCAGACACACCGCGCTGCTGTACGGGCAGTACCGTCGGCATCTGGGCGCGTGGCGATACCATGTGCTGCTCGGTGTGCAAGGACTGCTGGTGCCAGAGCGTGTGCGTCGCCTGCTAGGTCTCAGGCGGGCGGACGCCTTCTCCGCCTTAGTTGGCGGGTACAGGTATCTTGAGGTGCTCGGCCTCAGGTCGCTGATGCGGCGATTGCTAATTCAGCCGCGCTATTGGGACGAGGTCGAGAGATTCGACCGCAGAGGTCAAACGGGTTAAGGAGACGACCGTCAGCCTACACGGCCGCCGCTTATGACGTGCGTTCATACAGAGACCTGTATGAAGCGAAGAGGCTTTGAGACTTGGGGCTGCTCAACGTCGAGCGGCACGGCGAGGGAACAAGTGCAGAGCGCCTGCGGGTGCACGCTTCTGCGGGTGACGATGCAACGCAGGAATGGTTTTGCTCTGGCTCCGACTCTGTGCTCTGATTAAGATGTCATCGTGCTGATACGAGAATACACCGACGCAGACTGGCCTTCCGTCTGGGCGATTTTCCGTGAGGTCGTCGCTGCTGGCGAAACCTACGCCTACGACCCTGCGTGGTCGCCAGAGCAGGCTCGCGGGGTCTGGGTGGAACCGTCACCCGGCCACACGGTAGTCGCCTGTGACGGCACGCGCGTGCTCGGAACGGCGAAGATGGGGCCGAACCGCCCCGGCCCCGGCTCGCACGTAGCGACTGCGAGCTTCATGGTCGCCGACGCGGCGCGTGGACGCGGCGTTGGACGCGCGCTCGGCGAGTACGCGCTCTCGTGGGCGCGTGAGCAAGGTTACGCCGCGATGCAGTTCAACGCCGTAGTGGAGACGAACCACGCCGCCGTGCGGCTG